>DAOURK010000205.1 GCA_030625085.1 Pseudomonadota bacterium
TATTTGATTCCTTATATATCAAAGACTTATACCGAGGTCCAAAAAATCTCTTATATCAAACAGCCCTTGAAAACCCTTGCCCTGCAAGCGATTCCAGGCGGGACAAGTTCCATTTTTCGCCTTATATCGAAAACCCAGTTATTTTAGCAGGACTAACGTCCTCCGCTATTGAAGATAGTAAAAACAGATTTGTAGCCAAATTTAATTTCTTTCGGTGAATTGATAGAAGATATTCAAGATATAAGAACCTATATATTTTTAAAAAATTTGTCAAGAAAAATTTTTATCTCTTATCAGGTAATGCCTTGAAAAAATAATTTAATTCTGATAGATTCTATAGTCTCTGTTATATTATAGCTTTTCAGATATTAAATTTTATCCTGTAGCGCAGGGCTTCTGTCCTGCCACAATCAGCAGGGCTGAAGCCCTGCGCTATTTCTGTCTGAATATGGATTATAAAATTATTTTTCTAAAAATCTATATATAATCTACTTATTTATTGAATATTAACAGGTTAAAGCAGAATTACCATACATAAAAAGGGTAACCACTCAGTCCCCCTCCCTCGATGGGAGGGATAAACCAGAGTGATGCTTTATTTTAGCACCACCTGGTGCCTGCCCCATCAAGTATGAGAAACTGAGGGGACAGAATGATTACTAAAAAGGAGTTCTTATAAATGATTAATATTTTTATTTCACTTTGTATCGGCTTTGGGATTTTCTACTTATTTTTCTATTTCTTACCACTTTACTGGCCCATTGGCATAATTCTCGGCATCCTCGCAGCAGGTGGTGTTTTTTTTCTGCTGGCCAAATTAATCATGAAAAAAATAACAGTCATTGTTGAAGCCTCCAGTGTTGAATTAACGAAAGGACAATTCAGCAGGGCCATTATTTTGCTGGAGAAGGGATTCAAGTACAAATACCGGCACCCTTTCATTGCCGCCCAGCTCAATTCCCAAATAGGGGTAACGTATTATTATAAAAAAGATTTTAAAAAGGCTGAAGAATATTTGAAAAAAGGAATCGCCAGCCATTATATCGGCCAATGTATTTTGGGCATTTTGTATATGAAGAAAAAAAATGTGGAAAAGATGAAAAAAGCCTTTAAGGCCGCCACTCGCACATCCCGCAAAGAAAGTATTGTCTGGTCCCTTTTTGCTTATTGTTTGAACACCATGGGTAAAAAAGATGAGGCTATCGAAATTCTTAACAAAGGTCTCAAAAAGCTCCCAAAGGATGAAAATATTAAAACCAATTTAAAGGCCTTACAAAATAATCAAAGAATGAGAATGCGAGCCTATAAAGATATATGGCCTGCCTTTATGTTGGAAAAAAACATTATCCGACAACAGCCTCCCCGGTTTGCTCGCGGCGGCGGCGGACGAAAATCTTTTCGTAGATAGACAAGAGTGCCCTTTTCTTAGTGTCCTATTCTTATTGAATCTCTATGCTATAAGGCATCAGGTAAAGGGCTTTTTCTTTGGTCAACAAATCTTTCACTGTCGTGAGGCGAGCAATCTGTTTTTTCAGAGTGGCCTTGAAGGCAGAAATGGGTAATAATTTCTCCTTTAGGTGTAAAGAAAAATAGCGTAACCTATCCAGCAAAGTCCCTGAACTAACTCTAATCCGGACAACAGTAGGAAATACATCTTCTTTTATACCTATCTTTTCCTTAACAGCCTGAATGACCTCATAATAGCCGCCTACCCCATCTACCAATCCAACTTCCCGGGCTTGCCTGCCGGTCCAAACCCGCCCCTGAGCAACCTTATCTAATTCCTCATATTCCTTATTTCTCCCCAAGGCAGCTTTGGTCACAAAACTTTGATAGGTATTATCCAAATAGCCCTGAAGCTGAAGCCTTTGTTGTGGAGTAAAATCCTGCACTGCAGAAAATAGGGATGCGCCTTCACTAAAGGTTATGGTTTCCGGATGAGCACCGATTTTATCCATGAGCTTACTGGCCACAAATTTACCCCCGAAAACACCTATTGAGCCGGTGATAGTGGTTTTGCCGGCATAAATCCGTTCGGCTCCCATGGATATATAATAACCGCCTGAGGCAGCTACATTTCCCATAGAGACAAATACCGGCTTTCGAATATTCAATTTCCTGACCGCATTCCAGATGATATCCGAAGCAAGGGCCGAGCCCCCCGGACTATTCACTCTTAAGATTAAAGCCTTAATGCTTGAATCTTCTTCCCCCTTCTTTAACTCTTTCAATATCCTACTCGGCAATATTACCGGCTCATCAAATTGATGCCCGCGGGCGGCCATTTGAATTGGTCCGGATGCTATAATCAAGCCGATTTTACGACGTCTATCAATTTTTACTCCTTTAATTGACTTTGGGGATACTTGAGCATAATCATCAAAATCCAAGGACTTAATTTCCGGAAAAAATTTTTCTTCTACAGCCTCTTGAAATTCATCCCTATACGCTAACTCATCTACCAATTTTCGCTCCAAAGCCTCATCGGCAATAAGCAAAGCCTTGTCTGAAAAATCAATCACTTCATCAGGGTTTAGATTCCTATTTTTGGCAATAGTAGTAATAAAATTTTCCTGAATATCTCCCAGCAAAGAGGTGGTCATATTTCTGGTATCTTCCGACATGGAATTGGAAGTAAAAATCTCAGGAGCGCTTTTATACTGTCCGGTCTTAAGAAATTCCGCTTCTATACCTACCTTGGCCAAAGTGTCTTTTATATAAATCAATGAGGCGGAAATCCCCGGCACATAGAGGCTCCCCTCTTTTTGAAAAAATATTTGATCTGCTGCCGAAGCCAATAAATAATTCTTATTATTCGCTTCATTTAGAAAGACATATACCTTTTTCCCCTTTTCCCGAAAACGCTTTAAAGCATCGCTTAATTCAATAATGGAATTCAATTCGGCCCGAACATTTAATCGTTTAATAACCAAACCTTTAATTCGTTCATCCTGAGAGGCCAGGTCGAGTGTATTAATCAAATCATATAATTTATACTCTTCCCGCCCTTCCAAAAATTGAAAAAACCGCGTGAAGTCCGATACATGCCTATCCTTAATAGTACCAACCAGATCTAATTTCAGGTAGTAAGGTTTATCAGACAATATTTTTTCTTTTTCAGTTACACGAGGGGTAATTTCCCTAATATTGTTTATAAGCTTAAAAATTAATACACAAAAAAGCACCATGAATACAGTGGTTAAAAATCCAACAATCAGGAAATAATTTTTAATAATATTTTTCATCTCATATATTCCTTTATCCCTTATTCCTTTATCACGTTTATAACGTTTAACCCACGTTTAATCCTTTTATTACTTTATTCCTTTATTTCTTCAATGTTATCCTAATCTTAATGTCATTAACTTAAGTTCCTTACAGTTGTCCCTCCCCCTTGAGAAAATTCATAGTATTTCTTAAGTTAATGGTATTGATATTAATCTTAAGTATGTATTACGTAATCGGTTATTCATTGAGTATCTTTTCGTACATTTATTCTTTGTTTTTTTAACACATGAAAATTGATAAATTCGTATAAAGTCATTTTTGCCAAATCTAGATTACATAAATTCAACAAATTATGTTGTGCGAAACCCCCCAATTTTGGACTTTTTACGAGGCCATCAAAATTATTTCTCACAAAATGAATTAAAGCAGGAAGCTCCGTGCTTTGCCAGAGAATATCGCAAAAATATCATAAAGTAAAAATATAAATCAAGAAAGACATTTTTTATTTTTTCGCCACCTCATTTAAACGAGTTGCTTAAACTTAAGCAGCATGATATTATCCATCAATAAGATATGGACAAGGAAAGCTAATAAGTTGATTTTAAAAGGAAATCTACGAAAAAAAACTTTAATTAATTGAGATTAAATTAAAAAAAAAGGGGTTAGGGATGACTGATATTATAAAACCCGGGATGGTGCCTAATATGGTCTTTTTCACTAAAGGTGTAGGTAACCATAAGGCAAAACTTCAATCATTTGAATTTGCGCTCAGAGAGGCAGGCATAGAGAGATACAACCTGGTCAGAGTATCAAGTATACTGCCGCCGAATTGTAAAATTATAAACCCTGAAGAGGGGATTAAAAATCTTTTGCCCGGCCAAATTACGTATTGTGTACTGAGTGAAAACAGCACAAATGAGGCGGAGCGAGTCATCGGTGCGGCAGTAGGTATGGCTGTGCCAAAAGAACCAAAACAATATGGTTACATATCGGAATATCATTCTTTTGGAGAAAATGAACAATATATGAAGGATTATGCGGAAGATCTGGCCACAACAATGCTGGCCAGTACTCTAGGCATTGACTTTGATCCGGAAAAGGGATACGACGAACGGAAGGAAATTTATCGAATAAGCGGCAAAATAATTGATTCCTACTCAATAGCAGCAGTAGCTCGTGGAAATGGCAACTGGACAACAGTGTTAAGCGCCGCAGTGTTTGTGTTTTAAATAACAAATAACAGGGCTAAAATTAAAATAAAAATAATAATCCCAAACAAACCGCCG
Organism: Pseudomonadota bacterium; assembly: GCA_030625085.1. Taxonomy (GTDB): domain Bacteria; phylum SZUA-182; class SZUA-182; order DTGQ01; family DTGQ01; genus DAOURK01. Next base: position 4,515 of record DAOURK010000205.1, read on the forward strand.
CAACTCCCAAATAGTGCCACCGAAATAAACCTGCAATTTTTTAAGCCGTCCACCTTTTCATATCGCCTTGGAAAGGTAATAATTTCAGCAGTTGCTGAATTTTTTAACTCTTTATTAACTTTCTTGGCTCTCTTTTCAAAGGAAATAATCTTTGTTTTTGGATTTAGGCTTTTTTCGTGATGCTGAAAACCATCCTGAAAATTATTTGGTTTCATACCTATCCGCCCCAATAATTACTTTAAAAATCAACACTATTGCAATCTTTTAATTATGTCCCTGCCGGAATTTATCCCGCCTTCAGTTTAATTGTATATATATATATATTATACAAGATGCAATCGTAAAAAGTCGAATTTATCAAAATAGTATCTTATAAAATCAAATAGTTATAATGCCTAAACCTGTTAATTTAGGACTTTTATGAGACCATCTATTGTGCTTTATGAAAGATGCCAAAAGTAGTTTGCATTTTAACTGCCACTCAGATAAGTTATACTTGAATAAATCTTCTTATAAAACAAATAATTCAAGCAGATGCACCAGATCAGGATCACGTAAAAAATTTTAGAATTAAAAGGGTGGTCTCGTAAAAAGTCGATTTTGGCAAATTTATATTTCAACCACAGGGAAAAATCCTTTATTTTTCAACATATTGTAAAATATAGATTTCTCACAGGAGTTTACACTGAACGTAGTGAATGTGTTCGAAAAGACACGTTGATAAGACTTTTTACGATTGCATCAAAAGTGGTTTTGGAACCTGCTTAAGCGTAACCATTCAGTTCCCTCAACTCCTCCCCTTGATAGGGAAGGCTGGCTGGGGATGAAATAAAGCATCACCCTCCCCTAACCCCTCCCATCGAGGGAGGTTGACTGAATGGTTACGATCAAGCAGGAGATACTCACATACAACATTAAAAGGGTAAAGTAATTTGCAAATAGTCAAGCAGGCGATACTCACACACAACATTAAACTGATAAAGTAATTGAGCAAATAATCAAAGAGTTGTCTTGACTTTACGTTTCAAGAATGGAGGGACTTATGGGACTTAGTCCCGACCATTGAATAAGATGAGATCTAATGAATTGAATAATTTCTTTATGTTCTTCTCTTCCATTCCCCTGAATCATCATTGGTTCCCCAATGGTGATATAAACCTCCCGCACTTTGCCGATGGGCCCAAAATCCCGAATAAATTTACCAGTCCCCCAGAAATCAGTCTTGACGGCAATGGGAATAACCGGAACGCGAGCTTTAACAGCCAATTTAATTCCCAAAGTGTTAAATTGAGCCGGATCAATGTGAAAAGTACGCGTACTCTGAGGGAAAATGAGTAAGGACCGGCCGATGTTTAAATTTTCCACTCCTTTGATGAGCACGGTCCTCAAATCTTCTCTCGGATTTTTCCTGGTCACGGCAATAGCCTTTACAGCACGTAAAATACCACCCATAAGTGGATGGGCCAATAAGCTTTTTTTAATAATAAAGGTAAAATCCTTTGGCAAAATCACATAAGGAAAAATAAAAGTCTCCAGTGTACTCATATGATTGCTGATAAATACCACCGGTCCTTTCGCATTTCGAATATTGTCGAGACCCTCGATATGAACAATCCCTCCATTTGATTCTACAGCTTTTAAAATCTTCAGACTTTGCTGAGACCAGCAAGAGCCATCCAGCGCTCCTTTCCTTGCTTTTTGCCATGTTTCAAAGACAATTTTAACAATCTGAAAATAAAATGAAATTGATAAAGTAAAGCAACATTTTCCCCACAACCTCCTTAAAAGGCGCTGCTTTTTCCTCTCAATGGTATGATATGTATTTTGTTTACTAATTTGTCCCATAGGTAGAGTATCCCCTGCCATTTTTAGCGCAAGCCTTATTTTTATGCCATTATATTTTTATTAAAATTGAAAGTCAATTATGATGGCCTCGTAAAAAGTCCAAAATTGGGGGCTTCGCACAACATAATTTATTGAATTTATACAACCCAAATTTTGTAAAAATGACCTTTTACGAATTCATCAATTATGATGCAATCGTAAAAAGTCGAATTCATAAAAATACTGTCTAATAAAATCAAAAAGTTATAATACCTAAACCAGTTAATTTTGGACTTTTTACGAGACCATCAATTATGGTTCATGACATAATTTTTAAGAGTAACCATTCAGTCCCCTCAACTCCTCCCCTTTGATCAACGTCATTCGGAGATTTTTTAAATCCTCTTAAGTGTTTCATTTTACAGTCTTAAAAAAAATTTATATTCCCTGTTGACATTTTCGATTATCTGTACTACCCTATAATAAAAGATCTTACCTTCAACCTTTTTACAGTAA
>DAOURK010000111.1 GCA_030625085.1 Pseudomonadota bacterium
ATGAATAGAAATTCTAAACAAAAAAAAATGATAAAAAAAATTCAAAAAATTATCAAAGATGTATATTTTCCAGAAAAGTTGATAGATATCTTTAAATTTAGATTAACTGCTTAAAATCCAACGGGAGTTTTTTTCTATAGAGTTGAGCACAACGGCGTATCAGAATTTCCATGGCCCCTTCATTACGCTCGGATAGCTTTTTAGCTTTATTCACCAACTCCAATAAAAAGGAGCGGTCTTTGATAATAGCCACCTTAAAGGCTTCGGATATTCCCGCACGCCAATCGCGAAGTTTCAATGTCCTTAAAAAGTTAAGGTCATTTACCACCCCATAGGCGGGGCTAAAGGTGCCAAAATAATTCTTGGCATCGAAAAGATTAACGCCGTTCTTAACCCCCACCCCTGAATCATTCTGGGAAAGAACAGTGGTTGGAATGCGGATATGGCGGATGCCCCGATGGGTAATGGAGGCAATAAACCCTACTGCATCTAAAACAGCGCCGCCTCCCACAATAAGCACGTATGAATGGCGATCCAGCTTGGTAATGCGCATATTGCGTGCTATTACCTTAAGATATTCAAAGTCGTTTTTACATTGCTCCCCACCAGGCACGATAATAACCGGGGAGACCATTTCTCCCGATTGGGGATGAGCATCAAACCACTCCCCGATTCGATGTTCCATACCCGGCCAGGCGGCGGCCACGCCGGAATCAAGAAACACAAGTATCCGCGGCTTTCCGTGGCCGAAAATATTTTGTAAAATAGGATTTTCCGGTCCAAAAACATCGCGGGTAAAATATATATCATAGCTGAAATCAACGGTTATTCTCTGTTCGATTTTCATGATATATTCCTAAAAATAATATCTAACCAGATGAACCCTTTCTTTCAAGTTTACTGAGTATCAAGAAGTTCTTTTATGCTCTTTGCCAGTCCCAGTAAGGTCTCAGGGGCGCCCGGCAGGTCCACATTGGAAGCATAAAAAATACACTTATCTTTATCAACCCGGCCATGGGTCCCCTTTATCCGAGAAGGATTCTGGGAAACCGAAGGAGGAGGCCACCCCCAAAATAACTCCCCCGGATCGTATCCAGGTTTATTATGAATATCAATATGTGTTGCAAAATCAGGGCCATATTTTTTTTCTTCCCACCAGCGATAGTCAAACCAACCCCCCGGCTCAGCCACTAACACCAGTTCCCCGCTTCTTGGATGGTCAAGACCAAGCTTGCCTTGGGCCGGACGATCCAGTACCATATCTATACCTGCGGTATTTTCCATTAATTTCTTTATCTCTTCCATTCTGCTCGGCTCAAATATATAAAGGTGTGCTACCTGATGATCCACCATGCAAAAGGTGGCGCTCGTATAAAAATTTGGATACTGTTTTTCTTTGATACTTCGTGTCTTAAACAACCCCGCCTTATGTAAAATTCTATTGGGGAAAATAACCTTGTCGGCAGGGGTGATGGGGTAATCTCCAAATACAATTACTCGATAGTTTTGCTCTTTGGCCGCCCGAAGGACCTCCTCAAGAAAAGAGTGCATTTCCCTAAATCCCTTTTTGCTTTTTTCGGCATAAGGACCATATCTTTGCAGGACATAATCTAAATGAGGCAAATAGGAATATAAAAAATCGGGCTTTTCCTTTCCCATCACACTCATCAAGGCCCTTATAATCCATTGGCTGGATTTCTTAGAGGCCAGAGGGCCCCAATAATGATGCAGAGGGAAAACCCCACCCAGTTCTTTTTTCAATCGCTGATTTAATGAAGGGGGCTCTGAAAAACAATCAAGAATCATGCCCCCGTGATGTTTATGAATGGGCGCTGGAGAAAGGACAAGATCGCTTTCCGGCCCCAGCGACTGCTGAATAAACATTTGCCCCACCGTCCCCCCGCTAGAGCGAAACCTTTCCCAGATGCGCCCCCCCTGAATGAGGCGGCTGCTTTGCTCCCAGAATAGTGGCTTCCATTGTTCTTTAAAGAAAAAACCATTTCCCACAAGGCCGTGCTCGGATGGAGGGAGGGCCGTGCGCATTGTGGCTTGAACGGTACAGGTTAGCGCAGGGAAAAGTCCTTGAATCGGCTTTACCGGAAGATGACAGAGCTTTTGCCCATCAAGATTTTGCTTTAAAAAATTATACCCAAGGGCCGCTATTTGAAGGAGAAGGATTTTGGTCTTCATATCAGTATTTAGCTCCTATAAAATTTTTTAGCCGTCCATCCGGAAAGTGTTAATAAGAAAAATAAAAACACTATGGCCGACAGGTGATAAACGCCGAACCCCACGTTTTTACCCATCGAAAAAGCAATCAAGGTGCATTGAACCAATATTAACCCGTGAATCAACTCCCCGATCTTTTCAGGCACTTGCTTACTGTCACGGCCAGTTGTCCTGCAAACAGAAAAAACCCACCCAAAGGTCACCAAGAGCATAAAAATGCCCGCTATGGAAACTTCCTCTACAGGGAAGAGAAAAGCTGAGAAAGTGAAGAGAGAAAGAAAGGGCAACCATTGTTTAGTTAAGGATGGAGGCCCTTTGGTTTCATTATAAGCCAAAGCGCTTACTGCGGCCACATAAAGGGTTTCTCCTCCAGCGCCAATTAAGACCATATAACTAAAAGGGTTTTTGCCAAGGGCGGCTCCCAACAATACATTACAACCCCGGCACAACCCCATTACCAGCATACCCAACCATGGGATTTTGCGGGCGGGGCCATTATACAACACAATAAGCACAAGCAACCCAAGAGTAACCCCAAAGACCGAACCAATCAGGTAACTTATAATAACAGCCAGGCTCATTAATGCCAGGGCTGTGGTTAAGGCTATATGGGGAGAAACTCTGCCTGATGGGATAGGACGATTGGGGCGCTGCTTTTTATCAATTTCACGATCGCAATAATCGTTGAGTATTAAACCGGACATATAGAGCAATAAGGAAATAATCACGACCGGCGGGATGAAGGGAATTTCACCTTTGCTGATAAGCGCCAAAGATGCCCCGGCCAAAATATCTCCGGGTATGGTGAAAAGATTCGGGAGGCGCACCAACTCCAGCCACCCCCCAAGGACTTCGGCTCGGTTCCATTGATTCGAATAAACCATTCTTACTCGCTAAGGCTGCCGCTGATATTCCGAAACCGGAATGGGCTCAATATGATAATTTGGTTTCCATCGGGGGGATTGACGATATAAAGCATCAGCATTATCATGAAACAAAAGTTGCAAGGAATCTTCCTTATGTCCGTCATTTCTCAAAAAATCGATCGTCTTGGGTAAAGATAAGGGATCTGAAACCCCCCAGTCCGCGCTGCCGTCTATAATCATACGCTCTGCCCCGAATTCCCTTACAATGTGAGATACGCGCTCGGGGTTTAGCTTGGAATAGGGGTATACGGTAAGCCCGGTAAAACAGTCGGTTTTGCGGGTAATGGGCATGGTTTCTTCAGTATTATGATCAATTTCTATACGCTTTTGCGTAACCCCTTCAGCCTTAAGGATATCCACAATGATGCGGGCGCCTTTGGGCTTATTAAAATGCGGCAGATGCACAATTACCGGCATTTTTCGTTCCTCAGCCATTACAAGCTGACGGCGGAAGGCATAAATTTCATTGTCGGTGATATTATTGAGCCCTATTTCGCCGATTCCCACGCAGCGGGGATGGTCTAAATATTCACCCATACCGGCCAGCACTTCATCCACCAACACTCTATTTTCAGCTTCTTTGGGATTAAAAGATATACACGAGTAATGATCAATACCATAGCGGGCAGCCCGCATGGGTTCAAATTTCAGGATCAGTTGAAAGTAATCAAAAAAGGTGCCTGCATAGCGACGGTCACAGCCGAGCCAAAATGAGGGTTCTACCGCTACGCGAATGCCGGCCCGATACATGGCCTGGTAATCATCGGTAGTTCGAGAATACATATGAATATGAGGCTCTATAATAAACATAATATTTACCCCTTTCTACTATCCTGATTCTAATACCCTGACAAAGAGATCTCCATAGCTAATACCGCATAAGCGCTAACCAACACCGGATCATTTTCCCACCATCGACCGCTGTCGTTAACCCAGTAGCCGTCGCCTTTCTGTAATTCAATAAGCTTCTCTAAAAGCTCTTTACGCCACTCCACTTTGTCTTTTCGCCCTTGCACCTGAATATGTTTGGCCCCATACACAGCCAGGGCCTTGGCCATGGTATGGTAATTATAGTATAAACCTTGCATACCAAGACCGGGATTCTCTTCCAGGGTATAATGTCTGCTTATCCAGTCATAGGCGGCTTGTACCCGGGGATCATTCTTTTCCAGTTGGGCATAAATAAAACTCAACAGCCCGGCATAGGTCATACTCCCATAAGACCGAAGGACCGTTTTCCCATTAGGCAGCTTTGTTTCTCCGGCTTTACTGTTGCCCGGATAATAAACAAATCCGCCGTAGTTATCCGGATCTTCACTTGCCCAGGTTTGATCATTGGATTGGGGATTATTTTGACATCGTTCAATAAATTTTATGGCTGCTTGCCAATTTAACTCCTTTGATTCAACTTTTTTTGAATCTACAAATTTTTCCTGTCGATCAGTCTCCAATTTTTCACTAACGTATAATGCCTCCAAGGCAAGATACATGTTGGACATATCAGAGTGGGTCTTTGTCCCGTATCCGATACCTCCATCATAAGGATTATCGGCAGCTCCCTTTTCACCCTCATCCTTTTGTAATGAAACAAGATAATTCCTGGCCCTTTGGATAATGGAATTATAGGCAGGATTTCCTGTGGCCACAAGAGTTGAAATACAAATAGAAGTATTGTAATTGGAAAGGCCCTTATCGGGAGTGTAAATTCCCCCGTCCGGCTGAACCTTTCCTATGATAAATTTCAAGGCATTTTGCAAAAAGGGAGGATATTGGCTATATTGAAACGGAGATGACGGATCACGTAAAAACCCGAGAACAACCAGAGCAGTCAAGGCCGGATAGTCCGGACTGGACCAGGAGCCATCCTGATTTTGTTTATCTTTCAACCAGTTGAGCGCACTATCAATAGAGTGCTGAGCTTCCTTTCTCAAAGAAATATTCAGCTTTTTAGGCCTTACCAAAAGCTGTGAATTCATTTTTTCTTCTATTGCCTTTGCCTGATCTGCTTTTCCCCATCCATATCTGGGAACGGCTAAAAACACAACAAAAAAACCCATTATGAGAAATATGAAAAATCGTAACAACGGTCTTCGAAATATGCAATTTTCTATCATCTTGTATATTTACCCTCCTTTTTTTATTTTTTCCTTAACAATTTGGCAAAATCGCTCACTTTTTATACTGACTTCAGCATTCAGCATCTCAGCACTCTCACACATCATTGCTTATTGCTTATTGCTTATTATTGCTTATTGCTTATTTTTTCTTCAGCACCTTCGGAGAAGATGACCCTTTTGATGATTCCTGTTCAGTACCCTTGATTATAAGAACTACTTCTGTCCCTTGAGAAGGGAGTAGCTTTTCATTGCTCACATATCTGGTGTCATCAGCTCCACTGGGTAAAGGATTATTAATAATAGCCGCAGGGTCACGAAACGTGGCGATTAGCGATCCTTCGATATCGGCCATAAATTGGCCGTCTATAATTTGAGACCCGGTAAATACCCAATAAGTTTTATCCATTGTTTTTTTCTTCTCCGGGTCGCAAACCAGTTCCTCTGCCCGAACCCTCTTTGTTGATTTATCCGGTAATTTCCATTCAACCCAAATTTCTAATCGATCCCCTTCCGGAATAGTGGGATCCCCTTGATATTTTAAATTATTCTTAGGCTTAAATCCCAATAAAAGTAAAGCTACTTGCAAATCCGAGGGTTTCGCCTCAAACTTAAGGACGCTTTCATGTAACTTGCCCACTTCAGCATGGCAGGCAAGATATTCAACTAATCCAGTTTGCATGTTAACACTGCCGGGGACATACATTTCTTTTTTATTTTTATCTACAACTACAGCCCCAATCTTATATTCATTAGGGCCAATCTGCTGAATAGCCGTTGATTTTTTTTCTACTATTGGATTTTCCACAACCTGAGAATCCGAATAGCTTATTGAAGGAAAAAGAAAGTATACGCTGATAATGAATAGACACACCAACCTAAGACTTATTTGGAATTTTTCCATATTAGGGTCTCCCAACGCCTTTAAAAATTAAAAAAATAAAATTGCACTCCAACCTATTGAAACAGATCCCGGAATAGCCTAAAATCGGGGCCTATGAATTTAATTCTATCGATCAACCTGAAATTAGTCAACACAGCAACAAAGGCCACAAATAAACAAAGAGGTCTTACTCTAACAAAATTCTGATTCTTTGGCCCGGCTGCGGGGGGAATTGCGGATTCACCCTTTGGATAAGGTGGTATTGATCTTTGGTTTTATAAAATTTTTTGGATAAACTCTCCGGAGTATCACCCTCACGAACCTGATACCAAAAATATAATGCCTGATCTTTCTTTTCAACGAATTGATGGTAAATGTTGCTGACTTCCTTTTGATCCTTGAGTATTTTCAGTCGTTGACCCGCTTCAATTTCAAAAATATCGCGATTCGGATTCATGGCCATTAATACCGGATAGTTCCGACCATCCCCATAAAAACGTTTGGAAATGTCCCATAAGGTGTCATTGTCTGAAGTTGTATACCAAAAAAATTCCGGCCAGAAACGTTGAAAAAAAGTAGAAGGTTCTTCTTTGTCCGCCCCTTTCTCCTCTGTTACTGTTTCCGATTCGAGCCCTTCCAACAAGATTTTCAGTGAGTGATAAGAGTGCTTCAGCCTTTGTTGGTATTGCGCCTGTGATTGTTGATAGCGCTTAATCTCCTTTTGATTTTCCGTTACCAATTGCGATAGGCGAACTATCTGACGCTCAATTCGAATATTGAGGTATCCCAACCAGCCTCCTGAAAAGATAAAGGCCATAAGGGCTGAGAACAATAATATGCCTTGTCTCCAACCTTGTTTTTGTTTTTCTGTACTTTCCGGCATGGCATCCAAAACACGTAAAACCTATAGATTTTCATAAAAATAATTTAATAATCGATATTTAGACAAAAGTAGCGCAGGGCTTTAGCCGTGCCAAAATGCAGGGCTAAAGCCCTTGCGCTACAGTAATTTAGTATATAAAAATCTACAGGTTTACATTTACATTAAATTCAGGTTTACATTTACATTAAATTCAGGGTGTTCGCAGGTAATGATTGATCTCTTATCATTTATTCAGGTTGTAATTCCACCTCAGGCTCTTTTGCGGGGGCGGGCCGCTGTAAAACCAAAAAGGCCTCCCAACAAACCCAGACGGCTAAAATTAAACAGCTACCGCCGATAACAAACAAAAGCCATTTACCCTGGTTAAAGTAATTCAAAAGGTTAATGACCATTGCCCAGGTGGTCATACCCATCATAAAGATACAAGGGATCAGAGCAACCAGATAATAAGGGCCCTTTCGTTGAAGATAAAGGGCCAGGACAAATAAGGCCAATCCAGCCAATAATTGATTAACCGCGCCAAATAAAGGCCAGAGGGTTAAGGCCCCTTTGCCGTCAGGGCCGGTAGCAAGGGCCAAAATAAAGGCGGTAATAACTGCTATGGCCGTAGCCGTCCATTTATTCTTCAAAAAATCCAGGCGAAGATCAGAAGCCATTTCAGCCACTACATATCGCTGAATTCGCGTGGCGCTATCCAGGGTGGTGCCGGCAAAAGAGGCCACAAATACACCCATGATGATAACGCCAATGGCCTGAGGAATGCCGAAAGTAGTCATCATATTGGCTGAGCCGAGAACAAAGGCGTTAATTTTAGCGCCCAAACCGGCGGCCCCCGCCCAACTGCCGTAATGGGCCTGCCAGGCAGCCAAACCGGTTAAAAGAGAACCGTCTTTAGCCGTATAGGCCATGCCGATTCCGGCACCGCAGGCAATAATAACCAACAGTGCCAGGGTAGATTCAAGCAGCATAGAACCATACCCTACGAACTGAGCATCAGCCTCTGAAGAAACTTGTTTGGCCGTAGTCCCGGATGAAACCAGTGAATGAAACCCGGAGACTGCTCCGCAGGCAATAGTGATGAACAAAAAGGGCCACATGGCCGGCGCCCCTTCGGGATGCAAATTAAGGGCCGGCGCTACTATGGGAATCTTTCCCTGAAATCCGGCTGTTAAAATTCCCATTATCAAAAGACCCATAGCCACAAAAAGCTCCCAGGCATTAATATAATCTCTGGGTTGCAAAAGAGTGGTAATCGGAAGAGTGGAGGCAATATAAGCATAAATTAATAAAATAATGGTCCATGTCCCTGTAGCAGGCATGGTGCCTATGACCGGGATTTTCAAAGGGATAAAATGTCCCATCACTACAGTGATATACATCAAAACAATAGCGAAAAAAGTATACAAACTTACATTGCCTTTCTTTTTATAAATCATATATCCCAATAAAACAGCAATGGGAATCTCACACCAAACAGGAAAAACAGACTGAGGATACATGGCAAAAATAACAGCGATAACCAGCCCAAAAATAGCCACGACAATTAACAATTCTAAAAACACAATCAGGAAAAATAATAATCTGGTTCGCTTATTTATGTATTGCGCGGTAATTTCAGAAATGGATTTCCCTTGATGCCGCAGAGAAAGGACCAGGGCGCCGAAGTCATGGACTCCCCCCATGATAATAGAACCTAGAAATTCCCACAAAAAAGCCGGCAGCCACCCCCATATAATACCGATGGCCGGGCCGACAATTGGGCCGGTACCGGCAATAGAGGTGTAATGGTGGCCGAAAATAATCCCTTTTTTGGTGGGCACATAATCCTTTCCATCCTCAAATTGTTTGGCGGGGACAACGGCGGCCTTGTTCAGGCCAAAAACCTTTTGGGATAAAAATCGCCCATAGGTCCGGTAAGCAATAATATATCCCACAAACGATAAAATCATAAGAAGAATAGAATCCATGGCTTTCTCCTTTTTTCTCTTTCCACCTTTCGGTCAATGCCGTTTTACATTTTATATTTATCTCTTAACCGCATAATCTTGCGGTAAAAATTTCATTATTAAGCGGTAAGCATTGCATTATTAGAGTGAATAAAAGTGCCACGAATATTATATAGATTTGAGGAAACAATAAAAAGATAATACAATAAAAAAAATGGGGATATTTTCTAAAAGAATAAAAAAAATAATGACTTAGTTATTGATGCTATCCAAATATCCAAAAAAAGTCAAGAAATTTCAACAAATCTCATTATGACCTATCATCCCTAAAATGCTCACTGTAGCGCAGGGTTTTAGGCCTGCTTAAATCCTCTAAACAAATGTTTTTTGCAAGGCTAAAGTTCTGCTTAATCCTCCGGACAAACGTTTTTTGCAGGGCTAAAGCCCTGCGCTACATTTATAAAAAAATGGTAGGCAAAAATGGGGACAGATTTAAAATCTGTCCCCATTTTTGCCCTCATTTACCGAAAGAACCTAAAAAATACGGGTTGCTGAAAAAACTTGGCCAAAAATCTACATGTCTAGTGAAGAAATTTTTCACCCTCAACCTCTACCGATACACCCAGCAAACCTAACACCCCACCCTGCGGAGATTGAACTGCCTTTATAACAAGCTCTACCTGAACCCTTTGGGCCGCTTCTTTGGTTGTGTATACCGCTCTGCCCTGCCAACACCCCTCGCTGGCTTGATCAATTATTTCATCAATAGTATGAACTGATACACTGGTATGAAAAAGTACTTCAAAGGATTGGCCAATTAATTCTTGAGGAACATAACCAAATCTTTCACAAAATGATTTATTGACAAAAAACAAGCGCCCTCTTCGGTCGGCAAAAATCACATGCTCAGGTAAATTATTCATCGCCTTATTAAAAAAAAGCAATTCTTTTCCCCTCTCCTCCAATTGTTTTTTCAGGCTCTCTAAGCGATTCTTTAAATCATTTTCACCTTTTTTGAGGTGCGCTATATCCCTGATCACCACTTGAATGACCTTCTGATTACCAAAAACGACCGTATTACCCTGAATATCTACAGGAAATGTCCCTCCACCTTTTTGGCTAAAAAAACTTTCAAGCCGAGAAAAACCCTTAGCCCAGACCTGTTTTAAAAATTCCTTGCACCTTCTTCCCTCACTCGGCAGATAAAGTTTCCATAACTCATGTTCAATGAGTTGCTGATAAGAATATCCGGTATATTGAATAACACGATGATTTACAGTTAAAACCCCTCCCTCCCTATTGCAAATAACAATCATGTCGCTTGATTGATCAAAAAGGGTGCGAAATTTCTCCTCTAAAATCTGGGTTTCTTTTTCTACTGCATTTCGCACGATAAGCAAAGAAATATCATTAACCAGAGAAGTTAAAAATTCTTGCTCTTTATCTGTATATCCCTTTGCTCTGTTAGCCACACATATGACGCCAATCACCTCTTGGTCGGCAATAATAGGTACTCCCAAAAAAGAATAAAAAGAAAATTTACCCCATGACAATACTGTACGATTTATTCTTCGGGCAGATGTATTAATTATACGAGGCTGCTTTTGACGTACAATCTCCCCCAAAACTCCAATAGGTTTAAATAATTGACTTGTTTCTTCCTCCAGTCCAGTTAATCCAAGAGAGGCCAGAGGCACTAGATCTCCATCTTTATTTTGCAATAAAAATAAACCACAAAAGCTGTCAGTCAAATCAAGTGATTCGTATAAGGAATCTTCAGCCAGTTTTTTTAAATCTCTTTGCCCAATTAACTCTGTTGAAACCTGGTTCAGGAGAACAAGTTTTTCATTTTGCCTGATAATTTCCCCTTCTTTTATTTTTTGCTCTGTTATATCTTGAACAATAGCCGTAAATATTTTACTCCCGGAAGATTTCCCAACAGCCATGGATAAAGAAATAGTAAATTCTTCTCCGTTCTTCCGCAAACCAACTGTTTCTATAGGACCCTCAAAAATACTGCCCTCTTTCTTCTCAAGATTGTGGTCACCCATATAGCGCTTCATAAACCGGGCATATTTATTCCGAAATTTTGGAGAAATTAACAAAACAACATTTTGCTTCAATATTTCCTCTTTTTCCCAACCAAAAATTCTGGCCGCTCCCTCATTAAAAAAAAGTATTTCCCCTTTCCCATCAAAGGCAAAAATCCCATAGAGAGTTAATTGAGTCAACCCTCGATATATATCTCTTTCTTCTTGAAAAGAAAGCATTTTTCGATGAATACTTTCATTCATTTGATGAAACACTGAAAACAAAGAACCTATTTCATCTTGATATATATCCAAAGCTTCCACTTTAAATTTATTGCTCGCGGTAATGCTTGCCATACCCACGGCTAACTGTGATAGCCGATCCAAAATAAAAAATTTAGAAAAAATCACCCAAATTAAAATCATAAATCCAAAAAAACCTACATGCATTAAAAAAAATCTTTTCCTTCCTTGCCATAATGGGAGTAAAAAAGATCGAGTCGGTATGGCTATTGAGATAGCTCCCTGAATTTCCTGTTTTTGAAAACCAATCTTCTTCAGATTTGGTAACGGAAAGGCCATAGCCTTATTTTGACGTCCGACATGGCATGGTAAACATAAATTTTCTCTCCGTAAGGGTTTCAAATAACGAATAGCCTCCTCCCCCTGAAATTGACTTAATTCTAAATATTCATCCAGGTCACTTCCTTGCTCTAAAAAATGTATTCCTTCCTTTTCAAAAAAATCCGCTTTATTATTAGGGTTCCGAGGGATAAGGGAAACATACCGGATAAAAATAAAGGGAGTTTCTCTTAAAATTTTTTCTTTTATTTCAGCATTATGTTGAAAAGAAAGATCAAAATATTTCATCGAACCCTTACTATTTTTTATACTCTCTCGGACCTCCTTCCCCCTTAATACATCCCAGTTTTGAGTTAACGTAAGGGCCACCAACCTCATTTTCTCAGTTTCAACCTCTACCCGCCTGAAATACTCAAGACGATACTGAAAAAAGCTTATCATCAAAAAAATAGGTAAAAAAATTACTGCTAAAATCAAGCTAAACTTTTTCTTCAAACTCCATTTAGCCGGCCGATGCATCATTTTCTCCCCATTCTTTTTAACATTGGCGCTTTGTTTCATTAAGTTTATTTTTACATATAAATAATAATAAACATAATTAGAACTCGGATTTATTTCTTTTTTTAAGCAAAAACACTATCAATTTTTCGGTTTATTTGCGTAAAAATCGCTTACAAATAAATTTATTCGTTAGCATAAAAAATTTATTTGTAAAAATATTATGAGGCAATTTAACTTATTGCTTAAAACAATTCTTTATAGTATCATCGCAAGGGCGTAAGATAATGAAAAAGCATTAACTTTTATTTTCAGGAGATAATGGTGAAATATAAAATATCTGGTGGCAAGCCTTTAGAAGGAACGCTATTTATTCAAGGAGCTAAAAATGCAGTTTTACCCATGATAGCGGCCTCACTTCTTGCTGAAAAAGGACAAACTGTTTTACGGAATGTACCTCCACTGAACGATGTTTATGTTTCAATTGAATTAGCAAAATCTGTAGGGGCCAAGATAAAGTACTTTAAAAATGAAAAAATTCTCGTGATTGATGCCTCTTCCATAAAAAATTTTAATCTGGACAGTAGTCTTACCACCAAATCCAGGGCCTCAATACTCTTCCTCCCTGCTGTTCTCCACAGACTCGGCAAAGTAGAATTCCATGGCGTAGGGGGCTGCTGCCTTGGGGTTCGCGGATTAGATTTTCATCATAATGGCTTCAAACGACTTGGGGCTCGTGTAGAGGGCTATCACGACCAACTACTGATCGAAGCCAATCGATTAAAAGGAAATTTAGTTTATCTAGATATTCCCAGTCAAACGAGTACGGAAAATCTTATGATGGCGGCTTGCCTGGCCGAGGAAACAACTATTATCGAAAATGCCGCTTCCGAACCGGAAGTAGTTGATTTTGCAAATTTTCTCACTAAAATGGGAGCAATTATTCACGGAGCCGGAACTAAAACTATATTTGTTCAGGGAGTTAAACGATTAAAGGCTGCTGAGCATACGGTTATGGCAGATCGGCTTGATGTAGGCGCCTTCATGATGGCTGCCACTATTAGCAAAGGTGATGTAACTTTTATTGGTGTTAATCTTGAACATATGAGATTACTTCAGGTTAAATTAGAACAGATGGGGGCAATTATTGAGTCTGATGGAAAAATTGTCCGAGTCAAGGGCACGAAAAAAAAATTAAAACCCCTCAATGTAGTGACCTGCCCCTATCCTGGCTTTTCTACTGATTTTTTACCCGGGATTATGGCACTAACAACAATTGCTGAGGGGACCAGTTACCTTCGTGAAGATATATTTGAAGACCGATTCTCGCAAGTGGATGGTTTGAATTTACTTGGAGCGGCAATAACTAAAAAAGGTAACCTCGCTCAAGTGGATGGGGTCAAGGAATTGAGAGGCGGATGTGTTACAGCTCCGGATTTACGCGCCGGGATGTCATTTGTGCTGGCAGCCCTCTCGGCTCAAGGAATAACCACCATAAAAAATATCTATCAGATTGAACGTGGGCATAGTGATGTGGATACAAGACTTCAAAACCTGGGTGCGGATATTTCCAGAATTAATGATTGATGGTCTTGTAAAAAGTAAAATCTAAAACTACTTTATTACGGTATTTTTTTAAAATTAATTCTATAACATATGGACTTTTCACCTTTAACTTGCGACTGTATTACTTATCGATAAGTATGGATAAATACTATCCAATCACTCAAATAATAATTTATTAGATTAGACTAGACTATGAATGTTCGAAAAATGTTGGAAGAGCAGGAAAAAAAAATCCTCTCTCCAAAGGCGGCTTTAAGTTCAAAAACCCGCGGGCGACAGCATCCTGAAGATAAATGCCCTATTCGACCAAGTTTCCAAAGGGATCGAGATCGTATCATCCATTGTAAAAGCTTTCGCCGATTAAAGGATAAAACACAAGTTTTTCTCGCACCTTCAGGAGATCATTATCGTACAAGATTGACTCATACCCTGGAGGTTTCTCAAATCGCCAGAACTATGGCCAAAGCCCTCAATCTCAACGAGACCTTGACCGAGGCTATTTCAGTCGGCCATGATCTGGGCCATACGCCTTTTGGCCATGCCGGTGAAGATATACTGAATGAAATTCATCCCGGCGGTTTTAAACATGCAGAACAAAGCCTACGGGTATCCGATGTTCTGGAAAAAAACGGCCGGGGGCTTAATCTTACTATGGAGGTTCGTGACGGCATCCTTCGTCATTCAAAAGGTAGGTTAGGACTTTTACCAACTTCTGAAGATAGAGCATTGACACTCGAGGGTGATATCGTTCGGGTGGCAGATACCATTGCCTATGTAAATCATGATGTTGATGACGCAATCAGAGCCCGTGTTATCAAATTAACAGATTTGCCCGAGGATTCTTTAAAAACCCTCGGGTCCACTCATGTAAAGCGAATCAATACCATGGTTACAGATTGTATTCAAAATACCCATAAAAACAATTTAGAAAACATTTCCATGAGCCATACTGTTAAATCAGCAATTTTATGTATACGAGAATATCTCTTTCAAAAAGTATATTATAATTCCAAAACCGACAGCGAATTCACCAAGGCCTCAAAAATCATTAAAGACCTCTATGGCTATTTTCTGCAAAACCCGAAACTGCTGCCCACATCTTTTATCAAAGAAAACTTTACCGAGGAAAACATCCACAGGGCCGTATGTGATTATATAGCCGGGATGACTGATCGATACGCACTGCAACTTTATAAAGAATTATTTTTCCCAAAACCATGGACAATTCTCTAATCCTAAAAAATAAAAAAAACGAAAGAAAAATATCTATTGCTGCCGTAATTCCCGCGCGATATCATTCCACTCGTTTTCCCGGAAAACCACTAGCCCATATTTGTGGGAAACCCATGATCCAATATGTATATGAAAGAGCCTGCGCCGCTCATAAAATAAATGAAGTTTGGGTGGCCACTGATGATCAAAAAATATACGATTTAGTTAAAGCCTTTAGAGGAAAAGTGTTACTTACTTCTTCCAACCATAAATCAGGCACTGAAAGAGTGGCCGAAGCTGCTCAAAAAATTTCAGCAGACATATTCATTAATATTCAAGGAGACGAGCCCTTAATTCAACCACAAGCCATTGATTTGCTGGCAGAGACAATGACTAAAACTCCTCTAATTATGGCTACCCTCAAGACAAAAATATCTCAAAAGCAAGATATTGAAAATTCAAACTGTGTCAAGGTGGTCACGGATAAACAAGGATTCGCCCTTTATTTTTCACGATCACCCATTCCTTTTTGCAGGGACGGCTGTAATTTTTCCGGCATGTATTATCAACATATTGGAATTTATGCCTATCGAAAAAAATTTCTCCTGCGCATCCCTTCCCTTCCCCCTTCAGATCTGGAAAAAAGCGAAAAGCTCGAACAACTCAGAATTTTAGAAAATGGGTACAAGATAAAAGTTATTGAAACCGATTACCAATCATATAGTGTAGATACCCGAGAAGATTTGATGAGAGTCGAATCAATAATGAAAGCGAAAAATCAAAGCGAATAGTTAACAACAGTTCTCATTATGGACTTTATTCCAATGAACGTTGGCAGAAATTCGCTTCAGCGAACATTTTGCCGACTTTACAAGAACATAGACAATAAGGAAAATTGTTGAAATAGTTAACTGGGTTTTCGATATAAGGCGAAAAATGGAACTTGTCCCGCCTGGAATCGCTTGCAGGGCAAGGGTTTTCAAGGGCTGTTTGATATAAGAGATTTTTTGGACCTCGGTATAAGTCTTTGATATATAAGGAATCAAATA
>DAOURK010000128.1 GCA_030625085.1 Pseudomonadota bacterium
ATACATTCGGGCTGTTTCGAACACTACTTCCATATTATAGCGCTTTGCTAATGACACGGCAGATTGATTCACTTCCGGTGTATCAAGATAAATTGGTTCTTTTGTTTTAACCCGGGATTTTTACGCCAGAAAAAGTGATTCAGCCAATTCCGGAGTGTCCGCAAAAAGAGGCCCTATCTTGAACCCGGAACGACATGCTCGCATTACGCCATAGCCTGCTAATTTTCCACCTCCCATGATGCCCAGGGCAATGCATTCAGGTTGATTGATCCAGGATTTGATAAATTGTGTTCGATTTGCAGGGAAGAAAGGTCGATCGTATGAATCAATGGTATCAAATGGCAATGTGGAAAGCTTTACAATTTCTAAACCTTCAGGAAAATTACCTCCGCCGCAACCTTTATAGCGTATATTTCGATGAGCCAATTTGAAACCGGACTTTTTGTAGCTGTCCTGTTGGGCAATTACCCCGTCAAGACCAACATTTCTCCCTTCAAGATATTTTAGCCCAAGGTTCCAGATTTTAATGCCGTATCCTTTACCACGATATTCTTTCTTGACAATGTAAAAGCCAATAAAGCCAAACGTATTGCCGTATTTAATTGCAAATATTGTGGCAATAGGCTCATTACCAAGGAGTCCGATAAGAAAACCATTCGGATCTGCTGAATAATAACAATCAGCATCGTGTAAGCCTGGATTCCAGCCTTCTTTTGCCGCCCATTCAATGGCAATGTCGACTTCGCTACGAGTCGCTATTCTGATTGTGTAATTTTTATCAATCACTGTATTATCCTGAGGATCTTATTGTTATTCGGAGGTTCTTTTAAAACCAGCGACGCAGCTCTTTTTGACCGCTGATTTTATTTGATTTCCTCCTAATCTTTTCACCTATTTTCTCCCAACTTTTTGTAGGTTTTCTACCAACTTTTTATCAGTTTTCTCCCAACCATCTCCCTACTTCTGTTTAAGAAAAATAGTTATCTTTACGATATAGTTTTCTCTTATCAATTCAATATGAACGGGATATTAATGAATGGATAAATTTTAAAATGAGGAGATAAATAAAAAAAACCCGGGATCATTCTTTATTGTTTACCCTCAGGCAGTTGGGCAACTTATACAATAACAAAAAGCTAAGTTGCAAGAGATAGTCGAAGCGGGGCGAAATGCATTCCTGATCAATTTAACGACTTGTTATGGCCTTTTTAGAAATATCTGATTTAAGACTTAACGAAATAGGTTTTTTACCCTTTAATGCACTTACCTTTAATATTGAAAATCCAATAACTCTGCCTTTATTATCTATCTTTTCCATTATGGCATCATTTTCTGTTTCTTTAAAATAGCCAGGTTTAATATCAAATAATACTTCTAAATAATCTGCTTCTTTGTCATACCAGACTTTTATTTCTTTTTCCATAAGCTCTTTCCCTTTTTTATTGTATCAGTGAAATAGGCAGTGATAATAAAAAAATCATTTTCTAATATTTTTACAATTACACAAAGATATTTTTCTGTCACCGGTGTTTTAGCATAATGTTTATAGAACAATTCCACTTCTTTGTCTGTGTTAGATCTTTTAATAATTAATGGACCCTTTAAAGTCTCTTTTATTTTATCGTATTGATCAACCATTTCTGTATGATCGTTTATTATATGATTTATCCTTTCATCTGTAAATCTGATATTCCTACCTTTGATATCTTTAATGTTTTTCATAGTGTTCTATTAATTCCATGTGGTCATAAACGTTGAATTGACACAAAATATTAGTTTGCTGATACTTTAATAAAATCCTATCAAAATATTATAAAAATATCAATAATGATGAATTCGAAAAAAATCAAATTTATAAAAACAGTGTCTAATAAAATCAGGTAATTATGGTGTCTAACCCTGTTAATTTAGGACTTTTTACGAGACCCTCAATTAATAAATTTAAGCCTTACCAAAAAAATAAGAATAAATTCCACGGAAATCATCTTTTCCCCTTACTATGAATTTATCTTTAATGGCTTAACTTTTGGCTAAAAAACTTGATGGGCTTTAACAGATATTTACGCCATAGCCGAGCATAGAAACAGCGGTCACATATCAGTGGCCATGGTGATGGGCATTCCATAAACAGAGGCGGGAACTTCTTGTTTAATATCTTGATACTTCCAATGTTTTTTTATTTCAGTTTTCATTCCGAAACGGGTTTTAAAATACGTATCAATCTCAGGTATGTTGGAACCGATTCCTGTAATAAGCATCCTTTGAGGATGTACCTTAAACTCCATTTCAAAGCGTGAAAGAAAATCGCCGAATCCCTCATTCATATTGATAAAATGCTTTATCTGGGTCATGACCAATTCATGAATTTCCAGCCAGTTGACATTTTTTGAAGAGCTGTTTAATCCATTTTTTTCGATGGCCTTTTGCTCTATGTTTTGATTAAAATATTCGTACAAATTTTCCAGGGCTTCATCTTCTCCAATATTAGAATATCCGGAAAGACACCTTACAACCATTTCTTGGAATCCATATTTGTATGATTTTATAGTCAGTGGTTGATCACCTAAAAATACGATAATATCCGTTGAATGCGATTTCATATCCATAACAATTACATATTCATTTGCCTTAACCAAAGCGGCAAAAGCAGTACATATGTTTCGAAAGCTGCCCACAAAACCCTCACACTGGTATCCGGTCCTTTTAATACATTCATGAAAGTCATTTCTGTTTTCTATTGAAACCGACACTAAAGATGCTTTCATTTCCATTTGCCCAGTCAACCCTTGAGGGTCTTCCACCAATCTTTCATCCATTCGTATTTCAAGAGGAATAATATCTATAATCTCCTGCCCCTCTATAGAACTTTCTCTGATAACATCTCGAAGAATCCCCTGGTATTTTTCACTATTGCACGGCGATCTTAGACAGTGATTATCAGTCAATGACCTGGGGGTTAATTTTAAGCAAGGGCTGTCAAAACAGAAGAAGAAACGTTTATCTTTAATTTGTGCTTCAGTTGTGACTGATTCAAGTAGATTTTGTATAGTATTTTTTGCCTTTTCACTATGTATAATCCTTCCTGCCTTTATTCCCATAGAAGGCATGCTTTTTAAACATGATATTGTAACACCCTTTTTTTCATCTTCTTTACCTGCTTTTGTCATTACAGCGGCTGTCAGAAAGTTATCGTAATTAACCAGGAAAATCCATTGTCTCCTTTGGGTCAGATATTCCAACAATTTCTTTTCATATTTCTTCTTAAATCCTTTATACATATAGCCCTCCTATGTCACTTATTGGAACTTAAAATACCTTTGCCTATGTTCCGCCAATTTAACCCTTAAGATTTATTTACGACTAATTTGCTACCTTTAAATTTTAATATTTCTTTCATACTATTTTTGACATAAGCAGTTCAAATAACTATTCCGATAAAAATTAGAACCTCTACACTTCAAAGGTATTTCTTGAAATATTGAGAAGGATGCCTACGGCTGTCATTGCAGCCATAAGTGAATTGCCTCCCTGGGATACAAAGGGAAGGGTGAAGCCTGTCACAGGAAATAATCCGACGGCAATAAGTATATTCAACAGCGCCTGAAAACCTATCATCCAGGTGAGGCCAAAGGCCATGAGCTGTCCTGAAAAATCCTTACAATTCCTGGCAATAAAAAAGCCCCTTTGCATAAAAAAAATATACAAAAGGATCAAGATTACTACTCCATGAAATCCCATTTCTTCGGCAATAACACAAAATATAAAATCATTACATTCCATGGGAAGAAGTCCGTGAACATGGATAGAGTTCATAATATTATTCCCGAAGAATTTTCCGGATACAGTACACATATAAGCGCTTTTCATCTGAAATTCATTGCATTTAGAAACAGAGAGACATTGCACAAATTTTCTTATTCTGTCATATCCATAGAAATCTTTTAGCCATAAGGAGCAAATCAAAAAGAAAAACGATCCGGCTGCAAGCATTAAGGAACAAATCAGGCTGATAGGTTTTATTATATGAATTCTGGCTGCAATGAGCATGGAAAGACCAATGGCCCCAATAAGCATAAGCGCGCCCAGGTCCGGCTGGAGAATGATGAGGAGGGCTAATATCCCTAAAATGAATGAATGTGCTGAAAGAAAAAGATAATTTTTTGTCTTTCTGCGATAGGTATAGGTTATGGTATGGGAGAGGATAAGAACGATCAAAATTTTGCAATACTCCGTGGGTTGAAATGATTGCTTAAAGATTGTGAATCTCAGCAAAAAACCGGCTTCCTTATGCCCAAAAAAGAGGACTAATATAAGACATACTATTGAGGCCAGAGATACGAGAATCAAAAAAAATCTTCTTTCATAAAAGTGATAGTCAATATGGGAAATCCATAATGAAAAACAAATCCCCAAAAAAATAAATAGGATCTTACTCTTTAAAAGTACAAAAGGAGTTGAAAAATCAGGTGACATACCGGCCCAGAAAACTGCAAGGAGACCAAAAAGGCACAGGGTTAAAACAATGGCTAAAATGGATAAATCAAACCCTTCAAATCTTGATTTTATTTTAAGTCTGTGAGGTATTAGATGGTTATTATTTTTCTTTGATAAATGGATATAATCTAAGATTCTCATTTTGCATCATTTCATTTAATTGTTTTTTTAAGAGGACAAAAATTCTTGACAACAACCTTTTAAAGGCTGAAAAATTTCTGTATTATAATCGACTGGGCAAAGTTTCCATAATATGTTCCCCGATTTCTCTAAAAACCGGGGCGCACGCTAGCCCACCATAGTCACTTCCTTTTTTTATATCCTGAAAAAAAACACCTATAACCAGAAAATTATCCTTACAAGGAAGTATGCCGACAAATGACGAATTGTGCGATTTTCGGCTATATTTTTTATTCACCAACCTCCTTGCCGTTCCAGTTTTGCCGGCTATTTCCAGGCCCTTTATAGCAGCCCTTTTTCCTGTTCCATTGGGCATGGAAACAACGTCCTTGAGGTAATCATATATAGGGGCATCCTCATTCATATCAAAACATTTTCTTAAGTGGTTTTCTTGATTAAATTCCTTTTTAATCATTCCCTTTTTATCCACTATTTTTTTCACCAGAAGAGGAGTTACCCTTTTACCGCCATTGACAAAAGCCGCATAAAGAGAGAGAAGATGAAAGGGGCTTAACTGCAATTCATAACCGATGGCCATTTGGTAAGGTGTAATTTGGCTCCAATTTGAAACAGGGGGCAAATTACTTTTTGATACGGCAGTATGCTGAAGGCGGATATTTTCACCTATACCCCATTCTCTTAAAAACCTGTAAAAGTGAGCAGGAAAATTATCCTTTTCCCTTAACATAATCTTGCTTACTACCTGTGCCATTCCGGAACCTGATGAGAAAGCGATAATTTCTCTTGGGCTGAGATGAGCTTCGTATTTATGCTCATCGGAATACGATTGGCCTGCTATCTTAAATGGACTGTTGCAATCAAATCTGTCATTTTGGGTAATGCCATTACACTTAAAAGCACAATGCATAATAAGAGGTTTTAACAGACTACCCGGCTCAAATCTGGCTGTAAAAAGATGCCAGTCATCATCTATAAGCTGGCTATTTTCTTGAGATACGGAATAGCCTGCAAGTATTTCTCCATCAAAAGCATCCATTACCACTGCCATCCCGAGCAATGCTTCCTTTTCCATAACCTTTCTTCTTATGAGATCAGCAATAAATCTCTGAAGATCTATATCAAGGGTTAAAATAAGAGAACAGGGTCCCCTTCCCTTTTCAATTATCTCACTGAATTCTCTTCGAAGTTTTACATTAAGATCGAGATGACAGATACAACGTTCTTCAGCGCCGGATAACCATCTATCAAATATTTCTTCCACTCCGCCAATTCCTCTTTGTGGAGTAGCACCGCTTATCTCCGAATAACGATACCATGGAAAAATCCTGTTTATCTTTCTTATGGGCAGATGTGTATTTTCCTTAAGGCAATTATCAAAAATATAATTATCCAACAGGTCCTTGCTGCCCCTTACACACCCAAGAATAGCCTTGGTGTAAATATTCCATGGATAAAATCGTATCTGCTCATAGACAACTTCTATGCCCGGCATGAATCCCTTTTTGCCTTCTTTTAAAATTATGGCTGTGCTCTCAGGAGATATTCCTCTTTTTATTGGAATCAGGGTTGATTTGCGTGAGCTTAATTCTTGAAGATCGCCGACTGAAACTCCCAGAATATCCTCCAATTTTTTAAATACCTGAACCCTTCTTTTTTCTGATAGCATTCTTACTGCAAAAGGGTCCATGGCAACAGTTTGAACCTTAACTGATGTCGCTAAAGGGGTCCCATTTCGATCATAGATTTGTCCCCTAACAGGAATTTTCCATACTTCTCTAAGATGATTCTGCTTTAAATTTTTACATTGATTTTGATACACATCAGTAGATTGAAGCATGCCCACTCTGAATAGAATGATCACAACTACAAAAAGAAGCGCCAAAAAACACTGGTCAATATGCCGGTTAAATATCTGGCGGTGTGATGAATCATTATGAAACATTTTTTTCAGGTTAAGGATACCCATCAATTTATTTCTATTCCATATCTGCCCCCCTTTTTCCTTTGTCATTTCATCAAAAAGCAGGAGTTTTTTAAGGGAGCTATTTTGTCTTTATGATCAGAATTTTTTATTATTTTTGTTCATGATTTTTTTTAAGTTTTTTCAACATCTCCAGGCCAATTTGGTTGATATGGCTGATATCTTTTATCTCAATTAATTGGATAAGCTCATCTATCTTTGCAGTCATCTCCTTTCTTTCCTCTTTTTCACATTTTAAATCTTCAACCCGGCGATCCTGCAGCTTGAGATAAAACCTAATATGAGAAAAAAGTACTAATAAAAGATAACAGCTTATTATTAGGCAAAAATAAACCAGGCTTTTGTTATAAATTTTTCTTTGATAATCCATCGTTAAATTAGTAGATCCTGTCAAAAAAATGAGGGGTTCTATACAATTAAAAGAGGGAATGTTCAACATCAATATTTATTTTTATTCTCTTCTGGAAATTTGGTGAATATCGTTCATCTTCAGGTTTAATTAAAAACACAAGCCTTTTTATCTCACAGCCGGGGTTATCGGTTTTCACGATCTCAATCATTTCCTCAATGGCCTCGTTAATTCTTTTTTTACCAAAAACACTCTTTGTGTCCGAACCGGTAGGCATATCGATCCATTTCTCATAATTTTGCGCCATTCTCTTTGCCTCTTCCTCCTTTTGTATCCTCATCCTGATATATTCATCCTGAATTTCCCTGAGGTTCTTTCCCTGTTCCTGCTGCTTAACTATCCATATGATCTGTTGGATTACTTTATTGGGATAAAGGTAAACAAAACCCGCCGGTTTGAAAAATTTCCTTGCTTTTTCTTTTGTCTTTTTCTCATCAACTTTCACTATAGACATCTTTTTTACATGGCCGTCTATAAGATTTAATCTCCTATAAGCTTTCATTTGATTTTCTCTTATGCCTGTTATATTGAGAATCTCTTCTCTGCTTTTCAAATCTTCCATGATACGTCCCCCTCTTTTCTTGTTATGAATTTTGATGTATTCGTAAAAAGTCTCATTAACGTGTCATTTCGAACGAATGTGAGAAATCTTTATTGCACAATATGCTGAAAAATATAAGATTTCTCCTTCCAGTCGAAATGACAAATATGCCAAAATCGACTTTTTACGAAACCATCAATTTTTCAAATATAAATTTTTAGAAAATAATTTCATATTCGGTATTCAATCAAATGTAGTGCAGGGCTTCAGCCCTGCACTACAGTAAAAAATTAATATCTGAAAATCAGTAGGTAATTATTTCTTTTGGCAGGGCTAAAGCCCTGCACTACTGGATAAAGCCCTTGCGCTATTTAAAAATGATAAAATGAGAACTGCTGCCTTAAAAATAAATGCCAAGCTCTCGATAATATCTCGATAGTAATACAATTGTTAGGCAGAGGTTATCTCTTCGTTCTGTCGGTTTCATCTGAATAAATCAAAAAAGAAAACAAAAGAACAAATGCATAACCTATGTATTACGCTTGTTTTATAATCGTTATCCGCTGTAAGGCAAGTGGGTAATTTGCTTCGAGAAGCTATTGTTTTTATTTTCATTTTTTGTTGTGACCTTTAGTGTCGTGTTACTTCTAAAGCGGCCTGGGAGATGTTTATACTTTTGTTCAAAATTCCAAGCAAGGCAGATGCGGTTATAAGACGTTTTATGCGTAACGCGACATTAGTGGCAACAGGAATATAATTATTTAGGCACCTCAGCTCCTCCCCTTTGATGTGGGAGGCTGAGTGGGGGTGAACCAAAGATCACCCTCCCCTAACCCATCCCATCAAGGGAGGGGGACTGAATGGTGGTAAAAGGAATTGTTTTAATGGTTGCAACCGGAATAAAGGCAAAACGTATCCTTTAAGAAATAATCATATTCATATTGAAAAAAACTGCAAGTCCGGAAATCAAAGGATACAGCCGATCTAGGGATAATTGATATATTTATACCTTTGTATATATTTGTGGATATTAATAAATATAAAATTAAGCTTATGAATATTTTTTTCTTGTTATTAATTTTGAACTATGATATTAGATATACTTTAAAATTTATAACTGTATCAGAGCTTTTGAATTTTCATAAAAATCCTTCTAAATATTAAAAATTTCGCTTTTTCCATTAAATTTTGACAATCTCCCTTGATAGCTGTCAATTTATACCGCTCTTGCGAACAGTAATAAAATTTTAAGGGTTTAAGGGCTAAGGTTAAATGACAAATCTATTAAATGTGGAAGAACTTTCCCAGAAAAAAGGTTGGAAGGTTTCTAAAATAAGGAGGTACACAAAAGAGGGAATCTTCTCTCCTGTCAGTAAAGATAGTGTTAATGGGAAATCACTCCTTTATAATATTGGGTGTGTAGAAATTAAACTTCGGCTTATTGATGAATTTCGTCTTGATTTCACGCTCAAAGAGCTTGGGGAAAAAATTCTAAAGATATGTGGAAAAAGAAATAAAAAATTACTTACCATGATAAATACAATGAAGGAAGATGAAATTATTGAAAAATTAAAGGAAAAAATTACTGCCTTTGAAAATAACTAATAAATGAATAAATTAATTGTACGATGCGTAATATATATTGTAATGCTCCCGGCGATATTTTTATTGGCCAATAGAAATATCGCCCATGCAGGAAAAAGCCATACGAAAAAAACAAGCGATATATTAGTGACAGTAATTCCTGTAACAGCTTTGGGGACCACATTTTATTTGAATGATACAGAGGGGCGAAATCAATTTTATAAATCCTTTTTTACCAATTTAGGGGTCACCCTTGGTCTAAAAAATTTGATCAACAAGGAACGCCCCGATGGCAGTGATAATGACTCATTTCCTTCTCTTCACACATCAACCGCATTTCAAGGGGCTGCATTTATCCGGAAACGCTATCATTGGAAATATGCATTACCAATGTATATGGGAGCAATATTCGTTGGTTATAGCAGGATTAATGCAGATAAACATTATACTGAAGATGTCATGGCGGGTGCTGCAATAGGATTTGTTACCAGTTATTGTTTTACAACTCAGTTTAAAGGGATCAGAATCACCCCAACTGCGGATAATGGAAACTATGGCGTACTTATTAGCAAAAAATGGTGATTAACTTTTGGCTAAAAATACTTGATAGGCTTTATAGGTTTCGTACAAATCGGCTTTGCTGGCCACTTCAAAGGGAGAGTGCATTCCCAGGACAGGTGGGCCGCAATTAATCTATTTTTATATAATTTTTAAATTCCATTGCACCATGGAATACACCAACAATATCTATTCTCTGTGAGTTAATGATTAAATATGCAATTCTAAAATGAGTATAGTATATTACCCTGACATCTTTTCTGTCTACATCTTGGTATATACCGCCAATTTCAGGATATAGCTTTAATATTTGTGCCTTTTCACGTATTTTCTTTACAACATTTTTCGCCGCTGTTGGATTGTCTAATGTGATGTAATCATGAATGTTCTTTAAGCAAATTTTTGCCTCATCAGTCCAATTCACTCTTACCATTTTTCAATCTCTTTTCCCAATTCTTCATCAGATATAATTTTGTTTTTTTGAGAATCTTGAAGTCCTCTTTCAATCATACGTTTAAAGAGCAATTCTCTTATAAGTTCATCATATGAAACATCATCGGGCAGGTCATCTATGATTTTTTTTGCGCTATCCTTTATTGATAACATCAATTTAACTCCTTTCTTAATAATAATCTAATCTATTTTACTATCTAATGGCAAATTTATCTCTGCGAAAAAACGCGCCGCATAATCCTTTTCCTCTAATTCAGGTTTTCCCTGATATTTTTTAGATAAATTATCTCTTATTTCTCTCATCATCTTAACAGCATCGAACTTCTTATCTTTTTGCTTGCTAAGCATCTGTAATTTCCCTTTTTTAACTTTTGGCTAAAAATACTTGATAGGCTTTATAGGTTTCGTACAAATCGGCTTTGCTTGCTACTTCAAAGGGAGAGTGCATTCCCAGGACAGGCGGTCCGCAATCAATCATATCCATGCCGTAAATTGCCAAAAATTTGGCCACTGTTCCGCCACCACCTTCATCCACCTTGCCTAACTCTTTGGCTTGCCAGGCTACCTTATTTCCATTAAAAAGCCTTCTGATTTCTCCAAGATATTCAGCACTGGCATCGCTGGCCGAATATTTCCCCCCAGAGCCTGTATATTTACAGATATTTACGCCATAGCCGAGCAAAGAAGCGTTCTGTTTTTCAAACACGTCCGCATAGTTGGGATCAAGACCGGCGTTGACATCTGCTGAAAGGGCCTTGGAGCGAAAAAGGATTTCCCTTAAAAGACCCTCTTCCGGTTTCAGACGGGCTTTTTGGATGAGTCGCCCAACCACTATCTCAAAAAATCGAGATTGTGCACCAGTGTTCCCTTCGCTGCCGATTTCCTCCTTATCTAAAAAAAGAACTACTGAAGTGTATAGAGGTTCCTTTTGGGCAAAAATGGCTTCCATTGAGGTATAGGCACAAATTCGATCATCCTGGCCGTAACCGCCGACCATACTGCGGTCTAAACCGACATCCCGCGCCTTAAAGGCGGGGACTATTTCTATTTCGGCGCTGATAAGGTCTTCTTCGGTTATCTCATATTTTTCGTGAAGAAGGCGAAGAACATTCATTTTTACTCGCTCTTTTTCTTCCTTATTACCGGAAAGCGGCTGATGGCCAAAAAGGACAGTTAATTTTTCACCCTCAATAGCATCTTTTATCTTTTTGGTTTCCATGGTTTTTCGCGCCAGATGGGGAAGCAGATCACTGATAGTAAAAACCGGATCAGCCGGATCCTCGCCTATCACCAATTCGATTTTACTTCCATCGGAACGAATCACCACTCCATGCAAAGCCAAAGGGATGGCCACCCATTGATACTTTTTAATTCCCCCATAATAATGGGTACGAAGCAAAGCCAGGTCCTGATCCTCATAAAGAGGGTTCGGTTTCAGATCAAGCCTCGGAGAATCAATGTGGGAAACAATAAGTCGAATTCCCTGACTTATGTCTTTTTTGCCGAAATGACAAAGAGCGATATTTTTATTGCGGTTTATCTGATAAAATTTGTTGCCGGAATTTTTTTGTCCGGATATATCTTTAAATCCCTGTTTTTTTGCCTGTTTTAAGACCTCTCCTATAGCTTCCCTTTCGGTTTTGGCTGTGTTTAAAAAATGAATATATTTTTGGGAAAAAGATGCAATCTGCTTTTCATCCTTCTCATCGAAAAGGTCCCAGGCGCTCATTTTCTTTAAGGCCAATTTGGAAATGAGATCTTTTGCTTCTTTTTTCTTTGGCGGCATAATTCTAATTCCTCTTTATCGATTTGATTTTAAAATAAAAGCAGTAAAAAAATTAATGCATAAAATTCAATATCTGAAATAGTATAAATAGAAGCGGTAATTGAATAGAAACAGTAGATAAACCCTGTTTCATCCTGAAAATCCTGTCTAAAAAAATAAAGGATATTTGGGGGAATTAAGGGAATGGAAATGATAATTTAGATGGTCAAATGAGGCTTAAGGCAAATTTGTAAAAAGGCTAAAATTTTTTAATAATGCTTTTAAATTATGGTCCTATAACCTTTGGAAACGCAAAAAAATCATAATGATTGCATTCTCATTTTTTATTATAGTTTCTTACCAAACTTTTCCTCTAATCTAGCCTTTAAAATAATTCCTAATGATCCTAATTCCTCTTCCCCTTTCTTTTCATCGCTATAAGCCCTAAAATCCTGAACATTCTGTTTTTCCTTCGTGCTTATAACAGCCTTTCGGCTTAATCTAACCTTCTCGTTTTCTCTATCAATTGTTAAAACCTCAACATCCATAGGAGCGCCTGACTTAAACATTTGTTTATGCTTGCTGCCTTTTTGAGTGCCCATTTCTTCATTAGGGACCAGACCCACAAGGCCGTTTGGTAATTTAACAAAAACGCCATAAGGTTTTACCGACTCTACCTCGCCTTGCAGTAATTCACCCTCTTTAATACCCAAATCTTCATTCTTAAATGGATTTACTCTCTCCGACTCCATTGATAAGGAAATCCTACGGCTCTCTTTATCTATTTTAAGAATACGTACATTCACTTTCTGACCTACCTCAACAACGTCTTTGGGATGTTTCACATGTTGTTCCGCATTTAAATTGGAAATATGGATGAGTCCATCCACTCCAGGCTCTAATTCAACAAAAGCCCCAAAGCCTGTCAATCGCACAATAACACCTTCCAACCAGCTTTCTTCTTGATATCGTTCTTCAATTGTCACCCAGGGATCAACTTGACAATCCTTAAGACTGAGTGAGATATGCTGTTTTTCCCAATCAATTGAAGTAATTTTAGCTTGTACCTGATCTCCGACCTTAACCACGTCGGACGGATCTTCAACCCTTCCCCAAGTCATTTCAGACACAGGAATCAAACCATCCACGCCTCCCAAATCAATAAAGGCGCCAAAATTTTGGACTGAAAGCACTTTTGCGGTAATCTCTTTACCAACTAATAACTCATCTTTAAGATGAGCGATTTTCTTTTCCTGCTCTTCTTTGATAATCGCACGCCTGCTCAAGATAATATTTCGTCCGCCTTCTCTATACTCTATGATATGAAAAAGAAGACGTTTGTTTACATATTTGGAAAGATCGGCCCCACGTCGTAATTCCATATGGGAAAAAGGACAAAAAGAACGTATCCCTGCAACCTTTACTTCCAATCCTCCCTTAACCTCACAGACCACCAACCCTTCTACAGGAATGTGGCCTCGAAAAGCCTCCTCAATTTGTCTTCTGGAGGCTCTGAATCCTCCGACCTTGGTAGTAAGAATAATCTCACCATCCTGTAAATAAAGAAATTGAGCCTCAATCTCACCACCTTCAGCAATAGTAAGCCCACCATTAACCGAATCAAATTCATTTCGGGCTATTATTCCTTCACTTTTACCCCCTAAATCAACAAAAATCCACTCATCAGTAATACGAACTACTTTAGCTTTTATTTTTTGTCCTTCCGAATATTTTCTTGGTTTAGGATTGCTTTTATTTAGGAGTTCGGCAAAATTCTCTTCACTCCCTTCTACTTCGTTTACTTGCCGTTCTTCCGTTTCACTCATACCAAATTTAAACCTCCTAAATTTATAATTAATTATTTTGCTTTAATCTCAGCAATCAACAAGATTTATTTTCATTTTCTCAGTTGAACCTGAGGGGCAAGATTAAATTCTTATAAATCTATTTTTAGTAAATAGATTTTCAAATATTACATTCCATACGCTAAATTCTTTATATATCTTCTAAGAATACCATTATACAAAGAAAATTGCAATAAACGATTTATTTTACTGGGTTTTCGATATAAGGGATTTTTTAAATTTGTAAAGCCTTAGTAAATGTAGTCCCAGAAAGGCGAAATTTTTTTCATAGCTCCTTTAAATTTAATAAGTTAGCCTATGGCTTGGAGGTCATTGTTTCTAATGACATTT
>DAOURK010000159.1 GCA_030625085.1 Pseudomonadota bacterium
CGATAGAAAACAAGAGGTTATAAATAAGCGGATTACTGATGATATCGTATTAGATATAGGGGAAGACGATATGGTTATTGGTATCGAGATTATTGATGCTTCAAAACACGTAAATTTAGAAAGGCTCTTACCAATCAAATATGAAGCTTCGAAAAAAACAGCATAATTTCAATTAGATACTACACTAACTAATCGCCTAACAAAGAATGAATTTGCCTGGCGGATAAAGCGCGCGCCGGCAGATATATATAGATCAATAAAAGTAAGAAAAAGGGGACAGTCCCTTTTTTCTTGTCCCTAATATAAAATATGAAAATTTAATTCATTAATCGACCAAAGCAATTTTCTTTGAATAACTGCCGGCGAAAAGATGAGGAATGATGAAACTGCAAAAGTTAAAAAATAAAGAACCTGAGGGATTTTTTAAAGGGGAAAATGGCGAGCAAGCAATTTGTAGGAATATAGTTAAGATAATACTAGACCATCTCGCCCCAAAAAAAATTATTCTTTTTGGCTCAAGGGCAGATGGTAAAGGGAAAGAGTATTCTGATTTTGATATAGCTGTTGAAGGGATAGAGATGAACATAAGAGAAGAACGGTTATTAAAGGAGGCCCTTGATCGAAAACTTGGTATTTATACGATTGATTTAATAAACCTTGATAAGGTTGACAAGGAATTTAAAACATTAGTAGTAAGCAAAGGTAAGGTTATCTATGAGAGATGAGATGGTTTATTCACTGGAAAAGCTTAGCAAAGCCTTTCAGCGTTTAAAGGAATCAACCGAAAAGGCTATTGATGAATTAGAGAAAGATGGGGTTATTCAAAGGTTTGAATTCACTTTCGAGCTTTTTTGGAAAACTATTAAAATTATTCTTGAAAATGAGGGATTTCGTTGTGTAGGCCCACGCTCATGTATAAAGGAAGGCGCCAGAAGGGGGGTCCTCTCTGAGGGGGAAACACTTCTTGATATGCTTGAGGACAGAAATAAATCCTCCCATATTTATGATAAAGCAACGGCTGGTGAAATATTTGAAAGAGTTAAGAAGACATATGTTGTTTTAATTGAAAAAAATATTTTCCTTTTTAAACAATATATAGATAGATATTGAGATGGCCTAAAAAAGTGAAAAACATGGAAAACAAATAATAATTATGGCCATACCTACTGAACTTCCTATAAAATGCCAAAAATGTGCTGAATCAGTAAGATCAATGTTTAATTCTAAATGTGATTATTGCAAAAAATTAGAATTTCATGAGGAAGTTTTGTGTCATTTAAACCGCTGTATGCAAGATTCAACAAATTTTAAATGCTATGCCTTCAGACCAATACTAAAGGTAATTAATCAATCAAATAACAAAATACTTGATGTATCCAAATGCCCTAAAGAACAACATGCGAAAAGATATTTCGATAAATTACCGGATTCCGACAAAAGCAAATATGAAAGAGCATTAGCTTTACAAAAATTGCGATATGACCCTGATACTGTGATTATAAATCTCAAATACCATTTTGTTTGGAATGTAATTTACAGGTTCCCTGTTTTTGATCAATCCATTGATGTTTTTAAGTTTATTCATAGCTCACTCCAGGAATGTAATGAATCGATTGGGGGATTTGTGAATTTGCTCTGGCTGGCTCCGGATCATGTCCATTTATATGTAGAGTCAGATGGAGAAAAGTCTGTAGAAGAAATGATTCAAGAAATCAAGCAACGCTCTCGGAAGGCTATACTGAGCAAGTTTGCTGAAATAAAGAATAAGCTTTCAGGAACAGATAAAATTTGGGATGAAACCTACTTTACAGAGACCATAAGCTAGAAAGTAATATCACAGCAAGGGTTTTTGAATCTGAGGGCGGATATCCTGCCGAGAAAAAACAAAAAAAAGCTGTAATTCCCTCCATTTTTGTAGTATTATTTTCGATGTTTTAGAATAGAATTTCTTACTATCTCACCTTAATAATCTTATAAAACGCTCAGGTCATTTGGCAGTCCGGTATAAAGCAGGCGTGAAGAAGGATGGTGGGCCCTTTCCCAAAGGAAAAGCAGAATAATTAAGGAAGAGGGAATTTATTAATTATTTTTTGTTTAAGGCGTAGAGGCTTTATGGAGCAAGAGGGGAGAGGGTGAAAGGGATATTCATGGATTCAAAAATCGATAAAGGGAAATTCGAGCCGGAAATGGTGGTGCTTTTTTGTCAACATTGTATGGGGAAAGATGAGGACCCAAAGGCCGCGCTGAATAAGATTTCCGGATTAAAGGCGGAATTTCTCATCATGCCCTGCAGTAGTAAGGTCGAGACCTCTCATATGGTAAAGATCCTGGCTGACGGCGCTGACGGCTTGCTGGTAGTAGGCTGTAAAACAGACCGGTGTCGGTTTTTAACAGGCAGCACCATGGCTGAAAAGCGTGTCGATTATGCTCGTGGTCTTCTTGATGAGATTCGTATGGGCGTTGATAGATTAAGGATGGAAAGAGGCGAGGAGCTGTCTTGTTTACAAATGATGGCCCTGGTTCAAAGTCAGGCGGATGCAGTGAGAGCGTTAGGCCCTAATCCTATGAAGGGAGCGAAAAAGAGATGATAATAGGGGAATGGAAACCCATTGAAGAAATCGTCACTATGTTGGATAAGCATAAGAATGTGCTTTTGGTCGGGTGCGCAACCTGTATGGCTGAATGCTCTGCCGGCGGGGAAAAAGAGGTAGAGACGCTGGCGCCTTTGCTCAGGATGGCCATGAAGGTAAAGGGCCGAACAATTAATATATATACCAAAACCCTTGAACGTCAATGTGAGTGGGAATTTATTGAAGAACTTACCCCGATTATTCCGAAAGTGGAGGCAGTGCTCAGTTTGGCTTGTGGTATTGGTGTGCAGGCCATAGCAGAGCGTTTCCCTGAAGTGAGAGTATACCCTGGAGTAAACACCACTTCTTTAGCTATAAGGGAAGAGCCCGGGTTATGGGCTGTACGATGTGAAGCCTGTGGAGATTGTATGCTGGCCGAGACTTTCGGCTTGTGTCCTATTGCTCGATGCGCTAAGGGTCTTTTGAATGGCCCATGCGGGGGAACGCGAAATGATGGCAAGTGCGAAGTTGATGAAAATGTTGATTGCGTATGGAAATTGATTGTGGAACGTGCCTCGGCTTGCGGACGTATTGAGGATTTAATGAACATAAGAAAAGCAAAGCAGTGGTCTCATTCCAGTCATGGAGGCCAAAAACGTATGCTGAGAGAGGACCTTAGGCCATGAGGCTAAGAGTTGGTACGCGATTAGAGAATATTTTGCAGGAAGGTCATTTTGCAGTCACTGTTGAGGTGGGCCCTCCTCGGGGAGCAAATCCTGATGTTATGCGTAAAAAAGCAGATCTTCTTCGTGGATGTGCTGATGCCTTCAATGTTACTGATAACCAGACAGCGGTTGTGCGCATGTCGAGTCTGGGCGGGGCAAAAATTCTCCTTGATGAGGGACTTGAGCCGGTGATGCAGATGACAGTCAGAGATCGAAACCGCATCGCCCTTCAATCAGATCTTTTGGGTGCTTGGGCCTTGGGGTTGCGTAACTGTTTGTGCATTTCGGGAGATCATCAAAAAGCAGGGGCTCAAGGAAAATTAAAGGGACATCCAGGCGCTAAGAATGTATATGACGTTGATTCAATTCAATTAATCTCAATATTAAAAAATTTAGGGGACAAGGCAGTTCAGGAAGGCGGCGACTCATTAGATGAGCCCGCGCCCTTTTTTATCGGTGCGGCCTGGACCCCTTTTGCGCCGCCGGAAGATTTTAGAGTGATCAGGCTGGCTAAAAAGATAAAGGCAGGGGCAGATTTTATACAGACCCAGGCTGTCTTTGATGTGGCCAGGTTTAAATCCTCAATGGAAAAGGCCCATAAAATGGGACTGACTGAAAAGGCGGCGATTTTAGCGGGAATAATAGTCCCCAAATCCGCCGGTATGTTACGATACATGAATAATAATGTTCCTGGAGTGGATGTGCCTGAAGACCTTATAAAACGTTTGAAGTCAGCCAAAGATACCCAAACTGAAGCAGTAAAAATCACGATAGAACTTATCGAAGCCGTGCGATTTATCCCTGGGGTAAAGGGTGTACATCTTCAGGCTATTGAGGCTGAGGAAATGTTGCCGGAGATTATCAAAAAAGCGGGGTTGCTGCCAAGACCCAAAATCGCCTGAAATTTCTATACTAAAGTCAATGCCATTAACTGAAACAATTCTAGAATGTCATTTCGAGGAGCGTTAGCGACGAGAAATCTTATGACAAGCCCTGCAATAAATCATTTAAAAAGATATGTCGAGTAAGTATCACATAACAACCAAAAAATTAGAACCAAGATTTCCTACCATACCCAAATATTCATCCATAGAGGCTGAAGGATGTCTTGGCTGCCTCGAGTGCGTCAAACGTATTTCATGTATCTATGATGTTTTCCAAAATCGGCGGTTCGATCCTCATTACAGAGTGGATACAGGTGATATACTTTGCCTCAATTGTATGCGCTGCATCCAGGAATGTAAAAAGGGCATTCTTTCCAGGACCATAAACCCGCTCTATGAAAGAATGGGTGATAATGATTACTGGAAACCCGATATTATCAGCAAAATTTGGAATCAGGCTGAAACCGGAAAAATTCCGGTTTCAGGGGCAGGCTTTCGCGGACAGTTTTCCGGTCCTGGGTTTGATGGGATTTGGACCGATATGTCCGAGATTGTTCGTCCCACTAGAGACGGCATCCACGGTCGAGAATATATAAGTACAGTGATCGAACTGGGCAGAAGGCTCCTGTCTTTGAAATTTGATAAGGCCGGAAAGCTTCTCACCAAAATGCCTCCCTTTAAAGAATTACCTCTTCCGATGATACTGGATATGCCGACTATTGGAATTATGGGGCAATCCACTCGCACTGCCATGCTTAAGGCCGCTTCATGCTTAGGGACCTTAGCCGTGACCGGGGTTGAAGAATCCTGTAGTTTTCTGGCTGATTATGCTCAGCATATGATATTAAAATTTAACCCTGATACAGATGATATATCTTTGCTCAAAGGGATACCAATTGTAGAGGTCCCCTATTCTGAGAAAGTCCTTGAAAAAGCGAAAAGTATTAAATCAGTGTATCCATCCATTATTGTTTCTATCCGCTTGCCCCTGGATGAATATGCTTTGAAAAGGGCCTTACAGCTTAGTTCTCAAGGTGCGGAAATTATACACTTACAGGCTGATAATAAAGGCCGGGGGCTGGGAAAGCGGACCGGTGATTTTATAACCATCCTGATGAGAGAGATACATCAGGGGCTTGTTGAAAAGGGGCTCAGAGAGCAGGTTACCCTTCTTGTTTCAGGGGGGATAGCCTTGGCCGAACATGTGGCCAAGATCATTATCTGCGGCGCTGATGGGGTTGGAGTTGATCTGGCTCTTCTTATTGCTCTTGAGTGTCGATTATGTCCTGATTGCGGCCCTGGGGGTGCTGGGGGTGCGTGCCCTGTCCAAATAGATCGTGTGCCTGTAGAATGGGGAACACAACGTCTGGTGAACCTTTTTGCCTCCTGGCATTCTCAGCTTATTGAAGTTCTGGGAGCCATGGGAATAAGAGAAATAAGAAGGCTTCGTGGAGAAGCAGGACGCGCCATGTTTTTTGAAGATCTGGAGTCCGAATGCTTTTCTTCCCTGTTCAAAAAGAAGAATCAATCCCCAAAGACTGTCGATAAGCATCAATCTCAGGGTAAAGAGGAAAAACAGGTTTTATCCTTATCTCAGGGTAAAGATAAAAAAGAGATTCCATCGTCATCTCAGGGTAAAGGGCAAAAAGAAGTTTCATCGTTATCTCAGGGTAAAGGGAAAAAGGAGATTCCATCGTCATCTCAGTGTAAAGGGCAAAAAGATGTTTCTTTATCTTATCAGATGAAAGAGGGTAGGGGAGAAGGGCGATATTCCAATAAAAATAATTTAATAAATAAAGATTTGGTTTCATACTGTGCTCCTCGATTTCGCAATCAGCTTTCAAAATATAAAGTAGTAAGGACTTCAGCCTGTATTGCCTGCGGTAAATGTCTTGAGGTTTGCTCTTATGGCGTTCACAAGAAGGGTGGGCAGCGTATGCCGGCCCCTTTATCCCATCTTTGCCAAGGGTCTGAAAAATGTCGCGCTCAAGGCACGTATTGTGTTGATCAGTGCCCGCAAAAAGCCATAAGGGTGGGGCCTAATCCTCTGTGGAAAACCTTTGGTGATCCTCGCTGGACAGCAGACCTTATTGTAAGTACCTGGAACCAGGCAGAAACAGGCAACCCCCCTGAACAAGGGCCTGAGTATCGACAGGGCACGTCAGGTGGGGGATTTGACAAGCTTGACTTTGTTTTCCCAAAAAACCTTCCGGACGCTCATTTTAAATCAGAAGATGTAGATCTAAGGCTTACCTTAAACAGAAGGGACGACGGCCGGCCAAAGATAACGATAGGCTTCCCTTTGTATGGCGGGGGCATGAGCTTTGGGGCTGTTAATCTTACTACCATGCTCTCAAGGGCTCGTGCTTACAAGGCTTTTAATTCCTTCACCTGTACTGGAGAGGGCGGCTATCCTGATGCACTTGCCGAATATAAAGATCATATCATTACCCAGGTAGCTACAGGGCTTTTTGGTGTGCAGGAAGAGACTATACAGCGGGCAAGGATAGTTGAGTTTAAATATGCGCAAGGCGCTAAACCCGGCCTTGGAGGGCATCTTTTAGGCGATAAGGTTACCCCCACAGTTGCTAAGATGAGACAGGCGGTTAAGGGTAGTTCTCTTTTTTCTCCTTTTCCTTTTCATTCGGTTTATTCAGTGGAGGACCACAAAAAGCATGTGGACTGGATACAGATAATAAACCCAAGGGCATTAGTGTCGGTAAAGGTTTCAACGCCTGTTGATGTAGACATGGTGGCTGTGGGAAGTTATTATGCCGGTGCGCACGTCATTCATCTTGATGGAAGTTATGGGGGCACGGGAGCTGCTCCTGACATAGCCAAGAAAAATATAGCTATGCCTATTGAATATGCCATACCCAAGGTGCATAAGTTTCTGGTTGAAGAGGGCATACGAGATAAAATAACCTTTATTGCCTCGGGAGGATTGCGCACTGCCTGGGATGTTGCCAAGGCTATAGCTTTGGGGGCTGATGGTGTAGTAATATGCACGGCAGAGATGACTGCCTTAGGATGCATACGATGCGGAAATTGTGAAAGCGGTCGCGGCTGTCCCAGGGGAATAGCCACTACTGATCCTGAACTTGAAACTATGTACGATAGTGACTGGGCTACCCAAAGGCTGATAAATCTCTTCTATTCCTGGTATATTCAGCTTCAGGAAATCCTTTGGAGACTTGGCGTAAAAAGTGCTCGAGAGCTTGTTGGCCGATCGGATCTTTTAACCCATCGTGATTACAGCGCTTAGATCAAAATTGCATTCCCAATTTAATTCCAATTTATGTAGAATTATTTTGGGGTCCCCATACCCAAAAAGTGCTTTGAAGTTACCTTAAAGGCAGGGCCATTAATATAACGAATTCTACTGTGTCATTTCGAGGTGCGTTAGCGACGAGAAATCTTTACACGTAAGTCAGAGTAAGATTTCTCTCGCGGAATTTACACTGAACGTAGTGAATGTGCTTGTAATGGTAAAAAATTTCGTAGTCTATCAGGCCGAAAATTTTATTGCCGCCATTTGCCAACACATACCTAAAAAATTTTTCCAGATGGTTCGCTACTTTGGTATTATTCCAACAAAAGTCGTGGGATGCGGCGAAAACAGGGCATCCTAAGACCAGGCGATGAACCACTTCCGGAAATGCCGCCAGATGTGGATATTATTGATGTTTCCGAATATAACCCCCCTCATGTTCCATCGAAGGCCTGGCGAGAATGCATAAAGAAGATCTGGGAAGTTGATGTCCTTGTATGCCCCAGATGCGCTGGTTCTATGAAGATTATCAGTTTCATCACCGAAAATCTTTTAATAAAACAGATCCTGAAACACCTTGACCTCTGGCAACAAAAACCTTCTCGATCTCCTCCCTCCCCGCCTAAAACAGTCGAACTCGTCTATGAGCCCACCTATGACGACTGGCCCATTTATGAAGAGCCCTTTATCACAATAAATTAAGCCGGCTATATGCTTATCAATAACACCTGGCACAGGATAGGTGCACCCATTTTTTGCCTGAATCACCTTCAAAATTGAAGGCAGATGCATATTCCTTACAAAATTTTTAAGAATCCCACCATAAAAAGGCAAATCAACCCTTAAAAAAAAATATTTGTATTTATCTAAATTTCGAGCTATTCTATTTGACAGTAAAAAAAGCAATTTCCTATCATTCATTTAATCATTGACGCTAAATATTTCAAAGAGAATGATGTGCGTCAGGACTTCTGGCATTTCTGCGCGCCTTGACAGAAAAAATTCATTATGTTATTGTGTCATTGTATAATCACATGTTAATATATTGAAAATTTTAAAGTGAGTGAATGTTTACTCACTTAACTCATTAGCCCGCAGTGGAACTTTTCCCCGACATTTTGTGGAACGTAGATAAAAAATTCATAATTAGGCTTTTTAAAAAAAACCTGGCTACCTTTCAAAGCAATTCTATACAGTAAAAAAAACATTGGATTTTATACTTCACCGCGTAACGATTAATATGAAGGTCGAAAAGGTTGAAATCATAATTGAGAATATAGGGTCAGATGGCTCTATTTATCTTTCTGAGGATGGGAATTAAGCTGAAAATGGATGCGGAAAAAACCTTAGCCGGACAAAAGGAAATAAAATAATGCCCATTTATGACAAAAGTCAACAAAAAATTGCCGAAAAAATCAATTTAATAACAACACGTAATGATTCAAAAATACACATTTCCAATTGGAAAAATTGGCGATGGCAAGTAAAGCATACCATACGAGATATCTCTATTTTTGAAAAATTGCTCAACATTAAGTTCTCCGCATTAGAAAAAAAAGGTCTGGAAGTAACTATGGCCAAATTCCCACTCTCTATAACGCCATACTATTTATCGCTTATCAATAAAGATAATTATAAGAATGACCCAATTTTTAAACAATCTTTTCCATCAAAAGCAGAATTAAGAATTACTAAATATGACATGAGAGATCCCTTAGCTGAAGATAAAGATTGTCCTGTCCCGGGTATCACCCATAGATACCCGGACAGGGTATTATTACAGGTAAGTAATATATGCGCTATGTACTGCCGACACTGCACCAGAAAAAGAAAAGTCGGAGACATTGACTCAATTCCCGACAAAAAAGAAATAGCAAAGGGTATTAAATATATAAAAAATACTCCGGTTGTTCGGGATGTATTGTTGTCCGGAGGGGACCCCTTTATGCTTCCTGATGATTATATTGACTGGATACTCTTTGAACTAAGAAAAATCCCTCATATAGAAATCATTAGGATTGGAACGAGAACACCAGTTGTATTACCTTATCGCATAACTGATGACTTGGTTAGCATATTAAAAAAATACCACCCCTTATGGGTTAATACACATTTTAACCATCCGAGAGAAATTACCGCCTCATCAAAGGAAGCTTTAGCAAAATTAGCTGATGCAGGTATCCCTTTAGGGAATCAATCTGTTTTGCTTGCTGATGTCAATGATTGTCCCAGAATAATGAAAAGCCTTCTCCATAAATTAGTTCAAAATAGAATACGGCCATATTATATGTATCAATGTGATTTAACTGAAGGATTATCTCATTTTCGTACCCCCATTGGTAAAGGTATTGAAATTTTAGAAAGTTTGATTGGTCATACCAGTGGTTTTTGTATTCCCACTTATGTTATAGATGCTCCGGGAGGGGGAGGTAAAATTCCTATTATGCCGAACTACCTCATTTCATGGTCAACCAACAAAGTTGTCTTAAGAAATTACGAAGGCATAATTACTACTTACAAAGAACCTGATAGTTACGAACCTATTTTCTGTGATCGCGATTGTGATGAGTGTAAATTACATTTGCATTTGGATGGGGCTGAAGAATCTAAAGCTATTGGAATTGGAAAATTATTGAATGACTACGATAAAACAATTTCACTTATCCCGAGAGACAACGAAAGGATAAATAGAAGAGATAGTTAATCTATCCCGCCAAAAAAATGCCGGACACCATTGCCTATTTTCAAAACAGCCTTATCCAGTATGGTGAATATAATGACCGCATTTATCTTATAAAACTTGCCAAAGAAGATTTCCCAAATATCATAAAAAATCTTAATGACCGAGCGTTGGATAAGGGATATTCTAAAATATTTGCCAAAATACCGGCCTATGCCAAAGAAAAATTTGAGGAAGACGGCTTTATGGCTGAGGCATTTATCCCCCGCTTTATTAATGGGCATGATGATGTCTATTTTATGGGTAAATATTTTTCGCCTGCGAGAAAAATAAGCAACGATTCTCAAGAGATAAACCAAATTCTCAAGACAGCCAAATCAAGCCCAAGAAAGAAAAAAACTGCCGACTTACCCTCTCCATTCAACTTTAAAGTTTGTGAGCTGTCAGATGCCTTTAAAATAGGGGAGATGTATAAAAAAATATTTGACACTTACCCATTCCCCATTTATGATCCAAAATACATTTTAAAAACAATGCAGGAAAATGTAATCTATTTCAGTATCCGGGAAAAGGATACCATAATTGCCTTAGCTTCTTCGGAAATGGACATTGCCTCAAAAAATGTAGAAATGACTGACTTTGCCACCTTACCGGCATATCGAGCCAAAGGGTTTTCTTTATACCTACTGAATCAGATGGAAAATGAGATGTCAAAGAGGGAAATAAAAACAGCTTATACTATTGCCAGAGCACTATCTGTCGGTATAAATATGACTTTTGCTAAAATGGGCTATACCTATGGAGGCACCCTGAAAAATAACACCAATATTTGTGGCCGATTGGAAAGTATGAATGTTTGGTATAAATTTCTCTAACAATTGAGACATAGTAATAAGGTGGACCCCATTGTCAAGACCACTTTTTATTAAAATTAAGACATGATTGATAAAGAGTAGTATCGTAGCCTTTCTTTCTTTTTTTGCTTCTTTTTTTCTTTCTTTGTGGATACCTGTGGATATGTGGACAAATTTAGTCAACCGTTGATTATATAAGGTCTTATAGGTAGTTAACATATTCACAGTTTATTAAAAGATCACCTCCTTAACGTTTTATCAAAATAAATTTCAGATGGTGTTTTATATCTCAATGATTGATGAGGCCTGGAATAGTT
>DAOURK010000151.1 GCA_030625085.1 Pseudomonadota bacterium
AGATTTTATTGGGAGCTAGCGTTTATGGCAATAAAAGATGGTAATAAAAGAAAGATGAAAGTCGTGCATTGCCATATGATAAATTTTTTATATCCATCCCATAAATATAGTTAAATTTATTTTGGAAAGATGTCTATTATATAATTGTAAGGGGAAAAGCTATTTGAAGTATTTATTGAATCCGAAATAATTTAGTATGCTTTGGATAAGATATTATATAAAAGAGTTGAAAATACTTTCCTGTCGAACTTGTCTTCAAAGATTAAATGATCGAGCATTGCCTCTGGAAATAAGGTGATAGATTGCCCCTATGAAAATTACTTTACAATTTTTTTTTGAA
Organism: Pseudomonadota bacterium; assembly: GCA_030625085.1. Taxonomy (GTDB): domain Bacteria; phylum SZUA-182; class SZUA-182; order DTGQ01; family DTGQ01; genus DAOURK01. Next base: position 341 of record DAOURK010000151.1, read on the forward strand.
ATAGTATCTTAGCTTTAATAAAATCAAGATCAGATGAAAAATATAATCATTATAGTGATTGATAAAGAAAATATTTTTTACAATTTCTACATTATAATGGCAAAAAAAGGGGTTGTAAGATGAAATTTCACATATTATTAGAACCGGCTGAGGAAGGCGGATTTAATGTGAGCGTACCTGCACTAAGCGGCTGTTATACTCAAGGTGATACTGAAGAAGAAGCACTTAAAAATGCTAAGGAGTCTATTATTTGTTATTTAGAAGGAATTGGGAAGTTGGATGAGATAAAATCTAAGCCACGGGCCCTGTTAAAAGAAATAGAGGTAGTTATATGAACAAAACCTTTTCGGGAAGGCAGCTCTTGAAAGGACTTCGTAGAATAGGTTTTGTAGTAGATCATCAAAGGGGAAATCATATATTTTTACACAATTTAGATAAAAACATCTCTGTCGTTGTTCCCTTACATAAAGAACTTAAAAAGGGGACGCTTAATAATATTCTAAAAAAAGTTGATATTACAATTGATGACTTAAAGGATCTTATATAACAGCTCAAGTTTCGCAGTAAAATAAGCAGCTAAAAAATTAGGCGTAAGGGGGGTCAAATCTTTATTCTTGACAACTAGACAGTTGTCAAGAATAAAGATTTGACCCCTCCCTTTCAAATTTTAACTATTTTTTTATAATGGAGGTTAGAATGGGATTAATTTCAAGTTCAGCCACGTTCACGCGATATCAAACCAAGGATCACGTTCCTTCAAATTACAAGGAACAATACTCCAAGGAAATCCACAGGTACGCTTTTCGCGAAATCGATGAAAACACCGATGATGAGCGCTCTTGCGGGTGGGTGAACATCATGAATATATTGGACAATGAATTTTCCGGAGAAGAATTTTTTAAAAGCGGATTTATTGCTTTAAGTTTGCGGATCGATACTCGCCGAATTCCCTCTCATATTCTCAAGCATTACTGCCGCAAAGCAGAGATAGAAAAAAAAACCGCCATGAGTAAAGATTTTCTCAGCAAGGCGGAGCGCCAAGATATTCGAGACATGGTAAAATTCCAACTGTTGAAACGTGTCATCCCCAATAGCCGCACCTTTGACATGATCTGGGATATTAAGAGCAGTCAAATTTTCTTCTCTTCAGTCAATGAAGCTATCTGCACTGAATTTTTAGAGCTCTTCAAAAAAACCTTTGATCAGAATTTGGAACTACTCTTTCCTTACACCATTGCTCAAAGCGCCATGACTGATGAAGAAAAAATTTTACTGGAGAATATTACACCAGCCAATTTTGTGGCCCCTTAAAATCAATGATAAGGTATTTTATTATTTCGAGCGTGTGCGAGAAATCTTTAACGATCTGTTTGTAATAAGATTTCTCGTCGGTAAAACTCCTCGAAATAATAATTCGGATTTTTTTTGCAGAACTCTTATGCAATCTAAATAAGGAGAAATATAAAGAATGGATATCTTGAGTTTAATTCACAATAAAAAATTTTTTGGCAGAGAATTCTTAACCTGGTTGTGGTTTCAAAGCGACAGCAAGTCGGGTATGATTGCTTTGGATGAATCCCAGAAAGTGGAAATCTGGGTTGATAATAAAATTATTCTCGAATCGGCAGATGAGGAAACCCTGGAAAAGGTAATTTGCCAGGGAGACAGTTCGGAAATGCTGGAAGCCAGACAGGCCCTGAAACAAGGCAAAAAGGTCAGCCAAGCCAGCTTTCGGTTGTATATAAAAGACGATGAGTGGCGCTTTACTCTGGATGACTGCCACCTGAATTTTCGAACCTGCAAAACACCAAAAATTATGCTCGATAAAAAGGAAGACCCTGAAGGGCTTTTTTATGAAAAAACCTTTCTCCTTCAAGAAGCCGTTCGTGTTGTCGAGCAATTATTTAGTCAATTCATTAAAATTCGTATCTCACCCCAATGGGCAAAAAACGAGCTCCCCGCTCTCCAAAAGTGGGTTCAAAAATAGTGGTAGGGCCTTTTAGGCCTGCTAAAATTTAAAAAATGAACTAGGATTAAAAAATAGTCAGCAATTTCAGCCTTTTTCAGGAGCTTTTTTTAGCCCCCAGGTAAAGTTTTTTTATTTATAATGCCGAAATATATTCATAATGTTATAAACATTAGATTAAATTTTTATATTATTATTTAATCACTTTTAGGGCCTAATTCCTCGAAGCTTGCTTCGTTATGAAAGAGAAGGGGTTCCTTTTAGAGTCTCTGCAGCTTGCTGCAGAGAGGGAGTGTTATTTAATATCATATAAAATTAGATTTAATCTTTTGTTTAAATTTGTCACTTTTACTAAAAAATGGGGGGTATGTATGAAGCGCTTAACAAAATTTCTTATTTTAATTATTTTTACATTATTTACATTAGCTTATCCTGTTGATTCTTTTAGCGATTTTAATAGAGATTTGATAATAGCGGCAACAGGTGGTCATACTGAGACGATAAATGTTTTGCTGAGCAAAGGAGCTGATCTAAATGCAAAAGACAGTGGTGGCTGGTCTGTTTTACATTGGGTGGCATCAGGCGGTAACATCAAGACTGTAAATGTTTTACTGAGTAAAGGAGCTGATGTAAATGCAAAAGACAATGGTGGCTGGTCTGTTTTACATTGGGCGGCATCAGGCGGACATATCGAGATAGTAAATCTTTTACTAAATAAAGAATCTGATATAAATGCCAAAAGCAGCAATGGACAGACTGCTTTGCATAAGGCGGCATCAAAAGGTCATACCAAGGTAGTAAATATTTTGCTGAACAATGGAGCTGATGTAAAGGTCAAAGACGATGATGGCTGGACTGCTTTGCATAAGGCGGCCTTAAGAGGTCATACCGACATAGTAAATGCTTTATTAAATAAAGGAGCTGATCTAAAGGCCAAAGACGATGATGGCCGCACTGCTTTGCATAAAGCGGCCTTAAGAGGTCATACCGACATAGTAAATATTTTGCTAAACAATGGAACTGATGTAAAGGCCAAAGACAATGATGGTCGGACCGCCTTGCATAAAGCGGCATCAAAAGGCCATATTGACATAGTAAATGCTTTGCTAAGCAAAGGAGCTGATCCGAACGTAAAAGACGCAAGGAACTGGACCGCCTTGCATAAGGCGGCATTTAGAGGTCATACCGAGACGGTAAATGCTTTGCATATTATTTTATCCTATGGAATTTCCAATAAAATTCCGGGATAAATTTTCATTTATATTTATATTATTAATAAAGGTGTTAAATCTAAAAGGGGTCAAATCTTTATTCTTGACAAATTTGTCAAGAATAAAATTTGACCCCTTTTTTTGACTTTTATGATTGCCTCTTATACGCATATAATACTGCATCTTTATCCTCATAGATTGATTGTAAATATCCTTTTTTGAATAGATTAAATCTATTTCTTAAGGTAAGCACCTCTTTTATTTCCTCTTCTGATGAATTGCTATAAAGCTTTAAGAAGAGCTTTTTATTTATTAGCAGATGAGTAAAGGAATTTTTCCTTAAAAATGCATTCAACTCGTCTACCGAATTTTTCAGCAATTCTACGATAATATATTCCTCAAATACAGAATCAGAATAAAAAGGCATATTAAGGTAAAAGCCGTAACTTCTCATATACACAACAAACAGATTGTTATTCGGGGAAAGAAGATTGTTCACGTTTTTATAGGTACGATAGTATGGCACTTGTTTTTCCAGGAATTCATCTTTATTTTTGCTTATAAGATATGAGAAAGGATTTATCTGACGATATTTTTTCATTAGAAATGCACTATTGAATACTAATGATAGTATCAATAACAAACCAAATAAAAATTTTATGCTTCTATTTTTTATATAAAATAATGAAATAAGAATAATAACAACCAAAAGGCATAAGGCAGGCAAAAGAAACCTTATCTGCATAGAAGTACACATCCAGCCAACACATAACCATACTGAAAAATATACTAAAACCTTTAATGGCCATAAAAATTTGCACCCTTTCCAACTAAAAAATAATGATGGGAGAAGCAATAAAAATAATGGACCAATAGTGCCGTCAAAGATATTTGCCGAAAAACTTAGCCTCCATGGGATAAGCAGATAATCGATAAAATTTTTGCTTGAGCCTAATGGCCCGGCAGTCCCATACTGGCTTAAAAACAGCCTATAGATGCGGGCCCTGGTTGCATCCCACCCCTTTCCCCCAAAGATGCTATAGAAAAAAGGGTATACTGGGTTAGCCACATAATACATATTTTTTATATACCAAAAACCGGCAATTAAAGAAGAAATGAATAGAAAAAAAAGGGAAGTCTTTACAGCGCATTCTATGCCTTGTTTCTGCAAACAGCAAAATTGAGAAGGTGATCAATAGAATAAAAAAGGTAACCTCCAGATCAACATAAGCAATAGTAGCTATAAAGAAGGCTGAAGGGATAAGGTTCCATACTATAGCCCCAATGATCCCATAGGTAAGGGATGCGTATCTTTTTATTATCATAATAATCAATAAACTCAAAAGAAGGTTAAAGGAAAAATTAATAATTTTAGGAAAAATCGAGTTGCTAAAAGAAAGACCAAAAAGATAGAGCATCTCAATGTTTAATGGAAAATTTGAATATATGTTTCCGGGGATTTCGACAATTCTCCGTGCTTTGAGATATATTTTCGGAATAGCTAAATGATATATCAAGGCATCTTTAGCATAGGGAGGTGTTGAAGAAAGAAAAAATTGAAAACAAAGTATAATGAATAATATGCCTGCAAAAATAAAAAAAGAGGGATTAGCCGGAAATCTTCTTTTGATAGGCCGGATTTTATGAAAATCTATCTTTTTTCCATAGAAGTATTTGAAAATGCTTATTATAAATAATGAATTAATTACAATAAGGATAATCTTTTCATCAAGAAGCCTCACTACCCCTAATAAAATAATGATAAAGGTTAAGGAGATAATTCCCCAAACCGAGCTATATAAGAAAGCAACCGGTTTATCAACTGAAGGGGAAATATTACCCTGATATACGAAACGTCCAAGGAAATAGGTGAGAGATAAAAAGTAGCCTAAAAACACAAAATTCATGACCATTTTTAACCGGCACTATTATAATTGTTAATGGTGTAGGTATCATAGAATAAATCGTAAAATACAATAAATTCATCCAATGGTGTGTAAGGGGGGGTGCAAATCTTTATTCTTGACATGAACACGTCAAAAATAAAGATTTGCACCCTTTAGAATTATTGACAAAAAATTTTTATAGTGATACATTGTAATAACGAATATTGAACAAGGAAATTTATTAATGATAAAAAAATTAAAAAAACATGGCAATAGCCTTGCTCTCGTAATTGAGAGAAGTGTTCTTGATCTTCTCGATATTAATGCAGATACATCACTTGACATCACCACTGACGGTCAAATATTAATAATATCCCCGATTAAGGATGAACAGCATCGCGGCAAGTTCAAAGATGCCCTTGAAAAAACAAATCAAAAATATGGCCGCATGCTCAAACGTCTGGCGGATTAATCTGTGAAGCCTATTTTCCTTGGACTAAGCGAAGTCATTGAGATACATCGTGACCAAATCCAGCGCTATGGTGGAATGGCGGGCATCCGGGATATAAAGCTCTTAAAATCATCTGTGGCCATGCCTGCGATCGGCTTTGGCGAATGTTATGCGCATGGTGATCTTTTTGAAATGGCCGCCGCTTACCTTTTCCATATTATAAAAAACCACCCATTTTTAGATGGAAACAAACGAACTGGAACAGTCGTATCTATCGTCTTCTTGGCTATGAATGGCATCGAACTCAATGCAGATGAACAATCTTTAGAAAAAATCGTCCTCTCCGTTGCCAAAGGCAAGACAACAAAGATATCGGTTGCTAAATTTTTCAGAAAAAACTCTCCCACTTAAAACTTTCGATCAAAAATTTCGGGGGTCAGAAGACTGGGGGTCAAATCTTTATTCTTGACATGTGCATGTCAAGAATAAAGATTTGACCCCCAGTCTCCGCTTTTTGCACATTTGTTATTTACCCAGGTTGAGCTCAAAAAATTTTTTCCCATCATTGAGAATAACCTTATCGGCTTTAATATCAACTACTGAAATATTTTCGATTTTATCACCTATTCCCAACATCCTGCCGTTGATGAGTGCCTTTGGCTTATCTTTTATGCAAAAAAATAAGGGTGAGATTCAGCTTAGGGACAGTCTTAATTAATTTTGTCGCTTTAGGCGGTATGAAGGGGGATATCCCCCAATCTACATAAGCTGTTTTTTTGACCTTTCGTTTCGATGGAACAAGTCTTGCCGGCAATTTAAATTTAACAGCCGGCGTATAAAGATACATATCCAGCTCCAACGTTGTTCTTAGTTGCACAGGTTTTTCCTGGAAAGGGATTATAGTAAAATTTGCTATACTCACTACACCTTGATCCAATTCATCTACTTCCTCAAAAAAAGTGCCCAGGTCTTCATAAGTGGATTCCAGGATCATCTCAATGGGTAATACTTTGTAAGGTCCTTTCTTTTTTCTCCTTTTTTTTCTTTTTTTTCCCCCGCCAGTGTCTTTATCTTTGCGACATATAGAAACAAAATTAATTTTTTCTAATTTCTCCCTTTTACTCAATTCATTAATAGGCTGTAAAATATCACTGTGTTTTTCAGTTAAAAGAGTGCGTGTAGTTTTTATTTTTTTTGCCGACTCTATAATGGCTCTGGACCTGAAAATATCAGCTTCAATTTTGGTATATTCTTTACTGCCTTTTTCTATTTTTGCCAATAAGGGGCTAAATACCAAAAGATATAACCCTAAGGCACTAATGACCGTGCCTCCTATGATAACCATAAATAAATTTTCTTTGATATATTCCCTATAATCCATTTTCTTTTGCTTTTCTATCCTGCCTTTTTATTCTTTAATCAATAAAACAGGTTAGTTCAAATTCATCCTTATTTCTATTTTTCATCTCTTGAATAGACACCAACTTCACATTATTAAAAATTCCATTCTCTAAAACCGACACAAAATCGGAAATAATCTTTTCCTTCTCTTCAGCCATGATAATCCCTTCCATCCTCAACATCTTATTTGCCATACTCAACCGGGTAAGATAAATATGATCAGGGACAATATTGCTTAACTCTTTGGCCACATCCCCCCAATAGGGCTTATCAACTAATATCTTATTAATCAGATTTTGCATCTCTATTTTTTTTAATTGATGCTGCAAACTCGACAACTCTCTGTTGGCAACCTCAATTCTGTTTCTAACATTCTCCAGATGTATGAACATGCCTATGAGCACAAAAATTATGATACAAATAGCCCCAACTGATATAAGCTCGATAATGCTGCGCTTAAAAGTTCTTTTTATTTTTTCCTTAATTTCAAGGGGAAGAAGATTTATGCCCTCATCTTCAGTTAAGGTCAACCCTATGGCTACAGCAAATTGCGAAGAATTTTCTTTGAGAGAGGGGCCCACTTTATCAAAATCAATTTTCTGCCCCTCCAGGGGATCACCAACCCTGACATTAATCCCTAATTCTTCAGAAAGGAAACGATTAAGACCCTTAAGATAGGCACCACCCCCCAATAATTCCAATAAAGCAACTTTTTCGCCGCCGGTCTCGCGCGAATAATAATCAAAACATCGGCCTATTTCATCGGCCAATGATTTTAAAGGCTGTCTGACCATGGATAAAATCTGAACGGTGGAGATTTTACCATCAATGATTCGTTGTTCATTTTCAGGCGGCAGACCAACCTCCTGTTTTAGCTTCTCAGCCTCATCATAGGACAGCTCAACCTTGCCTTTTTCTGAAATCAGGGCCATGGTTAAGGCTTTGGTGAAATTATTTCCGGCTATAAGAATTTTGCGGTATAATAATAAAGACTTTTTGCTCCCACTAAGGGCGGCTTTCTCCGCTTGCGCAGACACCTGGCCTGTGCCGGGGTAAATCACCGCCTCGGTAAATTGCTCTCCTATATCAACCAGGCACTTAGCCTGATCAGTTGCTGAAGAGGTTGCCTCAGCCAACTTTTGCAAAGCATAGGGAACAGGGATTATGGAACGGGGCTCTACGCCCACTTTTCGTAATATGGATAAATACCGATCAATTGTTTTTTGGGATGATACGGCCACTAATAACTGATATTTTTTTACTTGCCCTTCAACAAACTCATTCACTATCTCAAAATCCAACATGGCGCTTTCTATTGGAAAGGGGAAATAACTTTGAGCAGCCAGCCTTATGCCGTCAGTTAATTCGTTTTTCGGCATAATAGGCACGGTTACTTTTCTTATGGCAGTTTTAGGGCAATTGATGCTGCTAATGAAATGAGCTTCCCTTATGTCAATCCCTATTAATAAACTCTTTAAAGCGGAAACTATCTCTTTATCGCGAAGGAGGAAGTCATCATTGGTTTGTATCTTTCGGAAATCGGCCTTAATGAATTGAAGCCTGTTTTCTTTTTTTATGCATTGAACCAGTTTTATGGAAGATGAGCCTATATCCAGGCCGACAACATACTTTTTTTTGAAAATTTGTAATTTCATTTCAAATAAATTTGAACATTAGGAAGCATGAACCTCCTTCCAATCTGGTTGTGGGATGATTGTCTCACCACCAGAAAAACCAGGTGGTGAATCTAGTAAAATATCAGGGTTATAAATTATTTTAGAATCAGCATCGTGTTGCAATTGAATGTTGCCACCACAAATTATCGTGCCAATAAAGGTAGTATTATACATATCTTGAAAAGTCAAATTACCCTCAGCATAAACCACTCCAGTTATCGTGCTATCAGATAATTTTTGTGCTAGAATATTTTCTTTTGCAATAAGAGCAGGATAATGAGGCGGATCTGCGGTTATAGTTATATTTTCCGCATCATTTTTTATTTGTAACTACTCAGGTCATTCTATTTTAAATCTGATTTTTCCTCCGGACTAACAACTTCATCCATGACATAATAGCCACTATGGATGAAACAATTATCTGCCAAGGTCGAGTTCTTGAGCAATCAGATATTTCTTGGTTACAAACTATTGTCCATGGGCATCCTGAATGGAGCAGAAATAAAATAACCAATTATATCTGTAGCCAATGGAGCTGGCACACTCCAAGAGGACAGAAAAAAACTTTTGCTGCTCGGAGCCTCATTGACAAACTTGAACAACGAGGATATCTCAAACTGCCATCTATTCGTATTGCTTACCAGCGAGCTCATCGTCCCCCTTTTCAAAAAGGATTCGTTGCACCGGCAAACAACCCTATTGCTGAATTACTCAGCGACATCACTCCATTGTCTATCCATATACCAGAAGCTAACTCATTCGAAGATAACTGCGTAGGGTATTATTTAAGCCAGTATCATTATCTTGGTTTCAATCGTACAGTCGGTGAAAACCTGAAATTTCTTATCAGTGATCAATATGGACGTGATCTTGGGTGTCTGCTTTTCGGTTCCGCTGCTTGGAAAACTTCTCCACGTGATGCTTTTATAGGATGGACCAAGAAGATTCGTGAAGACAATATTAATTTTATCACCAATAATTCCCGGTTCCTTTTACTCCCCTGGGTTCGGGTTCCTCACTTGGCAAGCTATATTCTGGCCAGAGTTCTTCGTCGTATCAAAAAGGACTGAGTTAATAAATACGCTCATCCTATTCATTTGGTAGAAACCTTTGTTCAGCATAATCGCTTCCGAGGCACCTGCTATAAAGCCTCCAATTGGCTCTATCTCGGTCAAACAAAAGGCCGTTCCAGGCAGGATCAGTATTATAATCTTTCTGTACCGGTGAAGGATATCTATCTTTATCCTCTGACTCGAAATTTCCGCCAAATTTTATGCCGAGGGAATTCATGATGTTTACCCGTGAAGAGCTTCTCCTTATAGCCAAAAAAAATCCTGAAACTCTTATAGACATTATTTTAGAAGTTTGCTTGTTTATCTACAGAATCAACAGCTAATTCCAGCAAACCGTATTTCTCAGATAATGTCAGATCTTTACGCTGCCCCTGTTTGCGAAGCTACAATCTTTGACGCTTCCAACAGAGAGTATGAAAACATTGCCCCTTTCGAAGCTGCTGTCATAGAAAAACTTGCCTACAGCTCTGTTCTTCATGTCGATGAAAGTGGCGCCCGCACAGCAGGAAAACGTCAATGGCTTCATACAGCAAGTACAGAATCCTTAACCTTTTATGGCATACATGAAAAACGGGGCACAGAGGCAATGGACCATTTCAACATTCTTCCCGCCTTTCATGGGCGGCTCATTCATGACTTCTGGAAACCTTATCTCACTTATAACTGTTACCATGGGTTATGCAATGCCCATCATTTACGAGAACTCACTTTCCTTTTCGAAGAACAAGGGCAGAAATGGGCAAAAGAAATGTTTGATCTCCTGCAGAGCATGAACGATCTTGTCAGTAAACAAATTAAACAGTTAACTCCGGAACAAAAGGAACCATATCTTAAACAGTATCAGGATATTCTCGCTGGGGGATGGAAAGAAAATCCCTTGCCCCCCAAAAAAAATAAAAAGAAACGAGGCAGGCCCAAAAAGACAAAATCTCAAAATCTCCTCATCCGTTTTAGTGATCATGAATCATCAGTACTTGCTTTCTTCCATGATATAAATGTTCCTTTCACTAATAATCTTGCCGAACAAGATATCCGTATGCTCAAAGTTCGTCTCAAAATATCCGGATGTTTTCGGACCATTCAAGGGGCAAAACAATTTGCCCGCATTAGAAGCTACCTTTCTACTCTCAGAAAACAAGGTAAAAACATCTTGGAGTCTATTGTCCAAGCCATTGCCGGCAATCCTTTTATCCCTGCTTAAAATCAGCAGCAAAATTCAACTGTCCTGAGTAGTTACTTTTATTTTAATATTTCCCATGGCAACTATGGTGCCATTAATAGTGACATTATCTTCTATATTAGCTATCCCAGTGATATACCATATCCCAATATAACCTGATGGATAAAGCGGGTCATTTTCAATAAAGGTCATATCCCCATCTATAAAATGGTCCGCCTGTGAAAGATAATAAGCAAAATTTACCGTTGGTGTAACCACTTCAGAATCCTCATGAATATCACCAGTTATAGTCATATCTTCTGAAAGAGCAATCGAACCATTTGAGCTTACACTTCCTTCTACCGTCCCTTCAGCCTGTTGAAAATGTATGCTGCCGGAAGCATGGATAGCATAATCAAATGCCCCCAGGGTAAAAACCACACTCATTGTTACTGTTCTTTCTAAATCACCTACTTTACCCGTTGAGGTCAGGTAATAATAAACATTTTTAGACACGCTCACATCATAACTGCCGCCTCCCAAAGGCTCATTTATTGAGGGGCAATTTGGATTGCATTGAGTTCTAAAGGTAGAATCAGATTTAATTTTATATATAGCTTGCTGCAATCCGGCTTCAGCCAGCCAAAATGCCTTAGTGCTCGCAACATTTTGTCCAAAATACTTGGAGCGGGCTGAGGTCTTAAAGAAAACAAGACTCGTAATCGCTATAAGGAACATCATAATAAAAAGACTTATTAATAATATCTGCCCTTTCCCACTTTTTATTCCTCTCATCTCTTGATTTCCTTCTTTTGTAAATAAATTTTTATTATTCTTCTTATAAAGGGTGTTAAAGAAAATAGTTAATAAGGTAATAAAAACAGTTGCTTAAATAAGAAAAAGCCTATATACTATTGGGGATGAGAAAAAATAATTACCCAAAAAATCTCAGACCAAATGGAGGCTTTTAAATGCATCATAA
>DAOURK010000104.1 GCA_030625085.1 Pseudomonadota bacterium
CGATAGAAAACAAGAGGTTATAAATAAGCGGATTACTGATGATATCGTATTAGATATAGGGGAAGACGATATGGTTATTGGTATCGAGATTATTGATGCTTCAAAACACGTAAATTTAGAAAGGCTCTTACCAATCAAATACGAAGATTCAAAAAAAACAGCATAATTTTAGAAAAAGGGGACTGTCCCCTTTTTCTGTCCCTTTTTTTCCAGATCAGGGCGGATATTTTGGCACTGGAAAAAGAAACTGAGGGGATGCTCAAAGAGGTGGTTGAATAATGAATACTGATTCGAAAGATAAAGATGCCGGTATAAAGCAAGTATCCCTTTCACCAAGCCTGCTCGGCGATATTTGCGAATTGATTGAATCTGCACGGCAAAGAGTGGCAACAGCAGTCAATGCAGGGCTGACCATCCTTTATTGGCAGATTGGGGCTCGTATCAGACAGGATATTCTTAAAGAATATCGTGCTGAATATGGAAGCGGAATTGTCGCAACACTTTCGAATCAATTGAGTATGGAATATGGCCGGGGTTTTACTCGCCGCAATCTTTTTAACATGATTCGCTTTGTTGAGGTTTTTCCTGATGAAAAGATTGTGCACGCACTGAGTGCACAATTGACCTGGACTCATTTTCGGGAAATCATCTACCTTATAAAACAGGGTATGGTATTCTTAATATATTGTTTTAATAATAGTTTTCACATAACAAGCGCTTGAGCAGTCCGCCGGATAAAGCGCCTGGCGGCAGGTCAGCCGCACGAACCTCGCAATTAAATAATTCCCATGAAACAAGGGTAAAAATTAATGAGTTGAGGAATGTAATTTTATCTGATGCATATCTACAGGGCATCCCTTCAGTTCAAAGAAAAACGAAATATTTTTTCCATGCAAAAGATGATTGCCCAGAAGTCAGAAGGGATTTTTATAAATAAATCTGCCGCAAATTTTGAAAAAATTTTTAAAAAAGTTGTTAATTCATCCCATATAGTAGCCTCAAATTATCCTTCAAATGAACCATGTCTTCAAGTAATTGATTATTTTTTATGGTCATTACAAAGATTATACGAAAGATATGAGGATAGATAGTTTAATTTTTTGAAGGAAAAATTTATCAGAATAATAGATTTAGATGATACAAGATTTAAAAAAATATGGCGTATATTACGATGCCGGAAATGAATTGACCATTGAAAAAATAAAAGATTCTTTAAAAGGCTAGGTTCAATTTCTTGAACACACGGCATGAAGCCGACGTTCACCTCATAAAGAATCTCTTCAATAAATATAGTTATTTCAGATAAAAATGTCAATAAAAAAAATTAAAACCAGTCAGCGGCACGACAATAAAGCCGGCGCTTTTTAAAACCGGTTATTCGAATTATTCCAAGCGGTATGCGGAATAACTTTATATGAAAAAAGATTTACAAAAATTAACGAAAGAAGAATTAGGGAAGCTTTTTCCTGTTGTGATTTCACCTCCAAATCATAAATGGGTTGAACTATATCATAAAGAAAAAAATGAACTATTAAGAATTTTAGGGACAGATATAGTATTAAAAACTGAGCATATCGGCAGCACAGCCATTCCTAATCTAGCTGCAAAATCCACAATTGATATACTTGTGGAGGTCCCGGAAAGAGAAGATATTAAAAAAGATATCATTACCAAAATGACAGCTTATGGATATTACAATATGCGTGAAGTGACTGATCATATTATGTTCGTAAAAGGTTATACTCCTGATGGTATTAAGAAAAAATCTTATCATATTCACATGTGGCCAAGTGGCCATAAGGAACTTTGTGAAAAACTTTATTTTAGAGATTATTTAATATCTAATCCTATTATTGCCAAAGAATATGAAGAGTTAAAAATCAAACTTGCGCTAATGTACAAGTATGATAGGGAAGCATATACAGAAGGAAAGTCAGAATTTATATTAAGAGTGACAGAATTAGCAAAAAAACATAAATTTGGCTTGGTAACAAGCCGCCAGGATTAACGATGTAACACTTGCTAACTAATTGTTAAATTGCTATTTACCGAAAAAGGCAGCGTTGCCTTTTTTGGTAAATGGCTAAAAGTCCCTTGCTCTATGAGTATATCCCTCCGCCTTTAAGGCGGTAGTTGAAAAGAAAAAAAACAGATCAAAAAATAACAAGTTAGCTGGGTTAGACAATATTTATTGGTGATTACAGGTTAATTTTCAAGTAAGTACAAAAGAAAAAAATAAGAAAATCAACCTATAAAAAAATTGAGAAAACCTAGTTATAGGTACATAAAAGAAGAGAGTAAAGTCACACAGTTTTATTGTTATACTTTGGACTTTGGAGGAAAATATGGCAACTCGAAGAAAAACATGGGCATACAGCCCACCGAAACCAAAAAAAATAAAACCCAAAGTACCAGAAGAAATGAAGCATTACCTACAAGAAAAGGGTGACGAAATTGTAGAAAAGATATTCAAACCGGAATATCTGGAACCTATTCCTGAAGAACAGACACTCAATCATATCGTTGATATTTATACAAAGTGGTATAGGAATTGTTTTTATTTTTGTGTCAAATATCAATGCCCACCTGATTCCTATTCATCATCTTTTGAAAATAAATTTGTAAGGCTTGAATATCTTGGTGATGACAAGTTTCAATATAGTTATATGAGACATACCGGACAATGGTGGCCAACATCTAAAATGACTATAGATGAGTGCCTGAAACATGTTACTTCAGCGGTCCCTTATTGATGACAAAAATGGGTTGATAAGCTTGAGCTGAAAAGCAATGGAGAAAAGATAAAAAAATTGGTGCATAAGCTTGTTCAGTATAAATAGAGTAATGTTTTAGCCCAAATAACAAAACCTCCCTGTTCAATGAAATTCATATACTATAAAGAGATCATTTTGAATATTTCACATAATTTATTAATTTGACTGAGTATAATAATTATAGTATATTAATGCATTGATTCTAATAGTAATGGAATACTCTAAAAATGAGCTTATTACTTTTTATATTGTGAACTGGGGCGAAAACTCAGGCTTATTAATTTGCATCTCGTTGCTTTTGACTGGCTAAACAACATTATAGCGTGATATGCTTTATTAAAATTAATTGCATTTTGAATCCATAAATCTTATGAAATTTACAGTACCAGACCTCAGATTATTCAAGCAAATGGTAAAGTGCTCGAATTCTGATGATGAAAAAGAACTATCAAAAAGCTTACATAAAGATCAGCCGTATTTTTGTAATATAATCGATCCGGTTGCATATGATTCTAGATGTCGTAAGGCATATCGATTTTGTATTTTATTTTGTGCAATTGCTTCAGAACATGCAAAAAATGTAGTAAATGCCGGATACGAAAAATATATTAAAATTCCTGAAGAATATTTTGATACGATGGCACATATGGTTAATTCTTTCTTCGGCAAGCAGAATCCGGAATATTTTTTTAATAGTTTATGTTATGAGCTATGATTTAGAAATGATAATCACATCATGAAAAATTTTTAAATTCTACGTTCCGCATAAAGAAAGTATGTAAGGGGACCTTAATGCAAATAATCATCACCGATCTTACTCGGTTTAGTAAAAAAGATATTGTTTGTATAGCGGGGATTAATCCGGAAAGTGGTGAATGTATTAGACCCATGCCATATATTAAAACTGAGAGATGTAAAGAATTAGGCATCTTACCCGGCGATTAAATAGATGTTATACTTATTCCTTTAAGAAAGGATTTTAAAATAATGAATATCCATAAAAAAAAGAACATGATATACACCATTGGATATTCATGTTTTTCAATTGACGCTTTCGTTAATACATTAAAAGAACATCAAATAAAGGCCATCGTTGATGTTCGCTCTGTTCCTTACAGTCAATTTAAGCCTGACTTTAATCGTGAGACACTAATTAATTACTTAAAAAAGGAAAATATAGTTTATGTATTTTTAGGTGATAACTGTGGCGCTAGAATAGATGTCCCTGAATGTTATATAAATGGAAAAGCAGATTATAAATTAATTTCAAAACAGTCAAATTTTCAAAAAGGGATTATTCGACTTCGGAATGGTATACAAAAATATCAAATTGTTTTGATGTGTGCCGAGAAAGATCCAATATCTTGTCATAGAACTATTTTGATATGTAGGAATTTACGCTCAAATGATATTCAAATATTACACTTATTATGTAATGGAACTATCGAAGACCATAAAATAACTGAAAAGAGATTGATGAAACTTTATAATTTGGATCAACCTAATCTATTTCTTACAGAAGCACAAAGACTTGAGTCTGCATATGATTCACAAGGGGAAAAAATAGCATACTCAGAAAATAAAGATATTCACCAGAGAAATGTCATCGTCGTTTAATTGTTGAATATCTAAGAGATAAGTTTGATGGAGTTGAAATAAAACACTTGTAGTGTCTTTACCGGAATTAATTTTAAGCATTAATCCATATGAAATCGCCGAACCAGGCGCTATCTTTTAGCCTGGCTATTAGCGCGGCAAAAATTATTGGTCTTATCAACTGTCATCTGCATCAATTAATCCTGGTTTTGCGGGATGCGCCAGCCTATGGTTTGTGGGTTAGGCCTAAGAAAAACATATGAGAAGACAAATTAATCCTGATGAATTAAATCATCTTTATTTAAAGATTGGAGAGGCAATTTGGCACTTGCAATATGTTGAAAATGCATTGGTTCCCTTTATCATTATTAAAGGTATAGCAATTGAGCTAAATTCGTTGGAAGAAACAGAAGCCCTTGAACATAAGAGAAAACTCAAAAAATTAACTTTGGGTCAGTTAATAGGGAGAGCCCATAAACTAAACTTACTGGATGAAGAGTTATCAAATAAATTAAAAACGTTTAATCAAGAGAGAAAGTGGCTCGTACATAACTCTATTTTTGAGTCAGGAGATGAGCTCTATACTGATAATGGCCGTGATAATGTATTCCAAAAGATTGAGAACTTTATACAAGAGGCGCGAATGTTACATGGCTATATTAATGAGTTAATTGTTGAGTACTGCGTTAATAAGGGTATGTCGCGAAAAAAAATTAATAGAATAGCAGAAAACCAAATTAGTAAACTTAAGGTTGGGCATCCTTCATTATGTGTATAGTAGATATAAACCTAAATGTGTTTATTCGGCTAATCTGGCGTGATAAGAACAATGTATTTTTATAATAGTTATCAGTAATTTAAAGAACTATGGCAATGATTGAAGAAATATCAAGGGATGATTGCATTAAATTGTCAAAAAAAATTTTTGACGACATATATAGACCTGCGTATACCTTTAAAACAACAATTTTTTTATGTGGAGCTGACAGATCACAAACTGACAAAATGCGATTTAAGATTGCTAAAGCTCTTAATAGTTGGAAATATCGGTTTCAGTATGACATTGTCTATCCTGAAGATATTTTTGACGAATTACTTTTTAGTTCAAAATCTAAGGATTTACTTTCATTGGAAGGATTGTTAGCAGAAAGTGTGGATGCAATTGTATTGATACCTGAAAGTCCCGGGGCATTTACAGAATTGGGAGCTTTTGCCAATGATGAAGAACTTAGAAAAAAGTTAATATGTGTTATTGATAAAAGATATAAAAAAACTAAAAGTTTTATTAATCAGGGACCTTTGAAATTGGTTAAAAAAGCCAACAAACACGGATTAGTTTTTGTTGACCCTAATGATATTGAGAACGAAATAGAAAAATTGAATTCGTCTTTAAAAAAATTGAAGAAGGTAAGCAGCAAAAGAAGTGACAAAATTTCATTGTTACAACTTGATAACTTTATATTACCCTCAATTTTTCTATTGCAACCCGTTTCAATAAAAATATTAATAAATTTGGTTGCTTCAGCAACTCAAGATGAAGTAAATGCTTTTCAAACTACAACTACTGCTTTAACTATTTTAACTAAAAAAAAACAAATTGAGTTAACTACAATTGGATATAAACTTACTGGTTTAGGCGTTGAGAATTTTTTTGTATTCAGTAAAACAAGAAGCAGAATAAAAAGACATGATGAAACCGTAGAAATAGATAATTTAAGACTTGAAATATTAAATTTGAAATATAGGAAAAAGAAATTGAAGCTATAAGGTATAGGGCAGGTTCTTTTTAGACGCGAAGTATATTATTTTTAATATATTAGCGAGAGGATGTCGTTTCCGTGCATCCGAGTACTAAACTCAACTTTATCTTCGCAAATTTTATTGATAAATTTTATCTATAAAATTCACTCAACAGTTTTGAAGTAAAAAGAACTGCCCTACTTACCTTATCTGATTGAAGTTATGAGTAAGACTGATAATATAAAACTCAATATGCTTGGGTTACCAGTAATTCAATCTCTGGATGATTTTTCTATGCATACTCATATTTCAAAATATACAATTTATCAGCTTTCTAATTACTCTGACAAGTATTACAAAACATATGAAATCTTTAAAAAGTCAGGCAAGGAAAGAACGATTTGTCAACCATGTAAAAAACTTAAGGGATTACAATCATGGATACTTGTTAACATCTTAAACAAGATCAAAGTGTCAAATTCTTGTAAGGGACTTGAAAAAAATTGCTCTACACTTGACAATGCAATACCACATAAAGGAGCTAATTCTATATTGGCAATTGACCTTAAAGATTTTTTCACAACAATTACGAGCAAACAAGTTTATAATATTTTTAAAACAATTGGATACAATAAACTTATATCAACAATTTATACAAACATTTGCACATACAATGGAATATTACCACAAGGTAGTCCTTGTTCCCCAAAGCTTGCAAACTTAACTGCATGGACACTTGACAATAGGATTCAAGGTTATGTTGGTAAAAGAGGAATTACTTACACTCGTTATGCAGACGACTTAACATTTTCAGGCCTCAATCCAGCCAAAGTCGTTAAAATAATTCCGATGATAAAAAAAATTATTGAGAATGAATGTTTTATTATCAATCATTCAAAGACAAGGATTGCAGGTGCCGCAAGAAGAAAAATTGTAACAGGCTTGGTAATTTCAGGGGACAACATTGGTATTGGAAAGCAAAAGTATAAAAAACTTAGAGCAAAAATTCATCATTTAAGCTTTCTGACAGAAAAGGAAAATACAAAATTACTTAATGAAGTGAGAGGCTGGCTTTCTTACCTTAACAGTGTTGATAAAAAAAGGTTATCATATGCAAAAAAATATATCACCAAACTATCTGAGAAATATCCAGATACTTTGGTGACAAAACTAAACAATTGAAAAAACTACTGCCAACAAAAAATAAACGTCATTGAAAACGGCGTTTAATCAAACAGTTGAGGATGTGATGATAAGCACATATAAACAATGCACCGGACAAATTCTATGCTGGCGCTACGAAGGCATTATGGACTAAATCCATAAAAAAATAAATAGACCGTTCTTGACTATATTGTGCAGATAGAATGTCAAATAAAAAAATAAACCAAAATATTTCAAAAGCATTAAATGGCAAAGGCATTAAAGGATTAATGATGCAATATGTTGATAAATAATCTTTAAATCATCATTTGGCGGAAAAGCTGATATCAGCATTTCCGCCAAATGGTTAAGAGCGCCTTTCACTGAGTGAATATTTAAACCCCTATTAGAGAAGAATTAACTATATCAATCAGTAAAATTATAAAATCTTAATATTGGAAAAGGTATAAATGACGCAAACAACCAACAATCTGGCCGCCTATATCTGGTCCCTGGCCGACTTATTACGCGGTGATTTCAAACAAAGCCAATATGGGCGGGTGATCTTGCCCTTTACCCTGTTACGCCGCCTTGAAGGAGTTCTTGAAGAAAGCAAAGAGGCAGTCCTTATCGAATATGAAAAGGTCCAAAAGATGAACCTGCCGGAAGAGGCTGAGGAAAAACTGCTGCTGCGCGCCAGTGGCGGTTTATCATTTTTTAACATATCTAAAATGGATCTTTCCAAACTGGGTGAAGCCGGTATAAAAGATAACCTGGAATCTTATATTCAGGGTTTTTCCAAAGATGCCCGCGAGATATTTGAATACTTTAACTTTGGCGACTTTATCGGCCAGCTTAACGATGCCAACCTGTTATATAAGGTGGTGCAAAAGGTCAGGAAAACTGATTTAAGCCCTAAGGCTATTTCCAACCATGAAATGGGCCTGGTGTTTGAAGAGTTGATCCGCCGCTTTGCTGAAAGCTCCAATGAAACCGCCGGGGAGCACTTTACCCCGCGCGATATTGTGCGCCTCACCACCTCGCTGGTGTTTATGGAAGATGATGACGCCTTAACCAAAGCGGGTATTATCCGCACCATCTACGATCCCACCGCAGGTACCGGAGGTTTCCTTTCTTCAGGTATGGAATATGTGCATGAGTTAAACCCTCAAGCGGTCATGAGGGCTTTTGGTCAGGAACTTAATCCGGAGAGTTACGCCATCTGTAAAGCGGATATGCTGATCAAAGGGCAGGACGTCACCAATATCAAATTGGGCAATACCCTTTCTGGTGACCAGCTTTATGCTGATAAATTTGACTACATGTTATCCAATCCTCCTTTTGGCGTTGATTGGAAAAAGATAGAACAGGCCATAAAAGACGAAAACAACCTCAAAGGGTTTGAAGGTCGCTTTGGTCCTGGTTTACCCAGGGTATCTGACGGCTCGCTGTTATTTTTGTTGCACTTGATCAGTAAATTGCGGGATGCCCCCGAAGGTGGTGCACGTATCGGTATTATCCTCAACGGCTCACCCTTGTTTACCGGCGGCGCCGGATCTGGCGAATCGGAGATCCGCCGCTATATTTTAGAGGCTGATCTATTGGAAACCATTGTCGCGCTGCCCACCGATATGTTCTACAACACCGGTATTGCCACTTATGTTTGGGTGCTGTCTAATAAAAAATCCAAAGCGCGCAAAGGTAAAGTTCAACTGATTAATGGCGTTAACCTCTGCGGCAAGATGCGTAAGTCTTTAGGCTCTAAACGTAATGTGATGGATGATGATGACATTGCCATCATCACCCGCTGTTTCGGCAATTTTGAAGTGATAGATGCCCGCAAGCTTGATAAGCCGATAGAGCAGAAAAGTAATCGTGGACGTCAATCGGAAAATGCCAAAACTGAAGCGCCGAAAACCTTTGGCAGTAAAATTTTTAACTATCATGAATTTGGTTATCGTCGTATCACCATCGAACGCCCATTGCGAGAATCCTATCAGTTCAGTGATGAACGAATCGCTGAGCTGCGCTTTGCTCCAAATCCTTTAAACGCGGTTATGAAATGGATCTATGCCGAATATGGGCAAAATTGGTCTGACGATATTGATTGTGCCCGCGCCAGCGAGCACCATAATAAAGGCTATGGCGTATTAAGCGAACATGAAGCGGATATTCGAAAACATATTAAAAGCCACTTTAACACGCTAAAAGAAAAACAGATTAAAGATCTATTGGATAGCAAAACCTGGTTAAACCAGAAACAGATAATGCTCAAAGCCAAACAACTGCAACAGGCCATTGGCACAGAACAATTTGATGATATGAATGGTTATGACGATGCCATGAAAGCCACAGGGATTAATTTGGATGCCAAAGAGAAAAAACAGATTATCTATGCTGTCAGTTGGAAAAACCCGGATGCTGAAAAGGGCATTAAGAAAATTCATAAGGGCAAGGCCAATCCTGTTTATGGTTTGTTTGCTGTGAATGGCAAGGTGGTTGAATATAAAGCCGATGGCGACCTGCGTGATAACGAAAACGTTGCCCTTGATCCATCCAAACCAGTTAATGAAATCAATGAAGCCTATTTTGCCAAAGAGGTTTTACCCCATGTGCCGGAAGCCTGGATCGATGCCGGAAAAAAAGACGCAAAGGATCAGGAGATAGGTATCGTGGGTTATGAAATTCCCTTTAACCGCCATTTTTATGTGTATCAGCCGCCGCGGGATTTGGTGGAGATTGATGCGGATTTGGATAAGGTGAGTGCTGAGATTATGAAGCTGCTTCGGGAGGTGCATTCATGATGCGGGGGAGGTATCAGGCGTATCCTGAGTATAAGGATTCTGTGGTTGAATTTATTGGTCGTACACCAGTGATTTGGGAAGTTACAAAATTTAAATATGCTGTCAATTTCCAAGAAGGGCCGGGGATTCTTGCTAAAGATTTTTTTGATTTCGGGGTGCCATTACTTAGAATCCAAAATACAAAAGAAGAATTCGTCACTGATGACTTTAAAACTTTTCTTGATTTGAATACTGTTAACCAAAGATGGAAACAATTCAAAGTGCAGCTCGGCGATATTATTATCAGCTGTAGTGCATCAACAGAGCTTGTTTCAGAAATTGATTCGCGTACAGTAGGTGCTATACCGTATACAGGTCTGATTAGACTTCGGCCAAAGACTGATTCAATTACCAAGAATTTTATTAAGTATTTTGTGCAATCTGAGGTATATCACGAGCAAATTCGGACATTACAAACAGGCGCTACAATTCAGCACTATGGGCCTATTCATATAAATCAAATATTCATTTCCATCCCTGATGTTGTGGGGCAAATTTGTATCACTAACTTCCTCGACCACGAAACCGCCAAAATCGATACCCTGATCGAAAAACAACAACAGCTAATCAAACTGCTAAAAGAAAAACGCCAGGCAGTGATTAGCCATGCAGTTACCAAAGGGTTAAATCCCGATGCCCTCATGCGTGACTCAGGTGTTGAGTGGTTGGGGGCGGTGCCGGAACATTGGATTGTTTGTGCAATCAAACATCAATTGGTTAGTTTAGATTATCGAAGAATACCTTTAAGTAGTGAAGAAAGGGGAAGTCGTTCAGGATGTTATCGTTATTATGGCGCATCTGGTGTTATTGACTACATTGACGATTATATTTTTGATGAACCGACAGTTCTTGTTGGTGAAGATGGTGCAAACATAGTTAATAGAAATACACCTTTGGCATTTTCTGCATATGGTAAATATTGGGTCAATAACCATGCCCATATCTTAAAACCAAATGATGGTTTAGCTGAGTATTGGGCAGAAGTAATAGAACATATTGATGTTAATCCCCTCGTAAGTGGTTCAGCTCAACCAAAATTAACTGCAGAAGCTCTTAATAATTTAAAAATAGCTTTTCCACCATCTTTTGATGAAAGAGAAGAGCTTGAACAGCATATCAATAAACATAAATCAAAGTTTAAGATTCTTATTGAAAAGGCATCCAAGCAAATTAAATTGCTTCAAGAACGTCGCACAGCCCTGATCGCCGCAGCAGTCACCGGAAAAATCGACGTCCGCAACTGGCAACCCCCAGAACAAAACCAAACCAACAAGGAAGATGCCGCATGAGCCAAAAATGTAGGATGGGCAAAGCGAAGCGTGCCCATCAAATGGGGTTATTGCAAAGCGCAGCGTGCCCATCAAATGGGTTGTGGTTGGTGTCTGGGGTATGATGGGGATTGGTGGAAATGATGAACACGTTGTGTTGTGGGCATTAAATGGGGTTGAATGGTGAAATGAAAATGATGGGCACGCGTTGCTTTGCCCATCCTACGCCATCCGACATTAATTGAGGGGTGATATGGAATATCGGCGGTGTTATCAATCCGGTGCGCGGTATTTTTTTACGGTTGTTACTGAAAATCGGAAACCTATATTAATTGATAATATCGAACGGCTGCGTGCTGCTTTTCGTTTGTGTTTGTCTCGTTATCCTTTTGCGATTGAGGCGATTGTGGTATTATCGGATCATTTACATACCTTATGGAAACTGCCTGAAGGTGATTTGGATTTTTCCAGACGCTGGATGGTAATTAAACGCAAGTTTTCTTCGGGTTTACCCATTGGTGCTATAAGTGCTTCAAAGGCTAAAAGAGGGAGAAAGGTATTTGGCAATGGCGTTTCTGGGATTATATACGCGATGAGGATGTTTGGCGGCATCATGTGGATTATATCCACTTTAATCCTGTTAAACATGGTTATGTGTCTAAGTAACGAACTTTCATTTCTACTTCGAAACGGTGAATTCGAATGTATGAAAATTATTATAATTCACCATTAATCTAAAGGGGGCAACAATGAGTAAAGGTACAGTTAAGTGGTTCAATGCAGACAAAGGTTTTGGTTTCATTACACCAGAGGATGGAGGAAAAGATCTTTTCGTTCATCATTCGGAAATTAAAAGTGGTGGAGGGTATGCAACGCTAAATGACGGTCAGGCAGTAGAATATGAGGAGGGTCAAGGTCAGAAAGGCCCATGTGCTAAAAATGTTGTTTCAGTTTAAATAATCTAAGTAACCTGCTGTGGAAACACATAACAAATCATTGGAGATGGGCGTGGAAAACTGCGGTCGAGGAACGAGCCCGCAGTTTTCCACGCCACGCAATTCGTCGTTATGTTTCTGAACCATAGGATTGGCCATATAGCTCATATCAGCAAGCGTTTCGTAAGGGTTGGTATGAAGCAGACATATTGTGAGGATGATTTTAAAGATATGAATTATGAGTAAAATTATGAGTAGGGTGGGCAAAGAATTATGAGAATGATGAGTAGATAGGTAGATAGGTAGGATGGGCAAAGCAACGCGTGCCCATCATTCCGATGAATTACGAAATGTGTTTAAATACACCGGTATTTTTTCCAATGGAGGCAATCCTCAGTTTATAGAAGATAATATATTTAAAATCATCATCCCGGTTACCGAGCAAGCTACCGCGCAAGTACCATGCAAGCTACCATGCAAGACACCATGCAAGCTACTAGAGAAAAGGAAATACTTAGATGGTAATGATGAGTTTGGTGGGGGGTTAATAAAATTGATGGGCACGCGTTGCTTTGTGTGAAAACATTATGACAACGTTACGACGATAAAATGGGCGAGCCCATCGTACGTTGTGGTCATCAAATGTGGATGTTATTGATGGGCACGCGTTGCTTTGCCCATTGTACAATAAACGAGAGAGGCGGCATGAATAACAAATCTAAGGAAAGCGTCTTTCAAAGCGACATGATTAAACAGTTCGTCGCCAATGGTTGGCTTTTGGGTAAGCCGGAAAATTATAATCGCGAACTGGCATTGTATGAAGAGGACCTCTTGGGTTTTGTTAAAGAGACGCAGGATAGTCAGTGGCAAAAATACTGCAAGTTATACCCCAATAATCCCGAGCAGAAATTTTTAGAGCGTGTCGCCTCTCAACTGAACAAAGCGAACCCCAATGCTGCCAATAAGGAGATGCGCACCTTTGGCACCTTGGGCGTATTGCGGCATGAAGTGTGTGATCGCGGTACACGTTTTAGTCTGTGCCAATTTAAACCCGAACATGATCTGAATCCGGATACCCTGGCGCGTTATCAGAAAAACCGCCTGCGGGTGGTGCCGGAATTGGTGTATAGCCCCTGGGCCGGTGAAGAACATCTGGCGCAAACCGGCGCAAAGGCCAAGGCCTGGCGCATTGATCTGGTGCTGTTTGTCAATGGATTACCCGTGGCAACTTTAGAGTTGAAATCGGAATTTAAACAGGCCGTACAAAATGCCATTAAGCAATATAAAATCACCCGCTTGCCGGTCGATCCGGTCACCAGGAAACCGGAACCGCTCTTAACCTTTAAACGCGGCGCTTTGGTTCACTTTGCAGTAAGCCAATACGAAGTGTTTATGGCCACTCGCCTTGAAGGTGAAGACACTTACTTTTTGCCCTTTAACAAAGGCACTAAAGAGGGTGGTGCGGGTAATGATGCGGCCGAGGATGTTGACCTGTATGCAACGGGTTATTTGTGGAATGAGGTGTTGCTGCCCCATAATCTGTTAACTATTCTTGCCCGATATATCCATTTACAGATTGAAGAGAAAGAAGATTGGGAAGGGCGTAAATACAAGAAAGAGACCATGATTTTTCCTCGTTACCATCAATGGGATGTGGTGAATAAACTCATTGATGCGGCTCGCACTGAAGGACCGGGTCATAAATACCTGATCCAGCACAGTGCCGGTTCGGGGAAATCCAACTCCATTGCCTGGACTGCCCATCAGTTATCGTCACTTTATGATCAAGCGGGTAACAAACAATTTGATTCGGTGATTATTGTTACCGATAGGACCGTGCTGGATGACCAGTTGCAGGATACCATTTATCAGTTTGAGCATGTGGATGGTGTGGTGGGGCGAATTAACAAAAAATTGGGTGATGGTTCAAAGTCGGAAAAACTGGCCGCTGCCTTAGAAAACTCACAACCGATTATTATTGTGACCATTCAAACCTTCCCCTTTGTATTACAAGCCATCGAGGATGACCTTAGCTTAAAAGAGCGCCATTACGCGGTGATTGCCGATGAGGCTCATTCATCACAAAGCGGATCCACAGCACGCCAGTTGAAAGAGGTGTTGATGATTGAGACCCGGGCAGATGGTGAAGAGGAACTGTCGGCAGACGATATTCTGGATGCTGTCGTTGCCTCACGCCGCGCTTCTCCTAATCTCAGCTATTTTGCCTTTACCGCAACACCGAAAACTAAAACCCTGGAGCTGTTTGGTCGCCTGCCAAAGCCCGATGAAGCGCCTTCCAAAACCAATAAGCCGGAAGCGTGGCATGAATACAGCATGAGGCAGGCCATTGAGGAAGGTTTTATTCTGGATGTATTAAAAAATTACACCAACTATAAAGTAGCCTATAATCTGGCTTTAAAAATTCAGGCGGCTGATCAGGAAGTGGAAAGTAAAAAAGCCAGGGTGAAACTCAACCAATGGGTGCGTTTGCACGACTATAATATTGCCCAAAAGGTGCAGGTGATCGTTGAGCATTTTAGAGATAGGGTGCAGGGGTTGCTGGGCGGACAGGCTAAAGCGATGGTGGTGACCAGCTCTCGTAAAGAAGCTGTTCGTTATAAATTGGGCTTTGATAAATATATTACCGAGAAGGGTTATAAAAAAATCCGCGCCATAGTGGCTTTTTCCGGGGAAGTGGAGTTTAGCGAGAATGATCCTAATGCTCAGGGGTTGCTTGGAGAGAAGTTTACCGAAATCAATATGAATTCGAATCTTAAAGGTCGTGATATGCGTAAAGCCTTTGATTCTGCCGATTATCAGGTGATGATAGTCGCCTATAAATTCCAGACCGGTTTTGATCAGCCTAAGTTATGCGCCATGTACGTGGATAAAAAACTCGGCGGGGTGGAGTGTGTGCAAACCCTGTCGCGCATGAATCGTACCTATCCGGGAAAATTTGACAGCGGTACCTTTGTGCTGGATTTTTTTAATGAGCCGCAAGATATCCTTGAATCCTTCCAGCCATACTATAAAACCGCAGAATTGGCGGATGTTTCCAATCCTGATCTGATTTTTGATCTATATGATAAGCTGCGCGCTGCCGGTATTTTTTTGTGGCATGAAGTCGAGCAGTTTTGCGGGGCGTTTTTACAAAAGAGTAAAAGTAATGCGGCCATTGCCAATATTTGCAAACCGGCGGTGGAGCGTTGGAAGATTCGATATAAATCAGCAGTCGAGGCTTACAGCCAAGCCAAAGAGATGTTTGAGCGCACTAAAAAAACCGCTGATGCGGTATTAATTGCCAATGCGGAAAACAGCTTTAAGGAGTGTAAAAGGGAAAAAGTTGCCCTGGAAATCTTTAAAAAGGATTTGGGCACCTTTGTGCGTTTCTATGAGTTTATGTCGCAGATCGTTGATTATGATAATAAGGATTTAGAAAAGCTGAGTATGTACGCACGTAATCTGCGTCCTATGTTGCGTGAATCCTTGATAGCAGAGGATGATATCGATCTGAACAACGTTGTATTAAGCCACTACAGGCTGTCGGAGATTCGCCGGCAGGACCTGAAGCTTAAGGAAGACACCGCTGACTATAAACTTACGCCTGGCGAAGGATTAGGAACTGCCAAAGCCAAAGATATTGAAGAAGAGTTAATTTCAAACATTATCAGCCGATTGAACGAGTTGTTTATCACCGATCAACTCACCGATAAAGATTTGGTGAACTATGTCTATACCATCAGAGATAAAGTCAGTGAAAATAAATTGGTAATGGCCCAGATCGCCAATAATACCCCCGAACAGGCCATGTTGGGTGACTTTCCCAAAGCGGTTGATGACGCTGTGATGGACAGTAAAGAGGCTCATCATAATCAAATGATGCAGTTATTGTCTGACCCTTCAAAAGCCGCAGGTTTTGCCAAAGTAGTGTTTGATCTGTTGAAAATGGGGCAGGGTAGGGATGTATTGTAGACAATAATAAAAAGGGGACAGCCCCCTTTTTCTAAGCTCAGAATTGTGCTACGCTCCATTAGCGATAACCTACAATATATAAACCATAGAAGAGTGCGAGTGCTGGAAAAAGAGGGAAACGAGGTATATGGTCGGGACAAAGCGTGAACAGATACAATCCGGATCACAGGTATTCATAGTGTTAAAGAAAGATCAGCGATCCGGAAAACTTACGAAAGGTATCGTGAAAGACATTTTGACGAAAGTCCCAGTTCACCATCACGGGATTAAAGTCCGCCTGGAAAGTGGTGAAATTGGACGCGTCAAAGACATCATGCAAGAACACAACGCTGTGTAGGAGAATTGGAATGTAATGAATCGATTGGGGGATTTTATAATTAAAAATCTACGAGCAAATTAATTATTGTTAACTTCCTTATGATATACTACTGTAAGAAGCGTACGCCGTTCAAATACTACAAAGATTAAATAATCTAATAGGAGGTTAATTTTAGTTTAAGATAGAAAGGGAATTATTAAATATGGGAAATGGGAGAATTAAAATGAATATTATATATAATGATAAAACAGATTTGCTTTATTTTCGGTTAGACGATAGAAAACAAGAGGTTATAAATAAGCGGATTACTGATGATATCGTATTAGATATAGGGGAAGACGATATGGTTATTGGTATCGAGATTATTGATGCTTCAAAACACGTAAATTTAGAAAGG
>DAOURK010000105.1 GCA_030625085.1 Pseudomonadota bacterium
AGATTTTATTGGGAGCTAGCGTTTATGGCAATAAAAGATGGTAATAAAAGAAAGATGAAAGTCGTGCATTGCCATATGATAAATTTTTTATATCCATCCCATAAATATAGTTAAATTTATTTTGGAAAGATGTCTATTATAACCCCCTTGCACACACCACCACACTCCAACTTATGTTTATTTCCGCATTTTTTATGCCACATTTTTATTTTTACCTAACTTATTGATATTTAATATAAATTATTCCAAATTAAAAAATCATAATGATTAATAAAAGTGTAGGGATTGGCTACACTTTTATTAATCATTTGATGGTTATGTTAACTGGTTGAATTAAAAGATCGTAATGATTATTAAAAATGTATGGATTGGCTATACTATTTTTTCTAAATCAAAAAAAGCCGGGCCATCTCTGGCCCAGAGTCTAATTGGGCATTTTTATACAACGCCCATAAAAGAGCCAAATGTATTTATACTATTTTATGCTTTTCAGCCCATCCGGGGCAGGGTGTAAAATTCGGTCGCAACCGGACACCCAATCCGTTTTAAACTGGACGGCAAATCCGATCTAAGCAGGGTGCAGCCTTGCCATAAATCCTTATTTGGGGGTTTTGGCAACGCTGCCATATTCCCCAAATAGCTTGGCCTAATATCTTTTTTTGTCTTAATCTTGTATTTTTTTCATTTTTAATACGGACACAAATCGGCATTTAGTGGCAATCAGTTGACAAGGCTTAATTTATTAGTGTATTTTGGTGATAAAGAGAGACGATAAAGAGATGACAAAGATAGAGTTAATTTTTGTCATTTGGGGGAATAAGTATGGGGTTAAACCTACAATATACATTTAAGGGGTATTGTGCTTAAATGTATATTGTAGGTTTGACCCCACTGCTACGGAAATATCGGCGAAGTTAGCCAGGGCATTGACTAGGCAGGTGTTCAAGGAAAAATATGAAAAATATGGAGGGCTAAAATGGGGGATAAAAATGATTGGCGGATATTCTTTTATTTCATTAAATAAGGCTATTGATAATAAATTAAGGGAAGAATTGCACTCTAAATTTAAAACAATTAATTTAGGGGATAATGGATACCTGTTTTATGATGAGCCATATGGAAGCGATCAAACAGCACCCAATATCTCAAACAATCAAACATCACATTATATCTCAAGCGACCTCACCATCTTAAGTCAGGATTTACTTGTTTCCATGGAAGCAGGGGGTGAATATAGGGCCCTCGATTTAGAAAAGAGTTTTTCAACACAATTCAGGCAAAAGGGAACTGAGGGGCTTGACAGCATCTCTTCTGATTTTCGCATGATAATTTTTCACAAAACAGGAGAGGGAAAAACCCTCTATTTAGTATCAAACAGGGCCGGTTCAGGAAGGATATTTTATCATAAGACGGCATCCGGCATCCTCTTTTCCTCAGATTTACGCTTTTTGTTAAAAATTGTTAATTTTGAAGTAAGCAAAATAGGCATATATGCAATCTTAAAATACGGAGCCGTGCCTGAGCCAATGACTATCAGCAGCAATATCTCTGCAGTGCCTGCCTCCCACTACCTAAAGTATCAGGTGAATAATAATACAACTACAATGAATACTTTCTTCAAATTCAAATTCATCGATTCTTTTGACCAAAATTCGCAAAATAACTATCCCCTAATCCTTAAATCTTCAAAAACCCTTCTGCAGAAGTCGGCAAAGTTCCTTGGGAACCAGCAGCCTACAATTCTTTTGAGTGGAGGAATTGACTCCAGTCTGTATGCCGCCTACCTGGCAGAATCAAGTAAAGAGGGATTGCAAGGTTTTTACTGCGCCTTTGATGAAAATGACCCGGAATTAAAATTTGCCAAACAAATTGCAGAAAAGGTAAAAGCAAAATTACATATCGGAATAATGAAGAAAAATGAGGCCATAAATATAATTGAAGATGTTGTTAAATTAACAGATCATCCCTTTGATGATTTTTCAAGCTTACCCATAACCTACACCTTAAAGTTTATCAAGCAGCATTTGGATAAAACCCCATTCATCATTGAATGTAATGGGGCTGATGATTGTTTTGGCGTACAAGCTTTGGACCTTCAATCAAAATATTTATTGAAACATCAGTTTCCCAAAATCTTGAAAAACCTTATTGCCTCTCTATTAAAAAATTCTACTTCCTGGAAATGGGAATCTCATACCGGCATATTGGCCAGAATTTTGGCTTTAGCAGATGTTCATGAAATTGACCCCCTCAATTATTTTTTGGTTCGACCCCCATTAAATTTTTTAAACTTAAAAATTTCGCCTGATTGGGATAAGGAACTTACCGGAATAATGGAAGATATTTTTTCCAACTGTGCTGAAAATTATGCCGAATTAAGTTATAAGGCTAAAATAAATATAAAACAACTTTTACATATAAACAGTCGCATGTGGGCCGCTAAAGCGCTGTCTGTTGGAGAAGGGCTTGGGTTTAAGATCCTTTACCCCTATATTTGGCGGGAGGTTTTATTAAAACAGGGTGAAATCCCCTGGGATATGAAAATTCATGATGGAATAGTAAAGTGGCCCCTTAAAAAGCTTCTTGAAGAATTCATGCCCAATGATTTCATTTACAGGGAAAAGAGCGGATTTGTGCCTCCCTTTGCCAAATGGTTGACTGATGAAAGTTTTAACCACAAAATGAGGGATATTTTATTGAATCCGAAAGGGTATGTAATTGAGGTTGCCCCAAGGAGGATTTTTGAGGAATTACTATCGGACGCTTTGAAGGGAGAGAAACTGAGGTTTCCCGTGCTGAATTTCTTATGGGCCTCTATTTTTACCGAAATGTGGATAAATGAGTATAAGAGCGCCGCATAAATTATCAATTTTTTCTTTTTTGATAATCAAGATCGAATTTTTCCATAAGATCATAGATTGTTGATCTTGATACACCCATGCTTTTAGATACTTTCGAGAAATTCCCATTGTATTTTTCAAGGCGATTTAGCAGCATTTCTTCCTCTACTTTTTCTCTGGCCTCCTTAAGAGTGAATCCTTGATATATACTATGTTTGAGACCTATACCCAGATCGGCAGGTTTTATATATCTGTCGGTTGATAAAACTAAGGCCCTTTTTATTTTATTCTCCAACTCTCTTATATTTCCCGGCCATCTATATTCTTTTATGGCCTTATTTGACTCAGCGGTTAATTTTTTTACTTCATTGCCCACTTCTTTACTGAATTTTTTTAGTAAATGGTTGGCTATAAAGAGAACATCATCTTCCCTTTCTCGTAAGGGTGGCAAATCGATGGTTATCCCATTTAATCTATAATAAATATCTTCACGGAAATTTTGTTTTTTTATTTCTTTGGCCAAATCCTTATTGCTGGCGGCGATAATTCTCACATCCACAGGAATGGACTCCCTTCCTCCCAGCCGTTGTATTTGTCTTTCCTGTAAAAACCTGAGCAGTTTCACCTGCAAATTAACAGGCAGTTCCGCTATTTCATCAAAAAACAAAGTCCCCCTGTGGGCAAGTTCAACCCTGCCTATTTTTTTTGTGTGGGCATCAGTAAAGGCCCCTTTTTCGTGGCCGAATAATTCACTTTCCAATAAGGTTTCCGGAATGGCCCCCGAATCAATGGGAATAAAGGCCTGATCAACCCTTTGACTTTGTTGATGGATCGCTTTAGCCACCAATTCCTTTCCGGTCCCGCTTTCCCCATGAATAAGAACGGCTATATCTGATTTGGCCACCCTTTTGATCAATTTGATAACCTCTTTAATCTTTTTACAACTACCTAAAATGCCGCAAAATTCCCCGTCTTCATCAAATTGAGATTGCAATCGCTTGTTTTCTATTTCCAGATTTCTAATATAAAGGGCGCGCTTTAAAATAATCTTTAATTCGACAAGATCAATCGGCTTGACATAATAATCATGAGCACCTAAGCGAAGGGAGTGCATGGCATTTTCCTTGCCATCATGGCCGGTTACCATGATAACCTTGGCATAAGGATCAACGGCAATAATTTCCTTCAGAACCTTAAATCCTTTTTCATGATCATCTGCCGGCGATAAATTGAGATCCAGGGTGATGATATCCGGCTTATGCTCATGAAATTTATTAATTGCCTCACCAGTCTCATTGGCTGTAAATATTTCATAGTCATCACTTAAGCCCCATTTTATTTGCTTACAAATAAATTCCTCATCATCAACAATCAGTAAGGTGGGTTTACTCATATTTCTCTCCTTTTATTAAACCGGCAGATAAATCCTGAATTGCGCACCCTGTCCCTCTTGGCTCTCCACCTTTATCTCACCCCCGTGAGCGGAGATAATGGCTTTACATTGGTAAAGACCAATACCCAACCCTTTTCTCTTAGTGGTTTGAAAGGGTTTAAAGAGCCTGTTATTGAGGAAGTCCTTTGCCATTCCTGGCCCATTATCCTTTATCTCAATGATTACCCGGTCGTCATCCTCAACAAAGGTCGAAAGTGATATCTTACCGCCATTTTTTAAGGCTTCCAGGGCATTCAAAATTAAGTTACGAATCACACTCTGTATCTTTTCCTGATCCACTTCCACCAGAGGTATCTCAGCATACTTTTCAGCAAGCTCTATGCCATCATTCCCCAGCCTTATCTTCCCTAGGCAATCCTTCAGCAATTCGATAAGATTAGTTTTTGTTTTATTTAAGGTCATTTTTTTCGGTAAGCTGGCCATCCTGGCCATAAGCTCCTTCATATTTTCAATGGTCTTGGCTATGGTCTCCAGAACATCTTTTTGGAATTCCGGGTTGTCCATATTATGAGAGGCATTTTGTATGATTAAGGAAAGCATAGAAATGGAGTTTTTCAGGTCATGGAGCACAAATGATGAAACCTTATTCATTACACCCATTGCCCGGCTAAGGGCAAGCCGTTCTGCTAATTGGATATTCATTATGGCATGTGCTGCCTGATGGCACATAGTCTTTAACATATCGTAATCTTCGTAATTATAGTCGGCTCCGGACACTTCCTCACCCAGGGAAAGAAAACCGATCAGCTTATCTTTCACCATCAAGGGACTTAGAGTAAAAATTCTATGCCTCTCAAAAAAATCGCCATATTGCATAAGGAATTTTTTTTGTTTCTCATCAGAGGCATGGAAAGTTAAGGAGAAAGGCTCGGCTCTTTCGCTCAAATACTTAATCAGGGGGCTGTCCTGAGCAATCACTTCATCAGCCTCTGAAGTTTGCCTTGCTCCAACAAGTTGGAATTTTTGGCCGTCATCATTATAAAGCCAAACCATAATTTCACCCACACACATTGTTTCGGCAACAAGATCCATAAAATTAGCCAATAGCGCTCTGACATTCACCAGTGAGCTGATCCTATTGGTAAGCTCAATCCATTCAAAGCGGTAATCGAATTTATTCCTATAAAAATGCCGGTCAATAAATTTTTTTGCTTTTTTTCTGTTCTTTTCCGATAAAAAAAGGGCTGATAAGGCTACGAGGCTTACCAGAACAAAGATTGGATAAAAGATTCGGTTAAAATCCGTGTTCAGGATCTTAACCACTTCACCGATAAAGCCTATTAAAATAAGATAGGCGCTGATTACCAACACGGTAAATGATCCGTAAAACACCTGTCTGGAAATAAACACATCAATATTCATAAGCCTGTGCCTGACAAAACTATAGGCCAAAAGCCCTGAACAGATAAAAATCACCACCGAGCCGATGGGAATAGAGGATAGATCCACAAATCTAAAAAGAATTATTTTACTGATAACGTAAATATAATAAATGAAAGCAGCAAATATTCCTATGACGGCATACTTAATCTGCCACCTCTTGGCCCCTGTCGAATTCCGGTAAATTGCTTCCAGATTGACCATAATAAAAACAATGCTCATGAGCAGGAAGAAGCTGAAAAGTTTCCCCACTGTTCCCAAAAGAACAATATCCTGCCTGAGGAAATGGGAAGGGGGTATGGTAATAAAAGAGTCTGAAGGAATAAAGATAAGGGAAGAGAAGGAAAGGGCGTAGATGCTCAGGAGAATAAGTTTATATTTTTTGGTTATCCTTTCATCAGGGCTTCGGCCAAAAGTGAGGATGAATAAAGCCCAGTGGGCCGGTATTAAGCAACACCCAATCAGGCTTACTCGTCCCCAAAAGAGTAATTCCAAGGGATTAGAAGCATTGAGTATCATGAAGTTGCCGAATTCCATGATGCCCACACTGCCCATAGCCAGAGTGAAGGCCTTGTTGCCCAGCCTGCGGTGTCCCTTATAAAGAACGAAAAGGGCCAGCCCCAAGGTAAAGATGATGTTAATTAAAGTTGGAATGGAATGAAGGCTCATACTGGTATAATTTTAAACCAAATTATTCAAAAATTCAAAAATTATTTTACCCTCTTCCAAATATTCCTTTTTGATTCATCCCTTCCCTTATTTTCGTCTTTATTGAAAATAATTTTGTTCTTCATAATCTTTTGGGCTTTTGGGTGCGCCTTAATCAAAAATGAACATAAGGTAAGAAAAATGATCATAAGGTAAATAAAAAAGCCGACCTTTTCAAGGTCGGCTTTTTTAGGTAAATAGCTAAATATGATAAACACAGAAGAGCTGGTATGGTTATGACCGATTCCCTCTCCTTTTTAAAATGCCTACCATGCCCAGCAAACCAAAGCCTAAAAGAAGCACTGTTGAAGGCTCCGGCGCAGGACTTGGCACTCTATTCGATGCCTCAGTGCCATTGTGGAGTGTGCCCTCATCCCAGCCAATTATCGGATCAGTGCAGGTAAAGCCAAATATAGTGCCTGTCTGGCCAGGTAAAATCTGACCGTTTCCAAGTATAGAATAATCAATCCTGATCGTTCCCTCTTTGGCCAATTCGTCGACGCTCTTGCTAACCACAGCAGGAGGGTATATGGCCCCCATATCAGGTAACTTTGCGCTTGGATCTGCCGAAAAACCAGATCCCCATGGTATAGCGCCAATTTCGACCGTGGGCGGAGGAGGATCGGTATCTATCTTTCCAAGGTTATTGACCGCATTCACAAGACTGCCATCTTCATCAAGAAAGACAACCGCTTGCCCATTGAGAGTAAAATAACCCCAGGAGGTAATATACCCGGCATCGATTAAGTCAAACCTTACCGATACAGAATCAATGTATGGATCACCCGTTCCATAGATGTCATGATGGGTATTTGCCGGTTGATATAGAAAGATATAGGGCGCTGTCACATCCAAAACAGGGCTTCCCGCACCCGGCTGAAAGATTAATCCGGCATCAGTGACATTAGCCACTGCCCCGACCGCAAAATTTAATACACCATCCTGTTTTACAACTCCAGTCACGGGATCTATATAGCTCATTGAGCTATGTCCGCAAAAATCTGCTACCCATGAAGTAGCCCCCGCAGGATGAGTGATCAGGATCAAGAGGATGATTGTTAAATTGCATAGTGTCAAAATTTTTAAACTCTTCCTCATTATGAATATCCTCCAACTCATCCCTTTGCCTATAAGAGATAATAGGAAAGGATGAGAAAAAATCCTCACCCTCTTTTCCTTACTGTGAAACCAACCAGGCCTAATAATCCAAAGCCTAAAAGAAGAAGTGAGCCGGGTTCAGGAGTAGGCAGCTTGTCGCCTTTAGCATTAATATAATTAAAGTCCGCTGTCCAGTCAATCGGCACTCCTGAAGGCCAAGTTGAGGTCTCAACCCACAATCCTGTAAGAGGGGATGTAGGCCATAAACCTTGGTCTACCAAGCCACCGCTTATGGTATCAAAAAGGAAATCAAAAGCAGGGTTCCCGCTAGGCAAAGTATAACCCCAACCAGAGGCTGAAACATTCGCTTGTAAAAGGACATCGTCTGCAGTGCCTGCAGTATATGTCACTCCGTCAATGGTAAGAGATCCTGTTGTTACTTTTTCCACCATATCATAGCCGGCGGCCCCACCCGTAAGATTACCACTCTCATCAATATAAACATTTAGCGTTAGCGTTGTCACTGCGGTCCAATTAACAAAGTCAGTAAGGCCGTATATTGTTCCATCAGCCAAAATAAGGGTTTTATCAGTCGCAGTAAGAGTAAATAAATCGGTAGCCGCATTGTAATTGATTATCCCATTATTATCAAAATCAATATCAGGACGATTACCTTCGTATGATTTAATCCCTAATAAAGTCGCATTTGCGATGCCAGCCACCATAAAAGCGGCAAATACTGTAAATAAAACTAAAAATTTTTTCATCTTTTTCATATCTATTTTTCTCCTTTATTAATACCTTAATGTAAATTAAAAGAATAATTCAAATACCCATCTTTATCTTTTTTTTCTCCGCTTCACCTCCTTCATCATTTTCCTTTGTTATTGGGTTTGAGATATTCAACATGTAACATGGTTAATATAACTTGCAATTCTAATGCCATAATTTCCCCTTTAATTGAGTTATTGCTATACATGGGTTTGGGGTTATTTTTCAGCTTTTAGGAGGGATGGGAGACAGGGAAAAATGTGTAGGTTTTTACTACACTTTAGGGCGCTTATTTGAAGAGGTGTTAACTTATTGATATTCAATTACAAATCAACAAAGGTAATGTCGAAAATTCCTACACTTTTTTTATCATCGATTATTTGGTCAGTTTCCTCAGTAATTGTTGGGCATCTTCCCTTTCAGGAAATTCTTTCTTGGCGGTTGTTGATAAGGCCTGGTTTAATTCGGCTATAGCCTTGCCATTTTCTCCCTTGAGATGGAAAGCCATAGCCCGGTGATATAGCAGCGTAGGATTATCCTTGGCTAAGGCAATGGCTTCATTAAATTTTTCGATCGCCTGATCCGGCTTGGCCATCTTAAGATACACCCAGCCGACAGTATCTATGATATCCGGGTTTTTGGGGGAAAGCGCATTTGCTTTTTCAGCAAGACCTAGCGAATAATCGAGATTCCGGCCTCGCTCGGCGTAAAACCAGGCCAGATCATTGCAAGCCCTCACATTGTTAGGATCTAGATCAATAGCTTTCTTGTAAAAGTTTTCCGCCTTCTGATCGTCCTTCTTAAATAAATATGTATTAGCCAATAGAAAATGCAAACCGCTATTGTCAGGCTCTATTTTCTCAAGAGCATACCGGTATTGCTCCAATGCCTGATCGTGCCTATCTGTCAGGTTGTAAGTGATTCCCGAGTTTAATCTTAAATTCAAAGAATTCGACATTCTTTTCATACCCTTGTCTAAGGTGTTGATAGCCAATTGAGGCTGATCTGAAATCATATAGGTTGAGGCAAGCCTTGAATAGCTCTTCTCATTATTGGGATCAACAGCCAGGGCCTGATTTAAATAATCGATGGCCTTATTATAATTACCGCTGCTGAGAGAATACATAGCCAAATCATTCAAAAGGGCAGAGGACCTCTCCGGCCTTTGAGAGAGTGTATCTTTTAATACCATTTTGGCTTTATCATATTCCGCATTGAGGTTATAAGCATGGATTAAACGCTCCTGGGCCGAAAGATCCCCCGGACTTGCCTGAACCACTTTTTTAAAGGCGGCAATGGCCCGATCATATTCCTTATTTCCCAGGTAAGCTGCACCGAGGATATTGTGGGCCATAATTGAGTCAGGCACTGCAGAGATAAAATTCTTGGCCAATTCTATAATAGTCGTAAAATCATTTTGACTAAAATGGATTTGGGCCAATTTGGCAAAGGCGCCCCCATGTTTGGGGTTGATGGAGAGGGCTTCCTGGAGGCACCTGCTTTCCTTTTCCCTTGCCCCTTTTTTTGAGAAAACTTCAGCCAGGCCCATATGGGCTTTAACATTTTCAGGGTCTTGCTTTAAGACCCTCTCATACCTGATAATAGCCTTATCAGGCTTATTTTCCATTAAATCCAATCTGGCAAGGTTAAAGTGAGCGGTAAAAAAGTTTGGGCTGATAGATAAGGCCTTATTCATATGCTCCTTGGCCTCATCAAGTTTACCCTGCTTCAGATAAGCCAAACCCATAAGATTATAAAATACTTCCTGGCTGGAATCGGATTTAAGAGCTTCCGAGCAAATACGAAGTGTCTGATCGGGCGCGTTTTGCTCCAGGTGGGCTAAGGCTAAAGGAATATAGAGGCCAAGATTTTTCGAATCAATCTTAATAGCTGACTCATACATTTTAATGGCTTCATCTTTCCTTCCGGTCATCTGATGGAGAGTAGCCAGGCTTTGATAGGTCAGGTTGAAATTGGGATCAATCTGCAAGGCCAATTGAAACTCATCCATCCCCTTATCGAGTTGATTCTTGCCAATGTAGGCAACACCCAAAAGGTTATGCAAGTAAGGACTGTTGGGTAACACCTCCAGGGCCTTCTGAATCTCCTGGATGGCTGTCTCATATCGCTTGAGCTCAAGGTTCAAGGCGGCAAGCAAAGTGCGGGCGCCGGTGTGCGCAGGAGCAAGCCTGGTCACATTCTGAAGCGAGCTGATGCTTTGATCCCTTTGTTTAAGGTTATAATAAGCAAGGCCAAGTAAATAATGAGCATTGGCATTCTCAGGATGGATTTTAGCTGCTTCCAGGAGGTCTATGACCGCATCATTGTACCGGGTCTTAGCAAAATAGGCGCTTCCTCTGATATGATAGCCATAGGGCGCTTGAGGAAAATTCTTTATAAGTAAGTCCCCCTGCTTAATAGCCTCATCAAAACGCTTTTGAAGGCTCAAGATATTTCCCATAATAATCATGGCTTCAAGAGAAGTCGGCGCTATCTCCAAAGCCTTGCGGTAATAAGATTCGGCCTCTTGATATTCTTTGAGAAAGTAGCAATATTTTCCCAAGGCCAAATACGGCTTTACGTTCTTTGGTGAACGGACTTTGGCCATGTCAAATTTTTTCTTTGCATCAACATAATTATTCATCTCCATACATAGATAGCCCTGATTGAGCAAGATATCAATATTGAGGGGATCTAATTCCAGAGCATTATCAAGGTGTGATTTTGCCATCTGTGGTTCATTCATTCCCATATAGATAAGGCCAAAAAGATTATGTATTTGGGATTTTTTTTCCTTTGTCTCCTTATTCTGCTTATTTTTTTTATTCAATTCGAAGGCAATCTTAGCCTCTTTTAGGGCGTTAGCATATTCTTTTCTGTCCGCGTGAATGGAAGCCAACAAGAAATGCGCTTGGCTGCTATCGGTGTTTTTCTCAATAACCTGATTCAACTCTTGCTCAGCATTATCTAATTTGTTAACTTGCTTATAAATTTTTGCAAGTTGAAGCCTTACCAGGTGATCATTGGGGTCAATATTAACAGCATTTTTAAACTCAATAATAGCGGCATTATATTCCTTTTGCTCAAGATATTTTTCTCCTCTTGTAATATGGCCTTGCTTTGTTTTTCTACATCCGCTCATAAATATAGAGTTAGTCAAGAATAAACATAATATAAGCATGAATGATGCGATTTTGTTTTTCATACCGAGTACCTTTCCTTCATTTAGGTTATTGAAATTTTTTTGATTTACCCTCATGCGGCTGTCCGGCATTTACTATTAGCACATATCGGCTGATACCGCGAGGATTTTTTTTGTAGGGTGGTTGCAACCCCTTCATGAAATTGTTCCGGTGACATAGGGCCATGGCCTGCATATATATGCTGCTTCATTCCAATATCTGCTGTGATTTACTTGTAGTTGCCTGGATATCTATTCAACGCCTTTTTATCAATTTTCCCATTGGGAGTCTTAGGCAATTCTTCCACAAATTCAATGTATTTGGGAATCATGAATATTTCTAAGCGATCGCTACAATATTTCAATATTTCCTTTTCTGTTAACCCGCATTCAGGCTCCAATACAATAAAGGCTTTGATTGCTTGCCCGAGAATATCATCAGGCACACCAATCACTGCTGTTTCTATAATGCCTTTTATCTCACACAGGGCATTTTCAATTTCCTTAGGGCCTACCCTCTCTCCTTTAGTTTTAATGAGATCATCCTTTCTCCCTATGAAATAGAGAAATCCACCTTCATCTTTCCGGAAAAGATCGCCTGTATACAACAGCGTTTCACCGAGGTGATTTCCTTTTCGAAAAGTCTTAGCCGTCAACTCCGGCGCATGCCAATAACCGCACATGACGTTTGCACCCCTAATAACGAGTTCCCCTACCTCTCTCGGTTTCACTTCTTTACCCTCATCATTAAAAATGAGGGCCTCACAGTTTGGCATAGCCTTACCTACAGAAGAAATTCGTTGATCTAATTCTTTAGGGGGCAGATAAGAAACCCTTTTACATTCGGTTAAGCCATACATCGAATACAATTTGACATGAGGGAAAAGAGCTCTTAGTTTGCGTATATGCTCTTCTGGTAGGGCTGAACCGGTGTTGGTCATATACCGAAGAGAGCTGAAATTAAATTTGTGCAGGTTTTGCATTTTTAAAAGAAAGGCGGCAATGGTAGGTAAAATTGGAAATCCGGTAACTTTTTCTTTTTCGATATATTCTAAGACTTTGATCGGATAAAGAAAGGATTTCTCCAGGATAACTGTGCCGCCAAACATAAAGCTCATAATGATTTGGTAAAGACCATAGTCGAATGAAAGTGGAAGTACATTCAAAATAATATCTTTACGGGTGTTTTTCAGGTATTGGATTATGCTTTGTGCCGCAGAGATCATATTATGGTGAGATGACATCACTCCTTTGGGGTCAGCAGTTGAGCCTGAAGTATATATGAGTGCTGCAAGATCCAGTGCGATGATGTTGCAATTGGCACCATTATTTTTTTTCTTTTGAGATAATTCACTCATGGTATTTACATTTTGAAATATCTCATTCCAGAATAAAGAACATGCAGATAAAGTGCGAGGGATAGAGGATGAATTTCCAATCCATATTATTTTACAAGTATTGGTAAAATCATTACATGCTGCACTTACCACGTGTAGTTTATTCGTTTGGGTAATCAGCATGGTTGCACCACAATCCTGTAAAATATAGCTGAGTTTTTTTGCCTTAATAAGGTTATTCACCATAACAAATGTGCCACCTGCCTTCAAGACAGCATAAAGAGATATAACAGACTCAATGGAATTATCAAGAAAGATAGCTACTCGATCATGGCGCTTCATGCCTATATCCCTTAATATATCGGCTAAAAGGTCCGAGTATTGATCGATTGACTGGTAAGTCCAACGCTCTTTCCCGCAAATTAACGCCGCTTTATCAGGAAATTTTTTTGCAGAAAGAGCCAAATATTCATGAACTAAAGTTGGATTGAACATAAATATATTCCCTTATGATTACTAAGAATTTGTGTGATCTTTGATAACAGTTACCTGAATATATTAAGATTAATTGCTAAATGCAACCAGACCGGTAATCGATAAGGAGGGTCGGAGTAATTGGTTGGATAGTTTGTGGAGAAAAGCGCTTAATAAAGGTATCAAAAATTATTTGGGATGATATGATACCAGCTAAGGCCATGCTGTCCAGCTCGCTTGCACGTTGAAATTTTTGAATTTTTTTTAAAAGCATCTTCACTTTTGCTAAATCAAATAATTTTGCTTCACGCAAGGAAGAATCTGAAATGATTTCTTTGATAGAATTTGACGATGTGCTATTGAGCAAACTTTGCCTAATGGGCGCGCGATATGGTTGTTTTGGGCGGTTAATAATTTTTGCAGGAAGGATAGCTTGTAATGTTTTTTTTAATAGATATTTCTCATTTAACCCCGCGATCTTCCATCTGGATGGTGTACGACTCATTAAATTTATAATCCGATAATCCAGGTATGGTAATCTCATTTCAACTCCATGGGCCATGGCTACCCTGTCTCCTTGAGATGAAAGAAGGTAATTGCTTAAAAAGATGGCCATTTCTAAATACTGTGCTTTAGCCAGATAATCCACATTTTCAAATGATTCAGGGAGTCTCCCCCTTAAATCTTCATAGCAGCAATATTGACTCACTGATTCTTTGAGTTCTTTTGAAAAAAATGTTTTTATTTTGCTCGTATTGTGCCATCGGATAATATGCGAAAAAAATGGATCTTCTATTTGTTCAAGTCCGTGGGCAAAAAAGGACTGCAGCATAATGTTCAGCTTTGGATCATTGAGTATATAGGGATATAATTTTCCAATAAGCAAAGGCCGCACCTTTGAGTGAGGCTGCTTGGCCCAAAATC
Source organism: Pseudomonadota bacterium (assembly GCA_030625085.1). GTDB lineage: Bacteria > SZUA-182 > SZUA-182 > DTGQ01 > DTGQ01 > DAOURK01. Next base: position 14,167 of record DAOURK010000105.1, read on the forward strand.
TTCTTACCTTAGCTTCTCTAAAAATATTATAGCCGCCAAAAACTTCGTCGGCTCCCTCCCCGGTCAGCACCACTTTAAAATTATTGTCCCGCACCACCTTGGAAAGTAAAAATAATGGCACAGGGGCTGTCCTCAGTAAGGGCTTTTCACAGTGCCATATCACATCCGAAAGAGCAGATCCAATCTGTTCATTCGTTGCTGTAATGCCCACGTGGCTGGTTTTGAGAAAAGTATGCATGTAATTTTGATAACTGCTCTCATCAAAGGTTTCTTCCTCAAAATGGATGCCAAAGGTCCTCAGATGATTATTGAAGTTTTTTTTAACCAGCGTCGTTATACCGGATGAATCCAAACCGCCGCTTAAATACGTGCCAACCGGCACATCGGATCTTAAACGAATTCGAATGGCGTCGTTTAATAAAGTATAAACCTCCTCACGTGTTTCTTGAAAAGAAGATTTCTTTAGTCCTTCAGGGCAATAAAATGGAATTTCCCAATATTTCCGAACATTAATTGAATTATGAGTTGTTGTTAAATAATGCCCGGCCGGAAGTTCATGTATATCTTTAAAAATAGTTTTACCGGACAAGGTCGTCCAGAAAGTGAAAATTTGATCCATGGCTATAGGATCAATCTGACGTGAAATTTCCTCAATCATAAAAATTGATTTTATTTCAGAAGAAAATACGATACAATTCTGAAAAATTGTGTAGTGTAATGGTCTGATACCAATTCTATCTCGGGCAAGAAATAACTCTTTTTGTTCGGAATCCCAAATCGCAAAAGCAAATTGTCCATTTAAATAATCCAGGCAAGATGGGCCTTTTTCTTCATAGAGGTGAAGGATAACCTCTGTATCAGTGGATGTATAGAAACGATGGCCCTGATCTAATAAATCATCTTTTAATTCAGGGTAATTATACACCTCCCCATTATAAACAATCCACAGTGTCTTTTTTTCGTTATGAATTGGCTGTACTCCACCTGAAATATCAATGATGCTTAGCCGTACATGTCCCAAGCCGACGCAATTATCTATGTAAATGCCAGACTCATCAGGGCCTCTATGGCGCAGGGCGCCAGTCATCCGCTTTAAGAGATCTAAGTTAACGGATTGTGGCCCTTTTAAAGAACAGATACCAACGATTCCACACATGCTTAGTCCTTGCCGCTGTTAGTCTTTCGTTCTATAAATTGGGCAATATTAATGAGGCTGTCTAAATTTTCAGGAATAAGTTCTTCATCACTAAATATAATCCCATAAGCCTCTTCTAAAAAAGAAACCAGTTCCAGTATCCCTGTAGAATCGATGATTCCACTTTCAAGAAATGAGGTATCTTCTTTAATTTTATCAGCATCTCCAAAAAGGAAATTTTCAATTATGAATTCCTTCACCTTATTAATATGGTTCATAATTTCTCCCTGATGAATATATTAAAAAAATTTTAACTCTGCAAAATTTTAGAGATTATTATTGATTTTTAGCTTTTCTTTTACATAACGAACTGTCTTGGGATCAAATGGGGTGGAAATTTTTTTAAGGCCTTCCTCCCTGCCCATATAACCTTCGCGGACTAAGTTGGCGATTTCAAGGGCATAAGGATGGAAACCATGCTGCTTAATGTGAATTTCGTTTGCAAAACTATTCAACAAACAATTAGTGGAATTTGAATCTGTATCCTGGGGATTTTTCCAGTTTAGTTCTTTTATTCTTTCGAGGATTTTTTCCTCATCATAAGCCATAATTGCTAAAGGGTGAACTAGATATGGGAAAAACTCTGCGAGTTTAAATTGATATTCATCAAGAAAAAAACCTGATAATTTATGCCCACTTATTTTTTGAAGTGGAGTCATCGTGGCCTTTTGCATTTCTTTGGCCATCAAAGCATTTGTTTTGAATACTGATGATTGGATAGGCGCCTGCCCTGGGGACCATCCGTAAGCCACAATGGGCACTTTTTTTTCAATTGCAGTTTTCAGCAGAAAAGATTTGACCATGTTCATGCATGAATTGCAAATGGCACTTGCACGTTCTAATGCTTTGAGGGGGTAAATATCTGGTTCCATGGATTTTAAAAAGACCGAGCATATAGTCTTTGCCCCCGGTTTTATAGTCAGATGATCAATATCGAGGGTATCTGTAACACTACGAATATTCTCTAAGGCCATTGGAGAAATAAAACCGTGGTCGAATGTGATAGCAAGGATCTTAAGATTAAAATTTTCTTTAAGCAATCGGAGGGTATATGTCGAATCCTTTCCGCCACTATATGCCATCAAAACATCATAAGGCCCTTTTCCCTTTATTTCTTTTATAATATTAATAAATTTTTGTCTGAAACGATCCTTTAATTTTTTTTGATATTTTTTTCCTTTGAAACGGGCACAATAAGAACAGAGGCCGTCTCCACTAAAAGTGATGCCTGGAAAGGTTTCGGGTAAGACACAATTTATACAGATTTTCATTATTTTGATTCCTTTTTTGATTGATTTGACATTAATGAGGGAAATTGAGGAGATTTAATAACGCTCTCGCCTTGAAATTCAACCCATTTCGGGACCACCATTTTTAATTTCAACCCAACCATCATGAAATTTTACAGATATTTTTTAATTTAATTAATTGCCTTCGAGTATAATCTTGGCTTTTTTCAGCCCAACCGGCATCGGTGCTGGCCAGCCATGCTTTTCAGTAATCTGTGGAAGGGTAAAG
>DAOURK010000055.1 GCA_030625085.1 Pseudomonadota bacterium
CTACAAATCGAGATCGAAATCATAACTTATTGTTTTTATTAAGATTGTATTTTAAACCAATTTTGTTAACTATCTGATTTTGTTAAGGTTGGTTTTTTATGCAGTCTCGGAATTTAAGCCGCTATCCGAAATTTGGGCTAAAGCCCTGCGCTACTTCTGCCTGAATATGGATTGTGAAATTATTTTTTTGAAAATCTATATCACAGCGATTTTACATGGGAATATCCGATATCCCATTACTGCTTATCTTAATATTATTATTGAATTTTTTTGACAGAAGTTGTTTTCCATATTAAAATTTTATGGCTTTTTTGAGATATCATGGATTATTGGGATATTATGGATTATTGTAAAGTACTAATTTTTAAATAGTGCTTTATATCTTTATATTCATTATGAATTATCATAAAAAAATATTATATTAACTGATAATGATGGTCTCGTAAAAAGTGCTAAATTAACAGATTTAGGCATTATAACTATTTGGTTTTATTAGATACTATTTTTATAAATTCGATTTTTTACGATTGCATCAATAATGATGGTCTCGTAAAAAGTCTCATTAAGTTGTCATTTCGAACGAACGTGAGAAATCTTTGTTAGACAATGTGTTGAAAAGTATAAGATTTTACCCGGAGTTTACACTGAACGTAATGAATGTGGTCGAAATGACAGATTTACCAAATCCGACTTTTTACGAAACCATCAATAATGGATATTGTTTTACAAAAGGGGCCTGTTTGAGATCATGATAGAAATTCAAGGATTAAAGAAGGATTATACCTTAGGCAAAACAATTGTGCACGCCATCCGCGGCATTGATTTGACTGTGTCTGAAGGGGAATTTATCAGTGTTGTCGGCCCCTCGGGAAGCGGCAAAACAACGCTTTTAAATATCATCGGCTGTGTTGATTTTGCCACTGAGGGACTAGTAAAAATAGGAGGTAAAGAAATAGCTACCCTTTACGATAAACAGATTACTGATATTCGACTGCATAAAATCGGATTTATCTTTCAAACATTTAATCTGATTCCTGTGCTTGATGTGAGAGAGAACGTTGAATTCCCACTTCTCTTAATGAAAGAGCGCTCAAAGAACGAAATAAAAAAAAGGGCCGAGGAGCTCATTGATGAAGTTGGTTTGCGGGAGTTTATAAAACACAGACCAGCGGAACTATCCGGGGGTCAGCGGCAGCGAGTTGCCATAGCACGAGCCCTTGTTACCAATCCTGATATTGTCCTGGCCGATGAACCTACCGCCAATCTTGACTCTGTCACCGGTGCTTCGATACTTCAGCTTATGCGCAAGATGAATGAGACGGAAAAGACAACCTTCGTCTTTTCCACCCATGATGCCAATGTTTTACAATATGCGCAAAGAATAGTAAAAATAAAAGATGGAATACTCATAAACGGAAACTAAGATAATGGATCTTGTTTTTAAGATTGCCTGGCGTAATATCCATCGTCATAAGGGGAAAAGTATCGTTATCGGCATTATCCTTTTTTTGGGGGCCCTGGTAATGACCTTCGGCAATGGGGTCATCTCCGGAATGGAGAAAGGCCTTGAGCGAAATATTGTTCAAGGTTTTACCGGAGATATTGTTATCATTTCAGATAAACAGGAAAGCGATAATGTTCTTTTTACCTTAATGGGAAAAGCCATTGAACCGATTCATAATTTTATCCGGATAAAGAAGGCCCTGAAAACACAGGGCTATATAGAAAAATTTTTGCCAGCCGGCAGAAATATGGCCATGATTTTAAATGAAGAGGGTGGGGCGCCTGGTTTTGCCTTCCTCATCGGGGTTGATTATGATCAATATAAGGAAATATTTCCTCATAACATGATACCAGTAGAGGGAAGGCTCCTGAAAAAAGATGAAAGAGGGGCCCTTGTTCCAACTGGCGCGCGAAAGCAGTTTTATGATTATACAGGATTATGGTTTATCCCTGTAGGTGAAACATTTAACGAGGAGAATTTTAGAAAGGAAACAAAAGAAGAAATAGGGGGTGAGGATTTAACCATTAAAGATACCATAGTTTTTCTTGGATACAATGAGAAAAATACTACCATGGATATTCGCCTTGATATAAAGGGAATTGTAAAATTTAAGGCCTTAGACACCATTTTTGGACATTTTAATATTGTTGATATTGAATCTTACCGGGAATGTCAGGGATATTTTCCCGCTGCTTTAAAAACAGTCACCATCCCTGAAGAGAAAAAGAAGTTTCTTGAGATGAAAAATGAAAACATCGATAAGCTCTTTACAGAAGGCTCACTTTTTAGCCAAGGGATTGGCGATGAGATTGAGGAAGTGATAAAGATATCTCCTCGAGAGTGGATGCAGGGGGAAAAAAAAGGTGATATTGAGGCAGGCGCTTACAATGTGATATTTGTCAGACTGAGAGAAGGAGTTTCTTTACCTGAAGGGCTGAAAAAATTAAATGCCATGCTGAAAGGTGAGCATTTAGGAGTAAGGGCGGTTTCATGGAAAAAAGCATTCGGCCTCATAGGCAGTATGGCAACTATTATTAAGGGAGCACTATTTGGTTTTGTCATGCTCTTGTTTGTTGTTGCCATAATAATCATAGTGAATACCTTAACCATGGCTGCCCTGGAGAGGACCTCCGAGATAGGAATGATGAGGGCCATAGGGGCTCGAAAAAGTTTCATAGGGCATATGTTTTTAGGTGAGACAGCCATACTGTCATTCGTTTTTGGCGGGGTTGGCATAATTTTAGGAATTGTGGCCATACGCATTGTCCCCCTCTTACATATCACTTCCAGTAATGATATGGTTCAACTTCTGTTTGGAGGAGACACCTTTTTTCCTGTTTTATCTTTTCCCGGCGTTATAGTAACTATTTTTCAGCTTTTGCTGGTTACCCTCATTGCGGTCGTCTATCCCATGAAAGTCGCACGAGGAATAACGCCGCTCGAGGCAATCGTACGTGATTAATTGATAAATAAAAAGCATTTGGAATTTTTATTTTATTTATGCAGCTTCCCAGCCGATCATTAACTGGTAATTCGTAATTAATTGCTTTTGACCTTCTAAATCCCCACACTTCAATTACTCTTCAACCATATTACAAATCCATACCAGATGTATCCTTTCGAATCCCGTTATTCTTCAGTATGACATCCGGCACTCAAAAGTATGATTGCCTCTTTTTTTTTTTAAGATTAGTTAGATTTATAATGATCTGTCGATACAATATTAAGTTAACTATCTTTAATGAATAGTTATTGATGGTTTCCTAAAAAGTCGATTTTAGCAAATTCGTCATTTCGACCTCAGGGAGAAATTTTTTATTTTTTAGCATATTGTGCAATAAAGATTTCTCACAGGAGTTTACACTGAACGTAGTGAATGTGTTCGAAAAGACACGTTGATAAGACTTTTTAGGATTACATCATTATTATTTTAAATTAAAAAAAAAGAGTCATATAGGAAGAAGAATAATGAAGCTAACCCTCATAGCTCCCCCGGAAGGTGAGGGGGGAAAGCCAGTCGTCAGAATGCCGGTTGCTCCACCTGCCGTGGAGTATTTGGCTGGATTAACAGAGAAGGTTGCCCCAAATGTTGAAATCAAGCTTATAGATGCCAATAGAGAGAAGATCGCTTGGGACTCTTTAGATTCTGATCTAGTTGGTTTTACTTTTTTTACCCTCCACGCTCCATGGGTGTACCGAAATTCGGATTATTTAAGAAAGAGGGGAGTGAAAACTATATTTGGAGGGATCCATACAACAGTCCTGCCCAAGGAGGCTATGGAACATGCGGATGCCATTGTTATCGGTGAGGCAGAGGGTGTTTGGAAGGAAATACTGACAGATGCCGCCAACAACAGATTGCAAAGAGTTTATCATGGCTATAGGCTTCCTTTAGATAATCTGCCTCATCCAAAGACAGATTTACTGAAACCCTTTTATAACATACGAAGCTTTTTTACATCCAGAGGATGTCCGCACCACTGTATATACTGTTCAGTAAGAAACTTTTTCGGAGATACTGTCAGGCATAGACCTATTGATGAGGTTGTTAATGAGGTTGCTTCCAGCAAACAAAGATTTTTTATAAATCTGGATGATAATATCTGGGGCACTAACATTAACCGGTCAATTGAGCTATACAAAGAGTTAAGCAAAAATATTCGACGTAAGTGGTGGATAGGCCAGGCTGATTTGGTAACTGTCCAGCATAAGAGAGGGGAGGAACTGTTAAAGTGGGGAAGAAAAGCCGGTCTAATCATGGTAACAGTAGGCTGGGAGTCCAATAATCCTATTACGTTAAATGAATTTAAGGCCACTAATAAGCAGGGAAAAAATCGCAAAGAGGCCATAAAAAAGATACGTGATGCAGGCATAGATGTAAGCCTTTTTATAATGCTGGGAAGTATTAATGATACTTTGGATGATTTTAAAAGGGCCCTTGATATTTGCGATGAACTGAATGTTGCCGCTTTTACTTCTTTACTTACTCCCCTGCCGGGCACGGAATTATATGATTTATATGATAAATATATCTTCCACGACTTAGCTTGGGATAGATATAGTTTTAATAGAGCCCTTTTTCAGCATATCGATAAAGATATGACGGTGGAGAATAGAGAGCGTGCTTTATTAGACCTGAGAAAGGAAATATTTACCTTACCAAGGATTTTTAAAAGAATTCGCCACCTACCCATCAAAGGCTTCCCTATGGCTCACTTAAGTTCGTTGGCCTATCAATGCACCTACGGCCGTTTCATTGTTAAATATTCGGAATCGCTCCTTTCTCCTCAATAATTTTTCCTGCAAAGAAAGATACTTTTGTCCATCATGCCATGCCAAAAAGGTGATTCAGTCCATCTATCTGATCCATAATGGCTAACTGCCTTCATCATAAAAAGGCCCCAACACTTTGTCGCGAAAGATTTTTTTCCCCATATAATCACCAAAGGTGTGAATAGTCATCATCGCACCCGGCGCTCCATCAGCCAAAGGATTAAATTGTACAAATGAACAGTATGCAAGAAAAATATTTTAGCCGAGTAGAATAATAAGCTTAAAATACAAAAATAAGGAAAAAACAGAAACTGCTAAGACTACAGATGAAATAGTGGCAAGGAAGTGGTATATTTATCCTTATTATAAAAAAAGTTAATACTATGGAATGAGGAAACAAAAGAAGAAACAGCTTTTATCCGGCATATCTAAATTGTTGGAGAATTCAGCGTGAAATTAGTCACTAAGATAAGTTTCAGAAATCTATTGAGGCAAAAAAGAAGGAATATCCTTCTTGGCGCGGCAATTGCGCTGGGTGTTATGATTCTTGTGGTGGCCAATTCTTTTTCATCGGGCATTACTGATATTCTGCTCAATAAAATAATAGTGCGCGTAGCAGGCCATATTCAGGTGGCTTTTAACGAGAAAGGCGGTCTTTATAGAGTTATATTCCGAGATAAAGAAAAAATACTTCCTCTGGTCAGAAATAATGTTGAGGGGATACGTGAGCTTGAAGAGAGTATTGGTGTATTCTGCAGAGTTATAGGGAATAATAAAGCGGATAATCTGATTTTTGTGGGTATTGATTTAAGCCAGACAATAAGCGAAGAGACAAGACGAGAGATTGAAGAGTCGTATCAAATGATAGAGGGCGATTTTAAAGATCTTTCCAGAACTGATATTGAAAATCCGGTTATCCTCTCCCAAGAAAAGGCCCAATATCTGAATGTGAAAAAGAATGATATCCTCAGAATAAGATTTACTAACCTTTTTGGAAATGATGAATCCGCTCGCCTGACGCTTATTGGAATAGTAAAAAATGATAATATTTTTATGCAGACAATTATGTTCGGAGAATTACATAATCTAAAAAAAATGATGGGGTATAAACCCTATGAGGTTGCAAATCTCAACATTACCATAGAGAATCCAACAAAGAATGCAGTGAAGCTGGCAGATAAACTCCATGCCGCCTTAAATCCGGATCTGGCCTTTATTTATGGCAAACTCAATTATCAAGGAAGAGAACAGGCGGTAACCATGTTTGGATTTAAGGCAGATAGCGACTCAAAGAAGGTGGTGAAAAAACATATTCACATTTTAAGCATAGATAAAAAAGATGACATCTTCTCTAAAAAGGCTGTTTTACTCAATGAAGCCTTAGGCAATAAATTGGGGATTAAAGTAGGAGACCCTTTTGAGCTTGTGTATAAGAATAAATTTAAAAATACCTATACAACGAAAAAGTATAAAGTATCGGGTATCTTTCACAACGATGATATGGCTGATAAAAATATTGTCTTAATACATGAAGAAAAATTTTATGATACCTATTATCCCAATCTGCCGGAAGATAGAAGCGCTATTACCGATGCCTATCTGCCTGATAGAAATAATTCTCTTTATAACGTTTTGGCCACTGAGTGGGTTTTACTTGACAGAACAAGCAATACTGAAGAGCTGCAGAAGAAAATGAAGGACATTACCAGAAAAAAATGGAAGGGCACAACAGTTGATGTGAGGACTATGTATGAGAGCGCCAGCGAAGTATTAAAATTGGAAAATGTATTAAATCTGATTACCATCACTGCCGTTCTTATCCTTTTTTTTATCATATTGATTGGTGTGATAAATACCCTTAGAATGACAATTCGTGAACGAACACGGGAGATCGGCACCATACGGGCTATCGGGATGCAGAAAAAGGATGTGAGAAACGTCTTTATATTAGAGTCATTTCTTCTGGCCTTTTTTTCTTCCATACTCGGTATTATATTGGCTTTTCTGAGCATGCATTTTCTTACCATCCTTACCTTTGAGCTTCCTGATAATCCTTTGTCGATTCTTCTGGTTAATGGACATCTCTATTTTAAGCCGACATGGATAGGTATTCTGTTGAATATTGGTTTAATATTGGCCATCGTAGCAGTCACTGCGTATTTTCCTGCACGCAGGGCGGCAAATCTGTCTCCTTCAACGGCCCTAAGGCATTATGAATAAAATACATGAAGAGGTCTGGAAATGATAGTTAAAGGTAATAGTGCGGAAGTCTTATAAAAATATGAATAAGAGAGGATGATTATGAGGAAAAAGATCTTATTATTTTTTTTCATATCTTTATTCATAGTTGTGAATAGGGTAGATGCCGAGAAAATTAAAATTTCAGATATACTGCAAAAAATTGAAGAAACCATGGAAATGACCAATGATATCACCGCAAAGGTGATGTTAACTCAACAGAAGGTTGAACAGGGTGTTAAGATCATTGAGATGATCTATTACCGCAGGGATGCAGATGACTCGTTTCTCATAGTAATGACCGCGCCGGAGCCAGAAAAGGGGAATGGATATCTTCGGGTTGGCGATAATTTTTGGATGTATAGAAGAAACACGCGCACCTTTCAGCATATCAACAGGGATGAAAGTATAGCCGGTTCGGATGCCAAAGCGGATGATTTTGAAAAAAGAAAGTTAACCGAACTTTATGAGGGCGCACGGGATGAGCAGGGCAATGATATATTAAGCGAAGAAAAATTGGGTAACATACCCGTCTATAAATTTGAATTAAAAGCAAAAGTACATGATGTTGATTATCCGAAAAAAATCTATTGGATAAAAAAGGACGACTATTTGCCCCTGAAAGAAGAATCATATTCGCTGTCAGGCACGCTAATGGAGACCGCCTACTTTTTAAAATACGTCACTGTCAATAACAGGTTCGTGCCTGTTAAGCATATGTATATAGATGAGTTTGAGAAAGGGAACAAAACGTTAGTAGAAATAGCAAATATTTCAACCAAGGCACTGGATGATAAGATATTTACCAAAGCATATCTTGAAAGTCTCAGCAAATAATGGCATTCATTAAAAATAAAATGCCATTAATTTAAGGAATTATACATTGTCATTTCGAGGAACGTCAGCGACGAGAAATCTTATGGACAAGACAATGAAAAAAATTATTATTGTATGCTCAATCATTTCCTTATTCCTCAGTTTCAAAAGCTTTGCCCAGGATGTGATAAATGAAGATGAGCTTTTTTCAACTCCTGAATCAATTTTTGAAACAGGAAAAATCATCGATAACACCTTCCAGGAAGAAGAAAAGAAAGAGCTGGGGATATCAGGTAAGGCAACAAGTGTTGTAGAATATACAGATAGGCGCACAGAGAACATTAATGATGATAAAGATACGACTTTATCAACCTATATAGTCGGCAATCTTTTTTTTGACGCACGACTGAAAAAAGGAATAAAATGCTTTGCCGATACAGAAATACAGTACAATTCAAGCACTGATGAAGAGGATTTTTCCCTGAGAGAATTTTTTCTTGATTTTAATGTGAAGAATTCAGTCTACTTCAGGACGGGAAAACAGGTGCTTCAATGGGGAAGATGTTATCTGTGGAACCCCTCGGATCTGATTAATGTAGAAAAAAAGACCTTTCAAGAAAAAGTTGGCTCTCGTGAAGGCGCCTATGGGATGAAGATGCATATTCCCTTTGGAACACGATTTAATATATACGGCTTTTTAGATACTGGTGATGTTCGCACCAGTGATGAAATCGGCGCTGCGGGTAAGTTTGAATTTATTGTCGGCGGAACTGAAATGGCTTTTTCCGCCTGGAATAAAAAAGGATACAGACCAGTGTTTGCCTACGATTTTTCCACACGAATCCTTGGAATAGACACTGTCGGAGAGGCGGCTTTTTCCTATGGCGATAATTATGAAAAACTGAAAATAGAAAATGGAGCACTAACATCATATAGAGAAGAAAACGAATGGATACCCAGGTTAGGTATCAATTTTGGAAAGTCTTTTGATTTTGAAGATGTCAATGACAGGATCTCCATAAATTTAGAATTCTATTATAATGAGGGCGGTTATACTGATAATGTTTTAAGTGATCCCAAAATTTACCCATTCAGTAAGCCTATTATCATATCCGATCCATCCGCGCCATCCGCGAACCCGCAAGAGATAACAAGCGGGACAAAAAGAGATTTTTTGCTCTATAATAATCTCTATGAACCATATAATTTTTCAAAATATTATGTAGCTCTCTTTACCACTACCAGGAAGTTTATCTTAAGTGATATGAATTTGATACTGAACATGATCGAAAATCTTAATGATGAATCATTCATACTTACCACTGGAGTTCATTATACGAATATAAACGATTTTAGTATTGGATTGTCCCTCTATTCTTTTTTTGGGAAAAAGAATGGTGAATTCACCTTCGGCAATAATACCAACACTGTTCAGCTTACCTTCGGCATTGTGTTTTAATATTTTTCTGCCAAATCCGCTAAACGCCGATGTATATAAGTTTTAATAAAGCCCTTGATTTATTAACCATACCCACAAAGGGATACACTTTATCCTGGAATCAGACATATCGAACTCATCCTCAGTGATCAGATAACATTGCGCGTTTTTATTATTATGGGCAAATTCTTCCAGTCCTCGTATTTCCCTCTCCTTTATTTTTTCTTCATAGGAAACGTTTATTGCTTTTAATCCACCCTCTTTTAAGACTAAATCTACTTCATGCTTCCCTTTTCCATAAAATATTTCGTGAACTTTCAAACTTTGAAAAACTAGATTTTCCATCATTCGGCCAAAATTCTCAGATGATGAGACTGCCGCCGGCAATCCATTATCAACAGCATATAGCTTCTTAGGCCTGTTCATATCTAAAGATGACTTTGATCCGTATGAATAACAAGAGCTAATAGAGAGTAAATATGCTTCTTTGAAATATGAAATAAAGTCAATAATAGTATTGGGAGACATCTTCATAATTTTGGCTAATTTTGAGAAGCTGAATAAGGTACAAACGTGATGGAGACAATAATGGGCAAATTCCAGAATCTGTCTGGAATTTCTGATATTGTGGCGGAGTATAACATCTTTATAAATAATATCTTCTACATATTGCTGCAATAATAGTCTTTGGCTATTTATATCATCCCTTTTATTTACCTCGGGGAAGCCTCCTGAGAAAGCATATTTTTGTAACGCGTTCTTAATAGCGGCAACATTGCCTTTATTTTTTAAATAGAGGGCTTCAAGATTATCTCCTCTTTTATAATCAATGCCAATAAAGTCAAGATGTTCTGTAAAAGTAAAGGGAAAAATAGTGAAGGAAATATTTCTTCCGGTAAGTAATGTTGCTAATTCTCTTGATAAAAGGACCGCTGATGAACCTGATATGATAAATTTTACCTTTTCTCCCCGGTCATAGTATGTCCGAATCCATTTTTCATAAGAAGGAATATTTTGAATTTCATCAAGGAATAGATAGGCTTTTTGATGAGGATTAATCTCTTCCCGGTATGTTTGATAGATTTTTTCCAACAATTCCAGCGACAGTTCACCTGCAAAACGAAAATCCTCAAAATTTACGTAAAGAAACTGGTTAAGGCTAATATTATTATTTTGATGCAATCTATTTATATATTGGAGTAATAGTGTGCTTTTGCCTGCTCTGCGAATACCTTTTAAGACAATTATTTCTTTGCTATCCAGAGCCAAATCGATTTTAGAGAGATATTGCTCTCGCAACATTCCAAGGTCAGGAGTAAAATCCCCCCACAAGTTCCATGAATATAATATTTCTTTTAACTGGATTTTATTCATGATACATACACAATAGCTCGTAATGAATAATAAAAACAGATTAGTAAAATAATCTATATGGTGAATAGCTATTAAAACTATTCACCATAATGAATAGTTTGTCAAGCTTTTTGTTCATTATAATGAACAAAGGTACCTTTTTGGTCCTTTCACCAGCAAATGGGTGGCAAACACCCAGTGCTCTCATTAGTAAGATTGCTTTAATGCTGCTTCATAAGGCGCCTTTTTAATGCCAAAGCAATAATACCTATATTATTCGGCTTACCTTCGGCATCGTATTTTGAAATAATCCTAAGATCGATTCTTTTTTTTTCTGCCCAACATGTATAGACGTCCAGATAATTAATTACAAAAATATTCTCTCGAAATCCTCAATTTTAAAAGGATTGCGACAATAAAAAATAACCTAATTAGAGCCTGTCCGAGAAAGTATCTTTCTGTCATTTCGACCAATGATAAAATCGACGCTGCAGCTAAATTTGATTTATTGCCGGCGGAACTGAAGTGGTTTTTTTTGCAATAATACCTATCCTGTTCAGCTTGCCCTCGGGATTGTATTTTGAAAAAAGCAAATCCTTATAAAATTTTTAATAATCCCTCCATGAAAAGATAAATCATTTCTTGAAAATAGAAAATTAGTTGTACTTTTCTAAATTTTTTTTGTAACCTATTCTATGATGCATTCGTCTATTGTACGATGCATTCGTAAGAAGTCGTTTTTAGAAAATTCGGGTCACATAAATTCAACAAGATAGGTCGTATATATATATCGTTATTTTGGATTTTTTACGAGCTCATCATTGTATAGTCATAAAAGCAAATTTTATATCAACTCAACAGCTTAAAGCAAATTCTATCAACTCAACAGCTTAAAGCAAATCCTATCAACATATCAAAATTATTAACCATCAAAACAAAGGAGGATTTTATGACTCGGAAAGATTAGATGAAATTATCTTTTAGTCCCGTATTTTTTTAATAATAACAACTAGGTTAGTAGGAAGGAGACAGCTAATAATGAAAGAGAATATGAAGAAAAATAAAATATTTTTTGTTTTTTCTTTGGTATTTACCTTAGTTTTTGTTTATTGTGCATCTTCTATGGCCGCAAAAAATCGATTACCTATAAATCCATATAATAGTTATATAACTGACCCACATAAGGATGGCCGCATTAATAACCTGGATGAAGTAGTTCATGCACTGAATTGGGATGTTACAGACGATTATAATATTGCTTATACCTTACTTTCATCCACGCAGACTTATGTGATTTATGATGAGGACATTCACTATGAAAGTCCGGATATGAATGATAATGGAGATATTGTTTATGTTAAAGAAGATGGTGATGATTATTTCCAGGTTTTTCTTCTTGAATGGGAAAATGGTCAATATGACCTTAATAATGAAGAACAAATAACAGATGATGATGATGACTGTGATCATCTCAACCCCGGTATTAATAATCAGGGTGACATTGTCTGGGAGCAGGAAGGCCAAATATTCTTATACACTGATCAAAATATAGTTTCTATAACTGACGTGGCCGATCAATGTAAAGAACCAATGATTAATAGCAGGGGTGAGATTGTTTATGCCAAATTGGAAGGATCGTATTATCAAATCTTTTCAACTGATCGGGGACAAATTACCTTTAATAATTTGGATCATCAACAGCCTGACGTAAATGATAAAGGGGAAATCATCTGGCGTGAAGAAGAAAGCGGGGAATGGCAGATTTTTTCCAATGTGAGAAATATCGATGACGATGGTCAGCTCACTGATGATGATATTGATAAACGTACTCCAAGTATTAATAATAATGATATACTGGTCTGGACTGAAGAGGACGCGGTTTTTTGGGAGGACCTTGGCTCAATTAACTGGGATTCGCGTGTAGAACCAGAATCGGATAGTAATACCTATTGGTGGGAACTTGATGGTAATCAAATAACTCAAACGGCATATGATAATGGATCATTTGAAATTGAAGATTTCGAGGTGGTGGGAGACAGGGCTTTTTGGAAATATTCGGAAGATGGAGGACCTCATTATTATTGTTACTATGATTTAATTTATCAGGGGTATTATGATGGTTCAAATTATATAAAAGGATATAAAAGGGTAACTCAAGAAGCCGATGGTGATTGGTCCATCACAGGATTTGATGTAGCCGGAGACAGGGCCTTTTGGAAGTATTCGGAAGATGGAGGTGAGTATTGGTTTTGCTATTATGATCTAATTACAAATGAAGATCCGGACAGAATTACTCAAAAAGCCTCCTCGGAGCAACCTATTACTAATTTTACAGTATCAGGTGACAGGGCAGAATGGAGATATAATGGATATAATTATTATAGCGACCTGCCTGATGGCGATATAATTAGAGTTTCATCCGGCGGCGGTGGTGGTTGGAATCCCTGGACACCTTGGACACCATGGACACCCAGTTGGACACCAACACCATGGACACCGAGTTGGATCCCGAGTTTGACCCCGAGCTGGACCTCGAGCTGGATCCCGAGTTTGACCTCGAGCTGGACCTCGATCTGGACACCCAGTTGGAATACGAATTGGAACAGCGGTTGGAATACTAGCTGGTGATCAATATAAATGTATCAGAGCAATTATCCTGGCCCTCTGCTGGGGCCATGGTAAAATAAGAGCTCTGTTAATGATGATAAAGATACGACTTTATCAACCCATATAGTCGGTAATCTTTTTTTTGATGCACGACTGAAAAAAGGAGTAATAGGCACTGACCAACCGTTCGCCTTGAGCGATCTGGGGCACAGTAAACCTCTCCAATAAATCGGTATTTACCGAAAATGCTAGTTTTGGCATTTCCGGTAAATAGGCTGTTTGGGGCTGCCCAACCCTTGCGTAAATTACTATTCAGCGGATTTGCCAATTCTGGCATTTCCGCTGAATGGCTATATGGCGTCATAAAAAAATAATTTTTTTCATTAATAATACCCATACTATTCAGCTTACCTTCGGGATCGTATTTTGAAATAATCCTAACCCGGACAAGCCGGAACCAAAAAGGTTTTAAAATTTTCTATCATAAAAAACACGAAATTCGGAACTAAGTGGCTAAGATCCATTCCTTTTTTTCTGCCCATCATCTGGCGAGATAATTTGCGTTTTTATTCTTTTTTGCTATTTATACTTGACACTGTTTTTTAGTTTAATTAAAATAATATTTCAATATATAAAAAATCAAGAATTTTTCACTATTTTATTAAAATCTGTAAATATTAAATTTTTGTTTTCAAATAGGAGTTTATGCGGTAATAGGTAACCATTCAGACCCCCTTCCTCGATGAGAAGGGTTAGGGGAGGCTGGGTGAGGGGACTGAATGGTTACGTTAATAGAGATAATAAGATTATGGTCAACACTACAGCCCAAATCCCGATTACTGACATCCTTATAGATAACACAATCTACCCAAGGGAAAAGATTGATCCAAAACGAATCGGAATATTTGCTGAAAATATCAGAGATGGTTTCAGATTTGATCCGATCGAGGTGCAGCCACACCCGGAGAAGCCCGGCAAATATCGTATATTGGATGGGGTTCACAGATGGAATGCTTATAAGTCAACAGGGGTAACTGAACTGGAAGTCATTATCAAGGATTTAGATGGAGTCGATCCTTTGCTTTATGCGGCCACAAAGGCCATAGGCCCCAGGCAGTTGACCGAAGAGGAGACAAGAAACACGGCCAGACGAGCATATCAAAATAATCCGAAGCTCACCTCTTCAGAGATTGGCAAGGCCATAGGGCGCGCAAGGCGAACAGTTGATTCATATATTGCCGATCTTCGGGCAGCAATCCGGATGGACCTTGAAATCAAAATATTCCGCATGAATCGCCTCGGTGTCCCTCAGGACAGAATTGCCAATAGATTAGGCATCCCCCAGCAGACTATTGCTGACCATTTACCGAAAAAGGCAGTATTGCCAAATCCGGTAAAAGCCGATTTGTCGAGAGGCTTCACTGTGCCGCAAGTGGCTGAAAAACATGGTTGGACAGAGCCAATGGTGTGGTCAATTGCCCTTGAAGGAAAACCGGATTTAGTGCGATTCAAAGAACTTAATTGGGGATTACGCACCTGGGATCTTTGGGAATGGAATGATTGTGACCGCCGTTTTGGCGATGACTGGCCGGGCCGTATCCCAGCACAATTGATAGCGCATATCCTTTATTATTTCTCAAATCAAAATGACCTTGTCTTTGATCCTATGGGTGGAGGAGGCGTGACGCCGGATACCTGCCTGGCCTTGGGGCGTAAATGCTGGTCCCTGGATATGATAGTCCGGCCTGATATCAGGCCTGAGATAGAGCCTTATTACTGGGACGAAAAGGGCAATTTTGAATCAGCCTCCACATCCAACCCCTTCCCCCTTAACTCCAAAGAGAAACCCAACCTGATTATCTTCGATCCCCCCTATTTTGACAAAAAGGCTAAAAGCTATGATAAGAAGAGCATATCGATGCTGCCAAAAAAGGAATACCTTGCCTTCTTCGAGGGCTTTTTAGCTTGGTTAAGGCGGAAGGTCAAAAAGACAACAAGACTGGCTTTTATTAATGCCAACTGGCGTGATTTTCAAAATACACCGGCTATTGAAGAACATCCGGAAGAGGCTATTTTGATATTCGAATATCACAAAATTTTTCATAAAACCGGATGGCAGCCCACACATGTCATTCAGGCCCCCATGTCTTCGGAACGTTTCCATGCGGGGGTTGTCGCGGCCATGCAGAAGAAAAAAATACTCGGCGTTACCAGCAGATATATAATTGTTTTAAAAACAAAATAGATAGCCCTTGCAATATAACACAGTGGCCAACAATATGATAAGTAGGGCAGCGGAAATAAATAATTCAGCCGTCAGGTAAAAGGGGATTTATAGTGCAATTAGTGATAAACAGCGCCGGTACATATATTACACAAAAGGATGGTCTTTTCCGGCTTCAGAATAAAGATAAACGTTTTGATGTTTCACCCCTAAAAATAGAATCAATCGTTATTTGCAACCAGGCCATGATCACCACTCAGGCAATAACAACGGCTATGGAGAACAATATAGATATTGTGTTTTTAAATGGTTACGGTGATCCAATCGGCCGAATATGGTTTGCTAAAATGGGCAGCACGGCACTTATCCGCAGAAAACAATTGGAAATCGCTGAAGATAAAAAAGGGCTTGAATTAATCACTGATATGATTAGACAAAAAATTGAAAACCAAGCCGGGTTCTTAAAAAAACTTATGTATGCCAGGCCCGGCAGGGAAGAATTATTTGATAATCCGCTTAAAAATATCAACAGCGCCCTTTCAGGCCTATCCACAATTGCTGAATCAATTGAAGATGCCAGAAACAGCATTATGGGCTTTGAGGGCACGGCAGGCAGGGCCTATTTTCAGTGCCTGGGCAAAATAATGCCGGAAAAATATAAATTTAAAGGAAGATCTCGGCAGCCTGCTAAAGATCCCTTTAATGCTGTTCTTAATTACTGCTATGGGATTCTTTACGGCAGGATTGAAAAAGCCTGCATATTAGCCGGCCTCGATCCCTATGTAGGATTTCTTCACACGGATAACTACAATAAAAAATCCATGGTCTTTGATTTTATCGAGCCTTTTAGAATATTTGCAGAACAGACCACTGTCTACCTTTTTACAGGGAAAAAGATCAAAGGTGAGTATTTTCGCGCAACTGATAATGCGGTTTCTTTAAATGATAAGGGAAAGCCGGTTGTTGTTGATGCGATGAACAATCATATGGAAGAGACGGTAAGATACAGAAGGAAAAATGTGAAAAGAAAGTATATCCCGCAGCACGAAGCCCACAGGCTGGCAAATATTCTGCTTGCTGATGAAAAGGAAAAAAGGCCGGAATGGCTGGAAATCGAGGAATTTTAACATAGATGTTTTGATGGGTTGTAACGACTGTTTGTCGTGGCTATGAGCCGGGGAATAAAAATGTCCGTTCTAGTTTGGATAATATACGATGTTGTTGAAAACAAGCCGAGAGCCAGGATAGCGAAAGAATGTAAGAGATTCGGCCTTTTCAGGGTTCAAAAGAGTGTGTTTTTAGGAAAGCTTGAGGCAAGCCGCTTTGATGAATTATCGGAAAAATGTCTTGATCTGATTAATGAAGAAACGGACAGCGTTTACCTGTTTCCTTTCTGTCAGGAGGATTTCAGGCATATAAAGGTCCTTGGGCAGGGATTTGATAAAAAGCTGGTAAATGATGATATTCTGGCAAAATTTTTCTAAAGATTATGTAACTTCTCACTAAGGCTGGGTATTCCTAAAGCTTCCCCCTTTGGCAAAGGGAGATTGAGAGGTGGGCCAAAAGCCGGCCAGACTTATTGAGTTGCCTGATTATTACGAACATAAAAAGAGTATGGAATTATGAAAAAATCAACATTGTTGTTACCTAATATCAATTTAAGGCCTGCGCAAATTCATAAATTCAGGGGTTTTGTTGGAAACGCTTTTAAAGATCATGATCTCATTCATAACCATGATGACCAAGGTAAACCCATCTATCGTTATCCCTTAATACAGTTCAAACTGATAGATAAGTCGCCAGCAATTATTGCGATCACTGACAGGGCTGTAAATATTTTTTCGGAACTTTTTATGAAGCTCGATAAAATTGTCATTGAAGATATTGTTATTCCCATTTTTGAAAAGGACCTGAAGATAGAAGAAGTAGAGTTCGGCTATTCGGATGAAATATTTATGTATGAGTTTGTTTCTCCGTGGATCGGCCTTAATCAAAATAACTTCAGAAGGTACGGTGATATAGCTCATGCAGATCAAGCTGAAAAGAACCAGATCTTAAAAAAGGTGATAATAGGGAACATTTTGTCCATGTCAAAATATCTTGATTACCGGCTTTCAAAAGATCAGATGATTAAAACTGATCATAAGCTTAAAGAAAAAAAAGTAAATCTTAAAGGGAAAACTATGACAGGATTCAGTGGAATATTTAAAACCAATTTTTTGATACCCGATTATTTGGGCATCGGAAAATCGGTTTCAAGGGGGTTTGGTGCTGTTAGGAGGGTGATATGATAAATTTATTTAAGGCTCTGGGGGAATGCGTATTACAAAAAGCCGGATATTACAATATTAAAGATGATACTGAAAAGAGAAAATTATTTTTAGATTTTCAGTCAATTGTACCTAAGCTGAACAAGAAGGAAGAGCAGGTTAGTAATGCAATATGTTTGGATTTTGATATTAAAAAGGAAACTTTTAATTTTATTTTGGATAAAGAACTCTCTATAGATAACAGAGAGTATTTTTTTGGATTTCCTGTCGGCGCACCACGTGACAAGAAAAAATTTCTATCAACTAATAATATGCCGTGCTTTTACACTAAAGTAATTTCTGAATCAATAGATTATCTTGAAGACCGAAGAAATAGAACAAAGTCAAGAAAATGGTTTTCAGAAAATATATCTCAAGACTATGATGAGTTATTGAAAGAGATGAGGGAAACTTTTTACCTTGAGATAGAGGGGGAATGTATACTTAATAAGGACTGCATTGATCCTGATAAAAAAGATTCTCTTATAAAAATTGAAAATAAGCTTTTAGAACAACAGAAAGATAAGTCCAAACGGATTCCTATAGATATTTTGTATAATTCATTAATAAATAAAGAGTTTTATAATAAAGATAGCAAAAAAGACGACCATTTTCCTTCAATTAATATGATTAAAGTTAATGGCAAGCATATCCTTGAATGTGAAAAACACCGAAGGTCTTACATAAATCTTGTTTATTATGATTTATTTGAAAGATTTTTCATTGAAAAAGGAAAAGTCGATAAAATTTGTCATATATGTGGTGAAAAGAGTAATGTTGTTGGCGATGTCCCTCTTTTAATGAAATTTTACGGGACGACCAACAATTTGTTTTTTGAAAATTTAAAAGATACTGAGGCTTACAAATCATTTTCGGTTTGTAAAGCCTGCTTGATGAAAATTTTAACTGGCATGAAATTTACATCAAACGACTTCAGAGACTATCTGCTAGGCAATGTATGTTATCTAATTCCTGAAATCGATAAGGGTGAACCTGATTTTGATAAAAAATATAAGAAAATATTCAAACTTTTGAGATCTGATAAAGGCTACATGCATGACATCACTATTATTAACGATTTGCTTAAACAGGCAAACAGGAAAAATTTCAGATTCAATCTACTCTTTTTTGACAGCCCGCCAGGGTCACAGGTATTTGATATTATAAAATATATTTCGAATATAGAGTATCAGAATATCTCAGATAATCTAAAGCTGTTTGACAAATATAATAAAGAATACAATTTGAGTTTAATTGGCAAAAATAGCAGCATTAAACTTTATGATATGAGAAATCATCTTTTTCCTTCAGAATTTTCGCATAATAAAGTAGACCCATCTCTTTTTAGAAAAGATATTCTTGATTTACTTGAAGCGTTTCTTCACAGAAATAGCATGAATTATAATGTGTTAATAAAAAGGTTTATGAATATCTATCGATTAAAATTTAATAGAAATAAAATTGATGAACTATCACCATTTAAAATGATTTTAATGTTATCAATTTTCAATAAGATAAAACAGTTGAAAGGGGTGAAGGTTATGGAAGCCGGCAGTTGTGTTACACAAATACAGCCAGAAGAATATAAAAACTTTTTTAAAGAGCATCATGTCGTTTACGGAAATAATAGCCATAGACAGGGGTTGTTTCTGCTTGGCACAATAATTAACTGCATTGTATATGCTCAGCAAAAAAAATCTTCAGCAAAATCGGAAGGTAGCGCTGAGCATAAAAAGATGAAGCCCTCTTCGACTTTTCTTAAAAAATTAAATTATAATGGTGTCCATGCGCGGAGAATTAATAAGCTTGTATCTGAAGTTCAAAATTATGCTCAGATATATGATATCTATGAAGAACCCGGAATATGGGGGGCAATGATGGATAGATTGCAGGGGATTGAAAAATCGACCATGAAAGGGGAAGAAATTGTTTTTTATATTTTAACAGGCATATCTTTTAATAAATATTTGGGGTTTACCAAAAACCTTGAAAAATAATCTGCAATGGAGGAAAGAATGACTACAATTATAAACAATAGTGAATTGCTTTTTATTTATGATGCTAAAATGACTAATCCGAACGGCGATATGGATAATGAGAACAAACCACGTATGGATTATGATACTGATACAAACCTTGTGAGTGATGTGCGGCTTAAGCGATATCTCAGAGACTATTTTGAAAAACAGCTTAAAGAGGATATTTTTATTACTAAAAATGCAAAAGACGCAAAAGAACGTGGAACTCAGATCAAAAATGCCAATAAAACACATAAAGATTTAATAGACGCAAGAATGTTTGGCGCTGTCTTTGCGGCAACAGGAGGGAATGACCATTTAACCGGCCCTATTCAGTTTAACTGGGGGTATTCATTAAATAAGGTTGAATTGAATGAAAGTTCCACAATTACTTCAAGTTTTAGTTCAGGCGAAGGTGTTGGCAAAGATTATCGTGTTAAATATTCAGTTATTGCCTTTCATGGGGGTATCAATGCCAATACTGCGAAAGAAACACAATTGTCGGATAAAGACATTGGAATCTTTGATAAAGCAATGATAAACGCCATTCCATTTTGTAGAACCAGATCGAAGATAGGTCAGGCTCCCAGGCTTTATTTAAGAGTTGAATTTTCTGATAATAAAACATTTTTAAATGATTTAAGAGAGTATATAAAATTTGAATCTGAAGATGAGCTTACTATTAGATCTATAGATGATTTTAAAATTGATATCAGCAAGCTTACAGAATATCTGAAAAATTTTTCTGGTAGAATCAAAACAGTTCACTACTGGAAAGACGACAAATTGCAGGTGAACGGCTGGGATAAATTGGAGCAGAATTTTACAAGTAAATTGAATGAAATAAATCCCCTTGAAGAATAAAGGCGTATTATGAACAAAAATATTTTGAAGATCTTACAGTTTACTATTTACGGAAAATTTGCCCACTTCAGAAAATTTTACACAAACTCGTCTTCCCTATCTTACATGATACCGCCAAGAACAGTGATAACCGGGATGCTCGCATCAGTTATGGAATATGAGAGGGACAGCTATTATGAGGTGTTCTCCCCTGAAAGAATTAAAATTTCGGTTGTAGTATCCCCCGGAATAGCCATTACAAAACAGATGCAAAGCATAAATTACCTGCATTTTAAGTATCATAACCTTTTATCAAAGGGCACTGGTGATGAAAAAAAAGTAAACATGCATTCTCAATGCAAGCTTGAATTGCTTATGGCAAGGGAAGGCAGGATCGGTTATACAGTTTATGTGGGGGCGATTGTCGAAGATTCAGTAAATATTATTAATGCAATAGGAAAAAGGCTTGTCGAAGGCAACTTGGGATATGGGCTCTATCTTGGGCAAAGACAGTTCATGGCCAGGGTTGATAATGTGCAGATATATAAAGTGGATAATAATTCTTTCATGGCATCTTCAGATTACGTCGATTCCATTTGTCTTGAGGAAAACATTTCTTCAATTTCCAGTGACAGCAATGATGTACATATTGTAATTGATCAAATGCCGGTCCAAATGACATCTGAGAAGCAGGGCAGGGAGTTGCAGACTGTTAAAAGGGTTGTTTTTGAGAAATCGGGCAAGAGAATATCCGGATTATTCAATAACTGCTATAAGGTGGGAGAAAAAATAATTTCCTTTTATGAAGGATAAACATATGCTGATTTCGCACCCGGCTGAAGGAAGTGTGCCTGAAAAATTACTGAGAGAACATCTTGAAAATGTAGCTGATATTTCAAGGCGACAGATACATAAGATGCGTCTTAATATTAGCCCCGATCTCATCTCAAAAAAGATGCTTGCTGAAATATCTTTTCTAATCGGAATGTTTCATGATTTTGGTAAGGCCACCTCATTTTTTCAGGAATATATCCGGGGAAAACGAAAGAAAAGCCCCTTGACCAGGCATGGATTTGTCTCGGCAGTAATTTGTTATCACATAATACTTAAGAAAACAGGGTCCAAGTTATGGGCCATGGCCGCCTATCTGATCATAAAAAAACATCATGGCGATCTGGAAAAGTTTAGCTCTGATGAACCAGATAATATTAATATTGCTGCAAGACAAATCAAAGATCTGTTGAGTAATAATCTGATGCCTTTAAAAAAAATATATCCTGATATTGTTGATATTGAGACAATTTTAAGAAATATTGATATTGACAGTTTTGATGAAACACTTGAAGCCATTGAAGAATTCTTGGACGATTGTTTTGATGAATATTCTGAAGATCAAAAGATAGAATGCTATTTTGTTATAAACTTGCTGTTTTCTACATTGATTGATAGTGATAAAAAAGATGCTGCC
Source organism: Pseudomonadota bacterium (assembly GCA_030625085.1). Taxonomy (GTDB): domain Bacteria; phylum SZUA-182; class SZUA-182; order DTGQ01; family DTGQ01; genus DAOURK01. The sequence goes on from DAOURK010000055.1 coordinate 22,092, forward strand.
AGACTGAACACAGATTATTTTAATGGCAATTTGAATGAACCAGTTAATGATGTTTTTGCTTTTATTGAGGACTGTAGGGAAAAAAATCCTGAAAAGTTTAATCCTGATAAAGAAATTAATAGAGTCAGGGATCAGTTTCTCTATGATATTCAGAATAATGATCAAATAACAAAAGAAAAGCATTTCTATACAATTACTGCGCCGACCGGCATAGGGAAGACTTTTGGCTGCTTGGCCTTTGCAAATAAATTAAAAGAAAAGCTTGACGAAGGTGAAGGAAGAATTATTTATTGTCTGCCTTATACTTCGATTATTGATCAAAATTTTGATGAATTTGCAAAAATAATCCAATTTAATAAAAAAGAGAAATATCAACAAAGGCCTGGCCGATATCTTTTGAAACATCATTATCTAGCCATGAAAAATGTTAAGAATAGAATTAGTGTAGAGGAATATAGTTATAAGGATTATCTGGATGACAAGCTTTTTATTGAATCTTGGGAATCATCGATGATAGTAACAACCTTTGTACAGTTTTTTCATACTGTCATCGGCTATAAAAACAGCTTTTTAAAAAAATTCCATAATATTATTAACTCAATTGTCATCCTTGACGAAGTACAAAACATTAATTCCGAGTATTATTTCCTGTTGAGAAAGATTTTGGATGTTCTTGGAAAAAGATTTAACATCTATTTCCTTCTTATAACAGCAACACAGCCAATAATCCTGGATACTGAGATAAGCAAGCCAGTACCCATGATTGACAGCAAAAAATATATGGAACATGCCCTGTTTAACAGAGTTGTTTTAAAAGTTATAAAAGAACCTCAATATTTGGAAGATTTTCAGGATTATTTCTGCACAAAGTTTACAGGGGAAAATTGCTTAATAGTTCTCAATACTAAAAAAGCCGCTGTTTCGCTTTTTCAATATATAAAAGATAAGAAAAAAGATTATGAGATATTTTGTTTAACAACATATCTTGTCCCTTACGATCGGAGAAATAAAATAAAGAGAATAAAAGCACTGCTCAATGATAATAGAAAAATAATTGTCGTTGCAACTCAACTTATTGAAGCCGGTGTTGATGTTAGCTTCAAATATGTATTTAGAGATTTTGGTCCGCTTGATTCGATAATTCAGGTAGCCGGCAGGTGCAACAGGAATGGTGAATATGGAATATTAGGCGGTTTTATGACCCTGCTTAAGCTTAATGATGATAAAGATAAATTATATCATGCATATGTATATAAACCGATTCTTGCGCAACATGCGAGTCAAGTACTTACAGAAAAGAAGTATGAAAGTAAAGATTTTTACAATCTTTCTGAAAGGTATTTTAGCAAGTTTGATTTTAAGGCTGAGGCAACAAAACTGATAGAAGCTATATACGATCTTAATTATGACGAAGAAATTGCCCACCAGACACCAATATGTAAATTTAAATTGATCCAACAATACCAGGAAGAAAATATTTATATCCTTGTTACTGAACAGGCGCAGAAAGGCATGGATCGATTTTTAAAATGTAAAAGTGATATTTATGATAAAAATCTTAATAAAGAAGAAAAAGAAACATACCTTTTTGAAATTGAGATATTAAAAAACATCTTGAAAGAATATCAGGTGAATTTAAGGGGAAAGGATCTTGCGGCGTATCATAACACAAGCATTCTAACAGATGACGGCTATTTCAAATATGTTTCCTATGATATGCAACAAAAATATCTATATGATGAAGATATAGGATTTTTAACTAAACCTAAAAAGGAAGTTAGCGCTACGATTAATTTTTAATAATGCTAATGAAATGATGAATAAAAAAAATATTGAATCAACATTTTCAATTACCGCCAGTCAGATGCTTGAATATCTGTTTTGCCCACGGTTTACATACTTTGAATATGTAATGGGTATTCCTCAAAATGAGGGGCAAAGATTTAAGGTTGCAAAAGGTAGGAATATTCATGAGATGACAAGAATAAGAAACCCTGATTATTTTCGAAAAAAACTTGGTGTAGAAGATAAAAAGTCTGATGTTTATCTTGCTTCCCCTTTGGGGATACGCGGCATTGTAGATGAAATTTTGTTTCTGGATGATACCACAGCCGCGCCACTTGATTATAAATTTGCGGAGTATAAGCAAAAGCTTTTTAAAACTTACCGATTTCAGTTGGTATTTTATGCCAGACTTATTAAAGATAATTTTCAGATCCCGGTAAAAAAAGGATTTATTATTTACACCCGGAGCAAAAACAAGCTTGTTGAGATCCAATTAAAAGATAAAGATTTTATCGAACTAGAAAAAATTATTGATGATATGACAAACATTATTCAAAATTGCAGATATCCTAAACCAACTTCAATAAAAAGCCGTTGTTTTGATTGCTGCTATAAAAATATTTGTGAAAGTATTATTTAGAGTTATTTTTTTAATAATTATAAGACGTTAACTATACTCCAGCATGGCGAAATATAACTCTTTTTGGTATGAAAATTATTAAAAAATTTAAAATATCGATCTTTGACAATTTTTTTAATATGTTGAAATTAAAACATATTTGCATTATGTGAGATTGAAGAGAAGAATCCATTAAAACAAGGATTGAAACAAAAATATGATGTAGCAATATAACCAGTGCATCAAATTGAAGAGAAGAATCCATTAAAACAAGGATTGAAACTTGACTCCGCCTTATTGATTCGGCCAACTGTTTTAATTATTGAAGAGAAGAATCCATTAAAACAAGGATTGAAACAAAAGCAGGGTTGATCAGTTTGATGATGCTTGCCAATATTGAAGAGAAGAATCCATTAAAACAAGGATTGAAACCACACGACCCAAAGGGGTGTGTGTTGAAATTTAAAATTGAAGAGAAGAATCCATTAAAACAAGGATTGAAACGAGCATGTACAATACCCTTTCACCTGGATTGGTAGCATTGAAGAGAAGAATCCATTAAAACAAGGATTGAAACTAGTTGCGCTCGTGTTCTTGGTTATCAGAGGGGGGTAATTGAAGAGAAGAATCCATTAAAACAAGGATTGAAACTCCGAGGTTAAAGATCATTGAACAGGGTCCGGGGCAATTGAAGAGAAGAATCCATTAAAACAAGGATTGAAACAAGGGGAAGGATAAATGAAAACAGTCTATATGAACGATTGAAGAGAAGAATCCATTAAAACAAGGATTGAAACTCGAGTCCGGTGAGGTCTTGGGGCAATCAATATACAATTGAAGAGAAGAATCCATTAAAACAAGGATTGAAACTTTTTAAGGAAGGAGAAATAAATGCCAACTGATCAAATTGAAGAGAAGAATCCATTAAAACAAGGATTGAAACGGGAATTCAAAAAAGATATACGTTGGATGTTTGGAATTGAAGAGAAGAATCCATTAAAACAAGGATTGAAACCAATCAACGATGGCGCTATTGACTATGATGTTAATATTGAAGAGAAGAATCCATTAAAACAAGGATTGAAACTGACTGAAGCCAATAAACCCTCCACATTTGCTAAAATTGAAGAGAAGAATCCATTAAAACAAGGATTGAAACTAGGTTCGAACTCAGCAGCCGCTATGAGGTCAGTGAATTGAAGAGAAGAATCCATTAAAACAAGGATTGAAACATACTAATGAGGAGAGTGTGCAGAAGTTGCAGGATATTGAAGAGAAGAATCCATTAAAACAAGGATTGAAACCCATAACTATTATGCTCCAATCATGGGAGAAAGTAATTGAAGAGAAGAATCCATTAAAACAAGGATTGAAACTTTCTTTGCCTGTGCTTTCTTTGTATGTGCTTTCTAATTGAAGAGAAGAATCCATTAAAACAAGGATTGAAACATGGCGATCCTTGATCAAACAGGGCCAGCACATGTATTGAAGAGAAGAATCCATTAAAACAAGGATTGAAACTGACTGAGGAGAGGCCTTTGGCTTGGAGCCTGTCCAATTGAAGAGAAGAATCCATTAAAACAAGGATTGAAACCCTGTAAATTAAATACTATTGTGTAGGGGATTGAAATTGAAGAGAAGAATCCATTAAAACAAGGATTGAAACAGCAAGCCTACTTTACAGCATTGTCCTCTGATGCTATATTGAAGAGAAGAATCCATTAAAACAAGGATTGAAACCTCATGCAGTCTCCCGGGTAGGGCTTTGTAAATTGAATTGAAGAGAAGAATCCATTAAAACAAGGATTGAAACAAGTTAATTAAAGAGCCTGACAAAATTCCGTTTTATTGAAGAGAAGAATCCATTAAAACAAGGATTGAAACAAGAGGACGCTGCCACTACAACAACAACGACGATTATTGAAGAGAAGAATCCATTAAAACAAGGATTGAAACTACAGGCCCCTTAGAGAAGTGGCAATCAGTATGTATCATTGAAGAGAAGAATCCATTAAAACAAGGATTGAAACTCCCTATATCGGATACGATGGGGCCGGGATATTCAATTGAAGAGAAGAATCCATTAAAACAAGGATTGAAACTGAAATTAACATAGGAGAATGAATTGAATATTAAAATTGAAGAGAAGAATCCATTAAAACAAGGATTGAAACGAGAATAGAGACATCCACTCTGAGACTGCCTCCTGATTGAAGAGAAGAATCCATTAAAACAAGGATTGAAACCAACTGAATGTGGGGACCAAATGCAACTACTGTACTTAATTGAAGAGAAGAATCCATTAAAACAAGGATTGAAACAACTTACCCAGGTCTCTCCACTGCCACTTACGGGAGTGATTGAAGAGAAGAATCCATTAAAACAAGGATTGAAACCGTTAATGGATCATCAGAAGGCAGGCTTGGCTATTAATTGAAGAGAAGAATCCATTAAAACAAGGATTGAAACCAATACCGGTCATACAGGCATCTTCCAGGGCGGCATTGAAGAGAAGAATCCATTAAAACAAGGATTGAAACCCAAAGTCATGAGCGCTGTAGATTTTAATGACCAAAATTGAAGAGAAGAATCCATTAAAACAAGGATTGAAACATCCCTCCTGTTTGCGCATGTCGGCCGCCAGCTTTATTGAAGAGAAGAATCCATTAAAACAAGGATTGAAACTATCAAAATCAGTATCATCACACCGTATACCGGCAATTGAAGAGAAGAATCCATTAAAACAAGGATTGAAACTTAAAAATCATAGCCTCTCCAATAGGAGGTCGTTTATTGAAGAGAAGAATTCATTAAAACAAGGATTGAAACAAAATGTTTATTTTTAATACATAATTAGTTGCTAGACCTGAGCTTGCGCCAAAAAGACGGCACAAGCTGAGGTCAGCTTTCAGTTCGACTGAAAGGGAGAACGAAATGATTGGAGCGATTGCCGGAGATATCATCGGATCGGTGTACGAGCACCATCAAATCAAGACGAAGGACTTCCCTCTCTTTCATCCTCAGTGCAGGTTCACCGACGACACTGTGCTGACTGTTGCCATTGCCGACGCGATCCTTTCGGGGCGGCCATACGTTGAGTCAGTCAGGGAAATTGGCCGTCGCTATCCCGGCGCCGGCTATGGGGAGTCTTTTATCCGGTGGCTTCATTCCGATGATCCTCAGCCATACAAAAGTTGGGGAAATGGTTCTGCCATGCGTGTCAGTCCGGTTGGCTTTGCCTTCCAGTCAGAAGACGAGGTCCTCCGGCAGGCAAAGATGACTGCTGAGATTTCCCACAATCACCCCGAGGGAATCAAGGGGGCACAAGCCACGGCTCTCGCCGTGTTCCTGGCCCGAACAGGAATCGGGAAAGAACAGATCAGGTCACGCATGGCGGAGGAGTTCGGTTACAACATGAACCGCACAGTGGACGATATTCGTCCGGCATACTCCTTTGATGTGTCATGCCAGGGAACTGTACCGGAAGCAATCATCTCTTTCCTCGATTCCGATTCATACGAAGATGCGGTTCGAAATGCCATTTCGCTGGGAGGCGATAGCGACACCCTTGCTTGTATTGCTGGTGGTATTGCCGAAGCCTTCTATGGCGGTATCCCCGAAGACATTCAAGAGAAGGTTCAAGAATGTCTGACGTCGGACCTCTGGCAGGTGACTGAAACGTTCTGTCTGAAATACCGGTAGGGAAACCGGACAACAGTATGCTATGGACCCGCGATAAAAATAATTTGGTTTGATATTAGCGGTTTGGTACTCAAAAGCTCTTTTGGTACGTCCCACAAAACAAATCATAGTTGGTCTTGGCAGCATCTGCCTTTAAGGTGTTAGTTGAGCAGATGATGGCAAATAAACAATTTTAGTGGTAAAATACCAGCAATTCTAATTATGAAATCTGCATAAAATAAAATTTATAGTTTACTTAATTAAAACGCACAAGATAGCCTGTTATTACTCATCATCATCAATCCTAATTTTAAAAAAATAAAAAAAATGCAGGGAATTTCTATGTATT
>DAOURK010000201.1 GCA_030625085.1 Pseudomonadota bacterium
CAGTGATGAATTCAGTCTTTACGACATTGATTTGAAGTTGAGAAAATATGGGATCAGTCTTAAACATCGAGAACTATATAATGAAGCGGAAAACCTTTGTATGCTTTCGATCTTTGTCAAAGAATCAAAAAAATTCAGATTTAGTCTGCCCTATCTCTCTATTATTCTTGAAAAGGTAATGGAAACAGAATTGGAATTGCAGAAATTAACCGGAGAAGAAGTTTGTGTTTATTGAAAATCCTTTAGGAAGGTCTCTCCGTTCAATATAGCTGATTCTATACCAATGGCCATCCTTGTTTGACCCAGAAGCTTTGCAGTTGGATTTTAGAGAGTCTTATGCCTTTTTTTCTAAATTAAGGTTGGCAGGAGCCGTAGTGAGAGATGAAGATGGTTTTTGTAAAATAAGAAATCTGATTTACGTGTCGTTTTTTGCCAATCAATTTAACCTGTAGCTTTTCAAAATATGCAGGGCATAATTTGCCTGCTTTTCTAACTCTTTGCCTGCTTTGCGGACTTCTTGAACGATTGGATCTTTCCACATAATTACGTCCCCATTAATTCCTCAGTCGTACAAATAATTGGGATTTGAACGAAGTCTATTTTTGCCTTCACGATCTCCTCCCTCCCCACCTAAAACAGGCGAACTCGTCTATGTGCCTTGCTATGACGACTGGCCCATTTATGAAGAATCTTATATTGCAGTAAATTAAGCTGTCTGTGTGCTTATCAGCAGCCACGGGTACAGGATAGGTCTATCCATTTTTTGCCTAAATTACCTTTAAATTTGGGACATGTGTATATCCCTTACAAAATTTTAACAATCCCCTCCATAAAAAGGCAGATTATTTCTTAAAAATAAAAAATTATTTGTATTTTTCTAAATTTTACGCTATGCTAATAGGCGGGTAAAAAAGCAAATTCTATCGATAACAATTTCTTAACAATTTTTTACTTATTGTTATGTGAGGATTATTATGAAAATAAAAATTAATAAAAACTGGAAAAGCATAATGGCCCTTATGAAGGGTATAAATTATGCATATTATTTCCATAAAAAATTAAATAATAATATTTTTTCTCATAAATATGAATATTATGAAAATTAAAATTTTTTTAAAAACTTAAAAAAGCCAATTTTTTAAAGAGTTTGTCCTAAAGAATATTAAATAAGATCAAGATCAAAAAGGATAAACTTTGAATATCCATATAAATAAAAAAAAGGGATAAGTCATGAAATTAAAGGTTAGGTGTGAAATATTTTTCTTATTTATGACATTTTTTATCATTTTTTGTTTTTTAATCACGCCATCATTTGCCCAATATCCCACCAGTTATGGTATTTATGGTTCGCCCTATGGCACATATTCCGGCTACGGTGGATATCCAAACTATGGATATTCTCGCCCACAATATTACAGTGGCAATCCCTATACCCAACCTTATTATGGAGCTCCTTATGGCGGGTACCCATCCGGTGGCTTCTATTCAAACGTAGGATACTCTCAACCACCATACCATGGTGGTTATCCCTACAATCAATCTTATTATGGCGCCCCTTATGGAGGATATCAATCTGGTGGCTACTATCCAAACCCTGGATTCCCTCAACCACCATACTATGAACCTTATTCCTATGAATTGCCCCCTTATGACCCATTTGATTGGAGAACAGCAGCTATAAATGGTCAATCATTCTTAGCTCCAGGCTTACCTCCCTATAATCAATCATATTATGGGACCCCATATGGGGGATACCAATATGGGATTAATAACAATTTCTCTCCTCAATCCTATTATGATGTGTATGGCCAATATTATCAAAATTCTCTCCAAAAGCTTTATGAGGATGCGGATGAAGAGTTAGACGAGGACGATGACGGCGATGATATTACCCTTGAGGAAGGAGAGACCTTGAGTATTATTCTTAGATCAAATCAATCCCAAGGAATAAATGCAATTGGTCGTGATTTGCTCGATAAAGGAGAATGGATACTTGATACTGATAAGCTCGATAGCGATATAATCAAAAAAACAAGTGATGAGTATTTTCCTGTGCCGGAAGGTTCTGTTGTTGAGGGCTTAAACCTTAGCATATATAATTTTGAAGGACGTGAACAGTGGCTATTTGAGGCTAAAAATCCTGGGACAACCACCATTGAATTAAACTATACAGTTGAAGATTACTGGGGAAGTGAAAGTATTCAAGATACTTTTGAAATTGAAGTAACGGTGGTGGAGGATTAACGTATTTGATAATTTTTTAATTATAACTGTTTTATTACAATATATTAATCGTTAAAAGGAGGAGATGGGTTATGAAATCGAAGGTTAGGAGTGAAATATTTTTCGTATTTATGACTTTTTTTATCATTTTATGTCTTTCAATAATACCATCATCTGCTCAATATTCCCCTGGCTATGGAATGTATGGATCTCCCTATGGTTATGGTGCTGGTTATTCTAATTGGAGCGGATATCCAAATTATGGCGGATATACCCCTTATGGTGCTCCCTATGGAGGGTATCAGCCTGAATATTATCCAAATTACGGCTATTCTCAACCTTACAATTATCAACCTTCTGGCTATGTTCCTAATTATTATAACTACGGGCAACCAAATTATGGTGGATATTATCCAAATTATGGCTATTCTCAATCACAATATTATGGTGGCTATCCTTCCCCTTATAGACAACCAAGTTATAATCAACCTTATAATTATGGGGGGGGTATTTATACCGGATATTCGCCTATTAGGGAAAATCCCTATCTGCAAGTATCCTCAATCCCTTCCGCACAACCCTATTTTGATATGTATGGTGGATATCAGCAACAGGGCTACCAAATATATTACGAGGACGCTGATGAAGAGATAGATGAAGACGATGATGGAGAAGATATTACCCTTGAAGAAGGTGAAACGTTAAGTATTATATTAAAATCAATGAAATCACAAGGGTATGAATGGATATTAGATACTGATGAACTCGATACTGACATAGTGAAAAAAGTAAGTGATGAATTTTTCCCTCTACCGGAAGGCTCCGCGCACATAGGTTATATTTCTTATATACCTGGACTTATTGAAGGAGTTGAGCAATGGATTTTTAAGGCCAGAAATCCTGGTACTACTACTATCTGCCTAGAATACCTAGATCCTTATGACGATAGGGTAAGAGACTTTGAAATTGAAGTTACGGTAGAAGAGGATTAAATGAATAGTGCAAAATAAAGAAGAAGGCAGGGTGCTTCCCTGACAAAAGAATAGGGAATCCCTTACATAACGGTGAAAAATGAGAAAATGAGTTTTCGTCTAATAAATGTTAATATTTTCCTGCCTCAGTCAAAAAAAGAGGCTAAAGAAGGCGGGTGTTTTTTTAAGGGGGATAGGTGGATGAAAAACTCGTTAAGAAAAAATGGTTTTTTAAAGGGCTTGTAAATAGGCTTACTTCTTTTGGTAGCTTTATTTTTTATGGTTAATTCAACTCAGGCACAAACGAGTAATAATTTTAACTTTCCTTATGATCACGATAATTTTTTCAATAATTACAATAACTTCTTCAATTATAATTCATGGTTTTCTTTTCCATCCTTTATTTTGGTCTTTCTATAAATCTCATGCTGACTAATCTTGTTTTTAAGCAATGTAGTTATAGTAGATTTTTATCAGGCTTCAAAACGTTCATCCTTTCTCGCCTCCCATTTATTTTGATTTTATGGGAGCGTTATTAACGCTCTGTCGCCTAATTTCTACTAAATTCTTAAATATCCGCTACTTTCATTTATGAAGGCCATGTGGGGGATTTTGGGTGGCCATCCGAGCTATACTATTTAATATTTAAAAAAGCGATTTTTTATCACTCAAAGCCTCTATGAGAAATTGTAGGGTAGTATAAAATAATTTATATAAATTCCCAAAAGGTAAAAAAAAAAGAGTAAAATCGCCATCAATAATAATAACCCATATTATAAACAAAAGGAGATTTTACCCATGTACCAATACAAAGATAGAAAATAGTTTACAAGCGGCAAAGGAGATTTACAAGGAAATTATAGCAGATAAAGTATCTGTATCTACTAAAGTATTTAAAAAGCAATTATTTATTATAACAGTGAAAACCTTGCCCTCAGGGCAAGGTCAGAGTTCAGAGGCTGCGCCGCCTGAACAGCCATGTTAAATGTACGAATTGACCATGTGCATTTGCTTGTGATGGTGCCGCCAAAAATATCCATATCGGAGTATGAAGGAAAAGTGCAAGTTAGAACGGCGATTCGAATATTGAACAAGTACAAGAAGCTGAAAAAGAAACCTTATTGGGGCAATCATTTTTGGGATAAGGGGTATTGCCTCGATACAGTTGGTTTGTACGCCGATATGATACGTAAATATGTCAAATATCAAGAGGCCCAAGAGAAGAGGGCGGAACATATTAGGGTTATTTTAATCTAATAGTATAAGGTAGTTCCTTGCCCCTTCAAGGGGCAAAGGCAAAATAACCCCCTTCAAGGGGTCTCCAATACCGGCCCTTCAAGGGCCGGATATTTATTTGCCTTAACTATGCCCAAGGGTATTTGATACCGAAAAGAGAGAAAGGGGGGGCTAATGATTTAAAAGGATCTTCAGTAGTAAAATTTGCTAAAATTAAGGAGAAAGATTATGCGTAAGAATAAACTTACTTTATTTTTATTTGTTTTAGGTTTTTGTGCCTTAATATCTTTATCTGCTTTTGCAAAACAGGCTGAAGCTCTTATTTGGTTAAATGGTGGAGATTATATCTTTTATTGTAATACATTCTATTATGGTACAACCTGCACTGGTCGCTTTTACCCGAGTGGTGCACCTCTCGTAAGTTGCACCGCAACAACATGGATTCCGGAGATGGGGTTATATACATGTTATAAAGGAAAAAACGATGTACCAGCTGGCTATTATTATGTTACGGGCAACTGGCCCATTTACAGTGCAGGCTTTTACCCAAACTGATTGAATCTAAGTTGAGTCCCTCTTGATTTGATTAGCTTCTCTTTATGAAAACAAATATCCTTGGGTTATTTAGTGTCTGAACGTAAATCAGAGAACGCCTTATTGTAAAGGTATAAAGGTAATTACGCCATTTTTCACAAGACGAAGATTTTAACTTGACAATGTTAAGTTAGCCATAGGGCATTGATTTTAGTATAAGTAGGGTTATCATATACCTATAAGCAATAGAATTTAAATTGAAAGGAGTATGATAACGATGCTTACTGAAAGAAGTAAAGTTGATATATATGTTGATATATATAATATATAATCCCCAGCGATGGGGATTGGCAATTGATGCAGTATATGGCCTGGGAAATCGGCTGATAAAGGTATGGACTCGTTTTCGGGACTGTTTCAAGACCAAACCAACAACACAGGTGGATATGCCTTGATCTGCATGAGGGGAGTACTGGGCCTGGAGAACAAGAGAAACTATGCCAACATAGCCAGGAGGGTAATTGACTTGGAGGACAGAATTTGCAGCAGTTTATGTCCGACTCTCCCTGTCGCAAGGAGTATTAGATCGAATCCAGACAGAAATAACTCACTGGGATGAGTTGCAAGGGAGAATGCTGACTGTGGATGAGTGTGGAGATGAGAAGGCCGAAGATAAAAGCGCTGGAGCTGGCCGCCAATGCCTTAGCAGAATAGGCAAAGTGGATATTGAGCAAGTAGGAGTGATATTGTGCTACTATCAGGCTAAGGTATGGACAATGGTTGATGTTGAATTGTTTCTGCCTGAGAACTGGTTTGATGAGGCCCATCGAGAATTGCGGAAAAGGTGGCATATTCCCAATGATCGTACTTTTCAGACTATGGCCATGATAAGTCTTGGCCTGATCAGAAGGGCTAAAGCTAACGGCCTGCCTTTTAAAACAGTGGGCTTTGACTGCTTTTATGGTCAAAATACCCAGTTTCGAGCCGATGTGAATAATGAGGGATTGATCTACATGGCAGATATTCCATCGGATACTATGGTTTATCTGAATAGACCTGTAGTTGGTATCCCGGAAACTTCGCCAGGCAAAAGGGGGCCTCACTTCTCTTGCCCCGAGTACTCGGTGAAGATAAACCAGTACAGGTAAAAGAAATAGTGAACTACTTCGATTTTATTCAGAACCGTATCCAGATTCGGCACACCGAACATGGCCTTCTGCTCTACGAATGCTTTGTCCGAAGGGCTTGGACATTGACTGATCAGGGTGAAATCATGGAGGAGTAGCACTTTATACGGCGTGAGACTGATGGAAAATTGGCTGAGCAATGCACCTTCTGATACTCCACTTTCCAAGTTGGCCCTGTGGAGATTTGAGATCTACGTTGCTGAGCGTATCTTCCAGGATGCCATGTCTGAGGGAGGCTGGGATGAACTGGTAGCTCGAAAATATCGGGTTTGGATGCATCATACCGCCTTGGATGCTCTGGTTGTGGTTTATCGCTGAAACCAAACTGGATTGGGCTCAAGACTACCCTCGTGATCCGCAGTTGATACAACAACTTGAGATCGAGGTACTTCTATCTCTCTCTATGGCTAAGGTGCAGGAAATGCTCAAAGCTCTGCTGCCCCTCAACCAACTGTCTCCCGGACACGCTACCCATGCGGTTATTCAACATCTTGTCAATCGTTCTCATTCCACTCGTAGCCGACTGAAAACTAAACAAGGTAAAGTACATAATCTTAAAAGGCCGATTTGAAACTTAACATTGTCGAGTCAAGCGGCACGCCTTTGATAGACTCGGCATCATTTTAGTTAAGGAGTATTATGAAAAAAATATCTTTAATTCTCAAATTTTTTATTATTTCGAATTTTTTTATAGGAATTACATTTTATTCTTCTATTAATTCTTTTGCCCAACCTCATATTATATTTAATGATATTTATTATGATTTTGGCGAAATAAAAACAAATGAGCTTGTTACCCATATGTTTGAATTTAAAAATGCGGGCAACAAGATATTAAGCATAACCAAGGTTGATGCGGATTGTGGGTGCATAACCCACAAACCACGCAGTAAGGGGTTAAATATATAGAATATCTTAACTTTGTACTAAAAGCATAAGGAAACCGAATAAAAACCAAACTCTAACTCAAGGAGGTTTCATTATGCTTCATGTTAAGATAAAGCATTTTATACATTATTGTCAAGTTTCTAATTTTAGTAAAAGATCTATTCAAACCCTATCAGTAAGACTGAATGAATTTAACCAATTTATCTCATCAGAATCCATAAGCGATCTTAGTGACATTTCCTATAAA
>DAOURK010000109.1 GCA_030625085.1 Pseudomonadota bacterium
AATAAGTTATCTGATGATAACATAATTATCCCGGCACGTCGAGTGGCCTTCGACCCACCCTGATTTCCTTAAATTGTTTACGAAAACTTGTTTGGATGTCCCTTATATATGGGCTATTTCAAGCTGGTCGGGAATCGCTGATAAATCATTAGCAAATTATAGTTCCTATATCTTTTAAATCATAGCCGATAAACTGTTTACTATAATCAATAAGATCTTTTGAACGTATGAAGGTAAGTAAGCTTTGTATATTATTATCAAAAAATATGGCTTTTCGAATAATAAAATCAAACCGCTCTTTTCGCAAGGGAATAAAATCCAATCCCAACATATGAGCAATAGGTTGAATTCCCAAGCCCACGTCCGCTTTGCCGGTTAAAATTTCAATACCTACATCAAGATGAGTTAAACAAATGTGATCGTATCCTTTAATATTTCGCATGTTGATTCCATTTTTTTCCAGCTCATATTCTAAAAGAAACCTTGTACCCGTGCCTGCCTGACGATTTGCCATTATAACATCCGGCATGGCAATATCTTTTATATTTTTTATATTTTTCGGATTGCCCCTTGCCAATATTAATCCTTGAGTTCTATAGGCAAAATTGACAATGACGAATTCCTCACCAAAACTATCCTTCAAATAAGCAAGGTTATAATCTTCGTCTTCTTTTTGAAGCAGATGAGCAACGCCTATATGACACCAACCCTTTTTCACCGCATTAATGCCTTCCATGCTTCCCACGCTGCTATAAAGCGGAAGAATGTCTCGATGGCTTTCCCGAAAAAATGATAAGCAATTAGCTAAAAGAATGTCATTACTACCGGCTACGATTAAAGCTTCCTTAAAGGTCTTTAATTTGCCTTCCATCCATGGATAATTTTGAATATGATTCTCTATCCAAACATCAACCATATGTTTAGGGAAAAGCCATTTACCGGTAATTTTTGTGGCCGGCAGTCCCTTATCTAAAATCAGGCTATAAATTTTTTTTTCATTAATATCAAGATACTGTGCTAGCTCACGCGTATTAAATAATTCTTTATCCATCTCAAATTATCCTCATGAAAAATATCAATTAATTTGTAAAAAGTCTCATCAACATGTCATTTCGAACAAACGTGAGAAATCTTCATGAAACACCTTGAAACCTTGAAACCAGATTTCAGTTTATCTCAAATTATTAATTTTTTCAAACAAATTTAAAGACTTACCGGTAATTCTTATTTTGAATAAAAAATTACTATCAATTGATTTAAGTCAATGAGGGCATTTATAAATATTTTTAGATAATAAAATTTCTATTTAGGCTTGATTAATCCAGTGATTTGCATTAAAATTTAGGAAAATTTTTCTTAAAACCACTCTTATGTATCCACTGTAAGGAACCATCTATCAATTATTGTAAAAGGGGTTTTGTGTATATAAAGCATGTAATGAACCGGCAATTAATTAGTGTAAAGGAGGCTTTGTGTATATAAAGGAAGTCGTTTTCGGTATCTGTGGTGGGTTAGGTCTTTTTATCTACGGTATCCAACTTATGGGAGGAAGCCTTCAAAAAGCAGCCGGCAACAAACTCAGAAAAATCCTTAGATCACTAACCATAAATCCTGTGGCAGCAACTATTTTTGGAGCTGTAGTGACTGCTCTTATTCAATCGAGTTCTGCTACTACTGTCTTAGCTATAGGCTTTGTAAACGCTGGCCTCATGACCTTAAACCAGACAATGGGAATTATTTTTGGAGCAAATATTGGAACCACGGTTACCTCCCAGATCATAGCCTTTAAATTGACTGACTACGCCTTACCAATCCTGGCGATCGGTTTTGCCATGAACTTTTTTTGCAAGAAAAAATCATGGAAAGATATGGGAGAATTTTTGCTTGGCTTTGGTATATTGTTTTTAGGGTTATCCATTATGACTTCGGTTGTTAAACCCTTTGCCCAAAATCCTGCCATAAGGGAGGCATTTATAAGATATAGCAGTAATACTTTCCTTGGGTTAGCCATGGGTTTTATTGTAACGGCCATTTTGCAAAGCAGCAGCGCCACTACAGGTATAGTTATAGCCCTGGCTACTGTTAACCTCATTACCCTTGACGGCGCCATACCAATTATCCTTGGGTGCAATATAGGAACCTGCGTTACAGCGCTCCTTGCTTCAATCGGTACTTCGATTAATGCCAAAAGAACAGCCTGGGGCCATGTCTTTTTTAATATTATAGGCAGTGTTCTTTTTGTAATTTTCCTGCAACCATTTAAATTTCTGGTAATCCACACTTCAACCGACCTTGTTCGCCAATGTGCTAATGCCCACACCCTTTTTAACCTTATTGCGGCTTTCCTGTTTTTACCTTTTACGAATATCTATGTAAAATTCATCAAAAAAATTATTGTAAGCAAGGAAGAGACAGAATTAGAATATATCTCCACATATCTTGAAAACCACCTTTTGGCTACCCCTGCTGTAGCTGTTGAGGCTGCCACCAAAGAGACAATAAGAACTTTGAAGCTGACTAAAAAGATGATAACAGATGCGATGAATGGTTTTTTTGAGAAGGATTCAAAATATCTGAAAAAAATTGATGAACAAGAAAATGCTGTCGATACCAAACGACTTAACATTACCAATTATTTGGTTGAATTAATGCAGGGTGAGTTAAGTGATGATGTGTCGAGAAAGATACCAGCTATGGTTCATGTTATCAATGACATAGAAAGAATCGGCGATCATGCTGTAAATCTTAAAGCCTTAACTGCGCAAAGGAACGAATTAAATCTCAATTTCAGCCAGGAGGCTATTGATGAAATAAGGACAACCTATCAAGAATTAATACAGATGTTGGATGTTACTATTGAGGCCCTTCGGGCAAATGATATTGAAAAGGCTTCGATTATTATAAATAAAGAGAATACTATTAACAGAATGAGAGATGAATTTAAAGCCCATCATATTAGTAGATTGGAAAATGGAAATTGTAATGTCCTGTCTGGTGTAATTTTTATTGATTATCTGGCAAACTTTGAAAAAATAGGAGATCATCTCACCAATGTTGGGCAAGCCATAATGGAAGGTCTTCAATGGGCATAGGCGCGTATTTTGCCTTATTTTAATAAACTTGACTTGCTCAGTTGCATACAATTTTTTACTATACACGTATAAACATAAAGCTGGTTATAGTAGCGACCAACATAACTTGCCCCCCACCTTTTCCCCTACTATCATTATCGAAAAAACTCAATCAATTAAGTGATATTCATTATTAATGATCGAAGCTTTGGGATTCATAATCCCGGTTACGTAAAAAAATTACTTCAAGACAGCATTAATCCGGATAAATCAAGGAATAATATAGCATCCCACACAATCACTTCATTTGTGTGGGATGCTCCAAAACAAAATTTTCGTTCGTTCAGGCACAAAACAGGCATATTGTTTGCTGTTTTAACAAAATAATTACTAAACTGATGGACTCGTAAAAAGTCGTATATTATAAATCTGTCATTTCGACCGGAGAGAGAAATTTTATATCTTTCAGCATATTGTCTTACTAAGATTTCTCACAGGAGTTTACACTGAATGTAGTGAATGTGTTCGAAATGACAACTTAATTAGACTTTTTACGAATGCATCAAACGAATACAGTATAAATACAGGGGGGAGTTAAATGGTGAACAAAAAATATCATGAAATTGAAAATCTTCTTTTTGTTGATCATTGCCGCATCCTGGGTTGGGCACTGCTCCGCTCTTTCCCACACCCCCCCTATTAATATCTATAACACCAATTTTATTGATGAAACACCGGCAAATTCCTTAATCTTTTGGCCTTATCAAGCCGCTTTTTTTTATTTCCATAAGGACCTCATTGACAAGGATTATAATAAAAACCAAGCAAGGTTCAGCTTGCCCCCCAACACCTATAATCTGCTTACTTCTAAAAATCAATTAATTGATGCTCCCACACTTTATGACATAAATCGTATATTAGATGACTTTTCTCTGAGTATGAACAACACTGAGAAGATCGAACTGGTTACTTCACTCGGACAATCTTTCAGAAAAAATTACGATAATTCCCGTGCTCATTTCGAATTGGGAAGTGCTGAAATTGTTTCACTTGAAGATTTACTTGCCGGGTTAAGGGACGGCCAACCTGCCGGAGTATGTCGTGATATTGCCGTAGGACAAGCCCAAATCTTAGATCATCTCGGTTCTCATAATACCTATGTTCTTCGCTTTCAAACCTTAGGCTCCGGCCATGCCACTGTGGTTACGCAAATTTCCGATAATCCTTCGACTCTCTATAAAATCAATTATGATGAACTCACCATTGATACACACAATCTGGAAATTGATAAGCTTCATCAAAACACAACCATACCAGATATAGGGATTCATTATCATCTTTATGATATAGATGGCAAACCTGTTGCCAGATTAACTTCCAGATTAGGTCAAGTCCTCAATGATGCCTCAGGTGGATCGGAAAAAGAATTTGATCCCTTTATCCATTCTTGGCCTAACCTTATGCGCTTAAATATTACTGAGGGATTTGCTTCAGGAAGAATCTTTTGCGGGGTTACTAAAAACAGAGAAGAAATTGTGGGCTTAGCCATGAACACAAAAGTGGGTAATAAAAATGATACCTTTTCTCTCCAACTTCAATCTGCAGCAAGTCAGTATCAATCAGAGAGGAACTATGTTACGTTGAGGGCAAATCTTATTTACACGCGAATATATGGAAAATTAGAAACCCCTCAATTACAAATCGGCAATTTTTTTATTCAAGGAGGCGCCGGTCTTGATGGTACCGCCTTAATCGGACAAGGTACCATAGATTATAAAGGGATTACAGATTATAATGATAATGACCTCATAAAAAAGGATAATGTGGAAGACTATGGTATAAGCGGAATTGGTCACATAGAATCTCTATGGATTTCCGAAAATCGAAAAACCTCTATAAAGACAAACCTTTATACAAATTTTTATGGCGAATTCTATGCCTATAATAATGACATTCGTCGACAAAAAGAAAACTTTAATAGTATTAATCCGGTTCATAATTACACTCTTTTCCATGGCGAATTAGGCTATGAAATTGCCTCAAAAACAAAATGCATTTTTAAAATTGAGCATGTTTATCGTAAAGTGGGGACTCTAAACGAAATTGAATTAGGTATAAAAAGAAAACAACTGGGTTTTAACATAGGGCAGACATTTACCTCCCCTACCCTCCCCAATTGGGTAGAAAATTCCAGAAAACGTATTTATGCAGGATTTCAAAAAAAAATAAATAAGAACAGCGGATTGATTTTTTGGATAGAAAATATTGAAGATGGTCCTCAAGACTCATTATTGAATTCGTGGCTCTCAATTTCGCTACTTTTACGCTAATGACTCCAATCCAATAAGTAATTCTCATTTTACCATTTTTATATGCAAGGGCTATAGCCCTGCAAAAAATTATTTTTAATGCTCATTTTGACCTGTATCATTATTGAGGTTTGTAAAATATTCCGGTTGGTAAAATGTTTGCTGAAACGATGAAAAAAATTCCAAATTTTAATTAATAGACTGTTATAGCATCAAATTTACAATTTTCCGCACAAATTCCGCATTTAACACACTTTTCCGCATCAATTTTATGCGGTTGTTTCTTCTCACCTGTAATAGCCCCTTGTGGGCATAATTTAGCGCATCTTCTACATCCGATACATTTTTGCTCATTTATAGAAAAAGTAATAAGACTTTTACATACTTTGGCCGGACAACGCTTTGCTCTAATATGTGCATCATATTCATCACGAAAATATCGAATCGTTGAAAGAACCGGATTAGGCGCTGAACTTCCCAATGCACATAAGGCAGTGTCCATGATCACCGCACTCAGTTCCTGTAAAAGTTCTACATCTCCTTCATTGCCGTTTCCTTCAGTTATATCTGTAAGAATAGCCAGCATCTGTTTTAAGCCCTCACGACAGGGAACACATTTGCCGCAAGATTCCTCAGTCAAAAAATTGATAAAATATTTGGCCACATCAACCATACAAGTGTTTTCATCCATGACAATCATGCCGCCAGACCCCATCATTGAGCCTACTTCATAAAGCTTATCGTAGTCCACAGGGAGGTCTATCAGACTTTCAGGAATACATCCCCCGGATGGCCCACCTGTTTGAACTGCCTTAAATTCTTTTCCTTCGGGTATGCCGCCTCCAATGTCAAAAATTATTTCTCTTAACGGCATACCCATAGGGACCTCTACCAGACCAGTATTATTGATCTTGCCCACAAGAGAAAATATCTTAGTGCCTTTACTACCTTCCGTACCGATCTTTGTATACCAATCAGTTCCTTTTCTAATTATTAAAGGTACATTGGCCCAGGATTCAACATTATTAATGGCAGTGGGCTTGTCATATAACCCGCTTACAACAGTATGGATATGCTTAGGGCGTGGTTCACCGGCTTTTCCTTCCAATGAAGCGATAAGCGCAGTTGATTCACCACAAACGAAAGCGCCGCCGCCTTTAGAAACGATAATTTCAAAATCAAAACCTGATCCCAGGATATTCTCACCGAGCAGGCCATGTTCTCTGGCTTGGTTTAGGGCTATATTCAGGTTCTCTATGGCTAGGGGATATTCATGTCGAACGTAGATATACCCATAAGGCGCACCTATTCCATAAGCCCCAATTATCATCCCCTCAATGACACTATGAGGACTGCCTTCAAGGAGGCTTCTATCCATATAAGCGCCTGGATCGCCTTCATCGGCATTACAGATGAGATAACGTATACCATCTGGGGCAGGGGCCTTGCTGCAAGACTCCCATTTTTTACCTGTAAGAAATCCTCCACCACCACGCCCACGAAGGCCGGATTTCTTTATTTCTTCAATTATTTCTTCCGGTTCCATCTTGCAAATAGCTTTGGCTAGAGCTGTATATCCTTCAAGAGCGATATAGTCCTCAATCTTATGCGGATCGATCAATCTAATATTATCTAATAAGAGTCGATTTTGCTTCTTGTAAAATAGCACATCCTGTTCATGAACAATTTTTTGTCCAATAGATGGATTTGTATACAACAGCCTCTCCACAATCTTCTTTTTCATTATAGATTCGGAAATTATCTCGGGAACATCATCACATGTAACATGTTGATAAAGTATTCGCTCAGGATAGATAACTACAACAGGCTCTATTTCACAAAAACCATGACAGGCTGTCGCTCTAAAATCAATAGAATCGCTCAACCCTTGATTTTTTAATTCGTTAATTATTGCCTCGGCCACCTTATCGGAACCACGCGCCAATCCACATGTTCCAACACTGGTAACCAGACAAACACGATTCGGATCTCGCCGGCTCAAAATATTATTCCGCAATTGTTCAATTTCTGCTGCGGATTTTAATTTATTCATGTTTATTGTACCTCCTTGGTTCTTGCTTCATCAAACTCTCTCAATAGTATCTATTCCTATTCCATTTCAAATGTATCCTGGCTATGACATTCAGCACAATCATCGCCGTTCTCACCTTCATGGATATCTTGATGACAATCAATACAGTTTCTCTTATCCATCAGATAGCTATCTTTTTTATGACAGACCACACATTTTAACCTATCATGGATACCTTCCAGCTCCCATCCTGCCCTACTATGATCAAAATTATGATGATCAAAATAGGCAATGTTACTTTCCAGGCCGTGATGTTCCGAATGACACACCAAACACTCATCTGAGGCAAGACTATGAAGCCCCGAACCCAAATCTCTTTTTTCTTTAATCTCTTTATGACAACCTAAACACTTGCCATTATCAACCTGCTTGCCTTTAGTATGACAGGCTTGACAATCTCCTGATAAGCCTAATTTAGCATGGGCTGCGGAAAGTTCTCCAGGAGAAAAAAGCTTGGGCCATCTCGTTTCTAATCCTTTATACGTGAGAAAACCTATTGCAATGATAACTATTATGGGCAAGAATACTCTTTTAATCATATAAATACCTCATCTTGAAAGGAATCTATGAAATTTTCAACCCTTAGAATAGCCATGTATATCCCCAATACATGGTTACAAAAACATGGAAAAACAATAAAATAAATAAAAGATAACTAGCCGCTTCATGAATAAATACCCATCTGTTGAGTATAGACAATTCAAAATTCAGGGCCGAAACCGCACGTATTTCCCGCAATCTGCTGATAACTTCCGTGGCCCATTTTTTAAGAGCATTATAATCCTGCGAGCTTTTATCCCTATATTTTTCATCTATTTGCCCTATAAGTTCACTCTTCTCTTTTTTTATATAAGCCCATTCCTTGGCAGCAGCAATAATACCTAAATGAGTGGGAAAATTTGAAGACTTTATCTCCATTACTCTCCTGATAACAGGAGAATTAATGCTTGCTTCTCTAAGATCTCTTTCCAAAAAACCATCTATTTTGTGCAACAGTTCATACCTTTTTGTTATATTTCCAAACCAATGACCAAACAATACCCTTCCAAAAATACCGGAAAGAACGGCGATCATCATCAGCCAGAATCCGAAACCTATAATGCCGTTAAACTTTAAGGCTGAATGAAAAATAATGAATATAGGTCCCAGGATGCCCAGAAAAATATGGATTTCCAACCATAGGGAAAGGGGTCCCAAACATTCCAGCTTTTCAATCTTTTTCCTTAATATATATACGACAACGCAAAGAATCATCAATATAGCGCCAATAATTCCTAAACCTTGTCCCACCTCCCCTGAGGGTTTAAATTTGGTGTGGATTGCAATATCAAAATGTCTTAGATATTCGGGAGTTGATAGATATGGCTTGTACATGGAATATAAATAAGCGGTAATAACAACCACTAATAAAATCCAAAAAATACGGAATAGTGTATGTTTATTGCTTTTACTCTTGGCCATTCTCCCCCCCTGTTCCTTCAAGCGATTCTTTTAAAAGTTCTCTTAATTCAATATTAAAAGACATCTTATGCTTTGAAAGATATTCCTCAATGGGCATAACTTCCAAAGCCCCAGTCGGACAGTTGACAACACAGGCCCTATTATCGTATCCTGCACATCCGTCGCATTTCACAGCCACTACCCTGCGTTTTTTTCGTATTTTTTCATCTATATACTCTAAGGTAATAGCTTCCGTCGGACATATTTTAGCACACTCACCACATCCAGTGCATATATCCGACAACTCTAAAAAGGGTGTGCTGATTTCTCGATGAAGACCACGCTGGGAAAAACCGAGCGCTCCTACGCCAACGACCTCCTCGCATACTCGCACGCATAAACCGCACAAAATGCATTTATCAGGATCAGTATTTAACTTGAAGCGCGTTTTTCTCAACCCAAGGTCCTCGGCCATATCTTTTAAAATTTTGGATTCAGGACAACGGGCCATGAGAATCTCCAAAAGCATTCTTCGAGCCTTTAATACCCTTTCACTGGCCGTCTTAACCTCTATCCCTTCTGCTACAGGAAATACACAAGAGGGCTGCAGTTTTGTCCGACCTCTTTGGGTAATTTCCACCACGCAAAGCCTACATGCGCCAAATGTACTGACTGAGGGATGATAACAAAGGGTTGGTATTTCTATACTATATCTTGTGGCAACCTCTAATACCGTCTCCCCTTTAACACCCTCAACTTCCTGTCCGTCTAAAATAAAATGTATCGACTCAGCCCCATGTGGCTTAGTTCCAATGATCCGCTCTTTCACTACGGGGATAGGTTTTAAACATTCTCTGACTATCGTGGGAAGTCGGCTATGATAATTCTCCGTCTTAATAATATATCGGGTGGCCCCCGCCTTAATCACATCCTCAGCAAATCCTTCATGTCTGGAACCAATAAGTGTAATAATTGATTTCCTGAAACGATACTCAGTTCTTATTTTTTTGAGTACCTCTATACCATTTTTCTGAGGAAGATCATAATTCAGAATGATTAAATTATATTTCTGTTTTTTCCCCAATAAATCAAAGCATTCTTCCGCACTTGATACCTGCTCGATCACAATCGATCCATCATAGGCGTGCAGTTCTTTCTTGATTAAGCCTGTATGAGTGGGATCATCCTCTAATAATAATACAATAACTGCCCTTTCCATCAACTTGCCCCTTGTTTGATTTTAATAATAATTTGATGATGCTGCCGTTAACAGTTAACAGTTAAAAATGTAAAATTAATCAAATCCTTCTAATATTGATACAACCTTATCAGGTGTTACTTTCCCAAAATATTCCCCATCTATGACCATCACCGGCCCCAAAGCACATGCCCCTAAGCAGTTGACGCTATTCAAGGTAAATTTCCTGTCTTCAGTAGTCTCTCCTGCCTTAATACTCAATCGCCTCTCCAATTCCGCTAATACCTTTGCCGCACTTCTAACATGGCAGGCAGTTCCCAGACATACGCTTATTGAATGACGCCCGCGAGGAACAAGACTAAAAGCCTTGTAAAAGGTTACCACATTATATACTCGGCTTAACGGCATATTCATAGTAATTGCAACGCGGTTCAAGGCTTCCCGGGGGAGATAATTGAATTCACCTTGTATGTCTTGTAAAATGGGCATTAATGAACTGGGGTTACCTTGATATCCTCTTACTATCTCTTCCAGCTTTAAAATATTAATAGTTTCTTCTACCGGTTCCGGTTCAGGTTCCTTCTTTTTCGATTTTATAAAGGACACAAATTTATCAAAAAATGTATTCCCCCCCTCTTCTCCGGAGAAAAGAAGCACTGCATTATATGGACAGGCCCTCACACATAAACCGCAACCTACACAATTATCAGTCACAACCATATGGCCTTCTTTATCTCTTTCCATGCCGTTGCGATTACACGCATCTAAACACTTGGGCTCTTTACATACCTTACATAGATTTGGAAAAAGACTTATTCCTATTAAGCTGGAGCCTCCCCTTCTATGCCGTGATACATCTTTATGTCTGCGACCACAAGCTGTTACACAATTACCACAATTTAAGCAATTCCTTATATCGCAAACTACTATCTCTTTATCTATCGCTTTGGCCTCTACCATATTTCCTTACTCCAAAATATTTTAGTTTTAAATTAACTCCTTTTAAAATAGCTATTATCATATCTTGATAGCTAATCCTTTGACAGATAATTTATATAGTTTATAAATACTTATTAATCAAGAATTAATAATGGAAGCACTGATAATTTGAAGGGGTTGAGAAGGTAGGAATTTATTTGTTATTGGAAAAATATGTTCTTGCTTGACTAAAATCTTGTACCCCTTGTTGAATGGAAAACACAGAATTTTTTTATAATCAGGATAGACGTATCGACTTAATATATAGAAAGGTACAGATAAACCGACATTTTCAAAAAAACCCTGCCTAAAAGTCAAATCTCCAGACCTTTGAGGACAATGAGAATAATATTCTATAAAAAAAGCATAAAAATATGAAGAGGGTTGATTTATGACTTTTTTAATACTTGTTAATATCTTCTCTGCTTCTTGGGAAGGCTTTAAATTGCCATGAACTTCTAAAAATTCACAAACGCCTATATGGGTGCACTGTACGTATTCAGGTGCATCCAATAAACTCGAAAGACAAAATAAACATGTTAAAAATATTTTCAGGAAGAAAGTTAATGATTTAGATTTTTCAGATTGAGACAGTTTCGTCATAAATATAATCCGAACCTATGAACGATTCTTTAAATACTTATCAATACCGATAGCCGCCTTTCTCCCCGCTCCCATGGCTGAGATGACGGTTGCAGCTCCGGTGACAATATCTCCGCCGGCAAAAATTTCTTTTCTACTTGTTTGACCTTCCTCTTCGTCGGCTATAATATATCCTCTGTCAGAGATTTTCAAATTCTTGGTGGTCGATCCTACTAAAGGATTAGCGCCCTGTCCTATTGCTACCACCACTGTATCCATCTCGATAACAAATTCAGAGTCTTTAATAGGGATAGGTCTTCTTCTTCCAGATTCATCAGGCTCCCCTAATTCCATGGCTATGGATTTGAGAGCCGCCACCTTACCTTCTTCATCACCAATTATTTCAACAGGATTGGTCAAAAATTTAAAGATAATGCCTTCTTCTTCAGCATGTTCAGACTCTTCTTTACGTGCAGGCATCTCTTCTTTAGAACGTCGATACACAATATAGACCTCTTCGGCGCCTAATCTTTTAGCCACCCGCGCCGAATCCATAGCTACATTCCCCCCGCCAAAAACAGCTACCCTTTTACCAATTTTAACAGGAGTATCATGATCCGGGAATAAATAGGCTTTCATTAAATTCACGCGGGTTAAAAATTCATTTGCCGAATAAACACCAATTAAATTCTCCCCCGGAATATTTAAAAATTTAGGTAAACCCGCCCCGTTAGCCAAATAAATTGCTTTATAACTATCATCTAATAATTCATCTACTGTCATAAGCCTGCCGACCACAAAATTTTTTCTTATTTCCACCCCAAGTTTCTGAATATACTCTACCTCTCGATCAACAATACTTTTTGGTAATCGAAACTCCGGAATCCCATAGCTTAAAACGCCGCCTGATTTGTGCAAGGCCTCAAAAACAGTCACATTATACCCAAGTTTAGCTAAATCACTGGCTACAGTCAAGCCGGAAGGTCCAGACCCTACTACAGCCACCTTTTTATTTAGTCGAGAAGTAATTTTTGGAATTTCTATATTCCCCTGTTGTACTTCATAATCGGCAACAAATCTTTCTAATCTCCCAATGGCAATGGGTTCGCTTTTTTTGCCTAAAACACAGAGCTGCTCACATTGTGTCTCCTGCGGACAGACCCTGCCGCATATAGCCGGCAAGCTATTCTTTTGTTTTATATGTTTAATCGCGCCAAGGAAATCTTCCTTGGCTATTTTGGCGATAAAGCCTGGAATATCTATCTCTACAGGGCACCCCTTCATACATCGAGGTTTTTTACATTGCAGACATCTTTTAGCCTCTGTAACGGCCTGTTCACTCGTGTAACCCAAGGCTACCTCATTAAAATTTTTTACCCTCTCCGCAGCCGGTTGCGTCGGCATTTCTTGTCGTACCATCCTGGTCCCCTTAATTTTCTATATATTTGTTATTACATGTTAATATCGTACAAATACAAACTATTACTTTTACAATTTACTTTTCAATCGACACTCTTGATCATATTTTTTAGTCGATTTATTTTCTTGATTTCTAAAGGTACCTTGCCTTTTTCTTAACTCAACAAAATCAACCAGATGACCGTCGAATTCCGGTCCGTCTACGCAGGCAAATTGTGTTTTCCCACCTACCGATACCCTGCAGCCGCCACACATTCCAGTACCATCAATCATAATGGGATTCAAGCTGACCATGGTTTTCAGGTTATAAGACTTGGTCAATTTACATACTGCCTGCATCATGGGTACCGGGCCAATAGCCATCACCATATCTATGGTTAATCCATCATCAATCAATTTTTGCAGCATTTCTGTTACAAAGCCATGAAATCCATAAGAACCATCATCAGTAGTTACATAAAGTTGATCACTTATTTCTTTCATTTCTTTTTCAAGAATCAAAAGTTTTTTTGTTCTTGCCCCAATAATTGAAATGAGATTGCTCCCCTTCTTGTGAAAAGCCGAAGCAATGGGATAAATCGGAGCAACACCAATCCCACCTCCAACACAGATCACTGTTCCCAAATGCTCAACATGTGTTGGTTTTCCTAATGGTCCGACAAAATCTAATATCTCGTCGCCTATTTCTAATGCGCCTAGTTGATTTGTTGTTTTCCCAACCTCCTGAAAAATTATAGTTACTAATCCCTGTTCCTTATCGGTCTGTGCCATTGTTAAAGGAATTCTTTCCCCTGACTCATCAATACGCAAAATGATAAACTGTCCTGCTAATGCCTTTTTAGCAACTAAAGGAGCTTTCACCTTCAGGAGTTTAACATCTGAGGACAATTCTTCTTTTTCCATAATTTTATAGGCCATGCACATCCCCTTCTGTTTAAAATCTCTATAACTATAATAATTGTAAGAATAATTTTTAGTTTTTAACGAGATAGTTATATCCGGTTTAATAAGTACGAATATTTATATGTTTATACATTATTTCAGGACATTATTCACTTATAAACTGTGCTGTAAAAAACTTGCAGAAATAGTGATGTAATAGTACCGCGGAATATTTTTAAAAGGAATTTTTATCCTTTTATAATTACAATGTTGTCTTCCTTATCTCACCTTATCCAAAATCAAAACCATATTTTGGATTCATGATACTCCTAAATAATAGCAATTGTCAATCAAAAACTTAACTTTTTATAAAAAACCAAACAAGGTTTTAACCTTTTAATTTATTATTTTGTAAATACACAAGTATTTCTGTTTCATTCAAATAATTACCTAGACAAAATTTTGTTATGATATGCTATCCTCAATAAAGCTGCACCCCTTCAACTTTTTTAAGCAATAAAAACCTTTAATCCCTGATTTCTAAAAACCATCAAAATGAGTTTTATCAATAAAAATTCTGAGTTAAAATTACATACAAAAAAAAAATTTATACTTTACAAATTACCAAAATAGAACAATTTTTTAAAATGATTTTTTTATGGTTGATGCCCTGATACAGTCAAAAAAAATAATACCAAAGGACCTGCATTACAAAAAATATAGACTTTGAACCTATGTTCGTAAATAGAGGTTGGCATTTAAGTTGCTACGGCTAAAAACAATTTTTCTATCTTATCCGGCATCTTTTCATTTTTTATCAACTTCTTTGCATCCACCGGTATTTTCTTATTATGTGATTTCATTTCTGAAAATTCTCGTAAGAATAAACAGCTATCAACTTGTGCGAACCTTTCCTCTAACCCGCTCGTCCCATCAAGCAGCAGTTCAAGATATTCTTCGTTATCAAGATTTTTAATCAATACTGTGCCGGGCAACATTGCGGTTAAGGATCTTTTCACTGAAATGTTGCCACCTTTTTTCCGTAATAATCTTTTCAGATACCTAAAAAATTGCTCCATCACATTATTCGTTCGTTGCGGTTGAATCAAGAATTCCTTTCCAGCTATCATGACCCTAATCGGATCTGCAAACAGCTTCTCATAATATTTTTCGATCTGCTCAATCATTTTCCGGTGGTATTTATTTCCTGACGAATTATACTTCTGGATAAATTCTGCTACCTTATCGGAAATGGATTTCATATCACAATTTTCACCTTCGTCGTTTAACCCCTGTTTGCCATCTTTCAAAGTGATTCGAAGTGCTTCTCTTAGTTCATTGAAAATGGTCTCATTTTCTTTCAAAAATAAAGCCGTTTGTTTTAAATCCTTATCGTTGATAACACTGTTTAAAATCTTTATCAGTTGGTAAAAAGGCTTGCCCCCTTTTGCGTCATATAGCTGTTTTATTTTTTCGTATCCGACTATAAGTCTCCTATAGAAAAGAAAATGTTTCATATCAAAGGGGAAACCATAGCCAGACAGCGAAGAAGTATCGAACATCCAGTGAATAATTAACAGAGTTGTTTTTATAGATGCAAATTCAGGATTGGCGTCAATCAGTGACAAGTCTTTCATCTGGTTTCCAAGCTTGTTCTCAAAATCCTTCGCCTTGTTTTTCAAAGCCACTCGTATTTTGCTTTTTGTTAAACGATTGCGAAGATCCTGATACTTATCATTAAGAAGGTCTTTTCCGATATCTCTAAGAAAATGGAAATGACATATAAAAAAAAGAATTCCGGGGAACACTTCCTCAACTGCCCCTATCAATCCTTTACCCATGTCACTAACAACTGCTAAAGGGGTACCATATTTTGCCTGGATATCTTTTAGAAAAGGGATGATTTTGTCCTTCTTTTCTGAATTGATTTTTACACTTGAAAGGATAATCCCGCTGATTTCATCCATGCCTGTAAACAAATGGGGACTATCTCCTTCGCAGGTTCCATCAATATGGAGGATGTAACCCCCATTTAGGGCCATCTTCAGCCTAAGTTTAAACTGGCTCTGTTGATGACAGATAGTTAGGTATGCTATGAATTTTTGTCCAAGATATCTGATTTCACTTTCAGATATTTTGATAGCCTTCAATTTTAGCTCTTTCTTGATTGCCTGCTCGTTCATAGAACGAAGATACAAAGCTTTTCCGACATGCACCAGCACATCATAGCCGTAGGTGCCTTTAAACGGAACCAAGCGCTGTAAATCCTTCGAACGATGGATTTGTTCGTGTTGGGGGCAGTACAAAATGGTCTCATGGGCAATAAAAG
>DAOURK010000143.1 GCA_030625085.1 Pseudomonadota bacterium
GCAACAATAATATAACCCTTATGGGCAACAACAATATAACCCTTATGGGCAACAACAATATAACCCTTATGGGCAACAACAATATAACCCTTATGGGCAACAACAATATAACCCTTATGGGCAACAACAATATAACCCTTATGGGCAACAACAATATAACCCTTATCAATATAACCCTTATCAGTATGCTCAAACAGCAGACTACGAAGATGCTGATGTTGATGTAGATGCGAATGACGATGGGGATACCATAGATGCTGATGAAGAAGATATTATAAGCATTATTCTTTCATCAAACGCTAGTACAGGTTATTCATGGGTACATGACGATGATGATGATGATTATGATGACGATGTCGTTGATTATGACGATAAGAATTATTTTGCAGGATCATCATATACTGGCGGAACAGAACAGTGGCTCTTTGAAGTCAAAGGCGTGGTTGGTGAAACTACCACCATTATATTGGAATATAAGAGATCGTGGGATGGTGATGTTAATAAAACTTTTGAGATCGAGGTTGAAATAGTGGACTAAATTTTGACTGAGCAGTCTTAAAATCTTCAATATGACGCAGGACTTTAGGCAAGCCTAAAGTCCTGCACTGCTTTTGGGGACCTTTTAGTCGTTGCTTCCCTCATATCTAAACACAATTTTTTAGCAGGGCTAACGCCCCATAAGCGCTAACTTAAGAATCTTAATAGCATTTTAAAAATATATTAACTTGCTATATAACCTAAAATAGCCTTAAAAAATTATTTTTTATGCTAACCATAAACACCAAATATTTTGTTAAAAAAGGCTTAAGTTAGCGCTTATATGCTAAGGCCCTGCGCTATATGAAGGGATGAAAGATCTTTGGGAACACCCAAAGGCCTGCGCTGCATGAAGGGAAAAGACTTTTGGGCAGGGCTAAAGCTCTATGTTTCTAATTTCCCAAAGCTTTACATATTTCAATAAGGTGTAATAAGAACTAAGAACAGAAATAATAAATCCCGGCATCCCATCCAAAAATCCTCTCTTCAATATATAAAGCTTAAAAAACTGAAACACAGGGTTTAAAAAAAAATTAAAGAGAGTAACAGATTTTCCCTCCTCGAATTTTTCCCTCGCAGCTATGGAAGAAAAAGAATCAATGGTACGCAAATGTTGAGATATATTCTGATAAGTATAATGATTCAAATCTCCAGGTAAATCACAATATTTACCATCCAATTCAACTCTTTCATGAAGATTTTTACCCACCCACCGGCCTTTTGATTTTTTAAAAAACCTAATTTTATATTCCGGATACCAGCAATGATTAATCCACCGGCCCAAATAAAAAACATGCCGATTCACCCTATAGCCGCTATATTTATTGCGATTATTCTGCAGTGCATTGAGAATACTTTCTTTCAGCTTTGGTGAAACCTCTTCATCCGCATCTAAACTAAGCGTCCATTCATGGACAGACTTGGCTAAGGCATAATTTTTTTGTTCAACATAACCAGCCCAGGGATGATAAAAAACTTTATTGGTAAATTTTTTACAAATCTCTACGGTTCTGTCTGTACTTCCGGAATCTACAACCACTATTTCATCCACAAAATCAATAGATTCCATGCACCGTTGAATATTTTTTTCTTCATCCTTGCAAATGATGACGGCCGATATTTTCTCCATAACCTCACCCTCGCTCACAATATAATTTCACTACTATCAAGTCAATGTCATTAACTTAAGCTCTACCAATCACATTCCTCCCCATTGTTGGGGCAGGTTAGGTGGGGGGTGATCCTTGTCTTTCCCCCTCCCTCAGTCCCTCCCACCAGGGGAGGGAAGTTGAAAAGATCATTTGCACCCCTTAAGCACTTAGTTCTGAATTTCGTGGTTTTTATGATAGAAAATTTTAAAACCTTTTTGGTTCCGGCTTGTCCGGATTAAGTTAATGACATTGACTATCATGTTGTTTCTACTGCTTTTAGCATGGAAAGAAAATCAGAGCGGCTATTCAAGCCACCCAAATTTTTTCTTATAACTGAAATCCTAAAAATACCCTTAAAATATAATGAGAAAAATCTTCTCATACATAAACAGGCGGACCTTTCACCATAAAACTGAACCATACTATCAAAATGTTCCAGGACCGTTTCCTTGACCCTTTTTATAGATCGATGATGCTCAATGGCCGTTCCATGCAAATGATGTAATATCTCTCCAATGAGCCAAGGGTCCCCTAAAATCGCCCGGCCAGGCATGACGGCCAGAGCCCCGGTTTGAACCAACATTTCTTTAGCCATAACACCATCATCTATTCCCCCATTGGCAACAACCGGCACATTAACCGATCTGACCACTTCAGCTATCTTTGTCCAATCCACCTTAGCCGAATACTTTTGCTCAACACTTCGACCATGGATAGTGACCGCATCAAGTCCAATTTCTTCAGCAATCCTGGCAATTTTCGGCGCTGTAAATTCTCCGCTCTTAAATCCCAGCCGAGTTTTAATGGTTAAGGGTATGGTGATCACCTGGCGAACAGCCTCTAAAATCCTTCTAATCTGCTCAAAATCCTTAAGTAAAGCCCCTCCCTCTTTTTTAGAAATCACTTTTTTAACTGGGCACCCTAGATTAATGTCTACAAAAGAAAACCCCATATCCTGACAGATCTTGGCTGCTTTGGCCATCACCTCAGGCTCTGAGCCCAATAACTGGACTCCGGTAAATGGCTCTTCTTCAGATCTGGCCAACATTTTCAAGGTCCGATCATTCTTAAAAAAAAAGGCCTTGGCCTTAATCATTTCAGTGCAAAGGATTTCCGCTCCAAATTTGGCTAAGATCCTCCGATAGGGGTAGTCCGTGTAACCACACATAGGAGGCAAAACCAATTTTGTTCGGCTTAATAACTCTCTAAAATCGTTTCGATTCATAAGGCAATATAATGTACAATATCATTAACTTAAGCACTGATCAGCACACCTTTGTCATTTCGAGCACATTCACTATGTTTAGTGTAAACTCCGTGAGAAATCTCGTTATGCTCTACATTTAAAGATTCCTCGTTGCTAATGCTCCTCGAAATGACAAAAGTGAATTCCTTAAGTTAATGGCATTGAGGTAATGTATATAAATTATTCACCCCCACCAAACCTCCCCCATCAAGGGGGAGGAATAAAAAAAACTCCCCTATCAATGGAAAAGAATAATACGTGTTCCAATAAAGTCCCCTATCAAAGGGAAGGAACAATATGTGTTCCTATCCGGGGTGAGTTTATGAATTTTGAATCTCCTCCCACTTTTTATCCAGGCGTTTGGCGGAAATTGGATAACGTGTCCCTAGCTCCTGAGCAAAAAGGGAAATCTTAAATTCTTCAATCATCCATCGATATTCCTGAACTTTTTCCGCCCTTAGAAAAGAACCGCCATTTTCTAATTCCTCTAAGGCGCCCTTTAATCTGTCCTGATGAACAGCCAGTTGTTGAGCCTTGATTTGATCCTTTTGCGGCGAGGTATAAGCCCGCTCAACTCGAATACGTATAGCTTTAAGGTAGCGGGTGACCTGTCGAAGACAATCCATTTCATAACAATTCAAAAAATCCGGCGGCAACAAATGCGTAACCTCCGCTTTAACACTTTTAAAAAGATGACTGAGAAAAGCATTATTTCCGGCTAAGCGATGAAACTGATCTATAAAATCCAATGTATTTTGCCGCTCCTTTAAAAGATTTTGAATCTCTTCAAGAATTTGCCTGCCTTTCATGGCCAATTGGCCCCATACCTGACCTATCCGGTCGTAAAACTCCTTCTTGCCGGGAATTCGACCTTCATGCACGGGGAATATCCCCTCAAGGATTCGGCAAAATACAATTTCATTAAAGGTTTGCCTATTACCAAAGGATTGATAAAACCTTCTCCAACTTGGAGGAAGGTCCCATTTTTTTTTTAATTGCTTTAATTCAGCCTTAAACGGCAAGGCATATAAAAGCAAAAGCCCCTGGCGAGTTGCCCGGGCCGCTTCCTGTGGAGCATGAAATAAACGAAGGCTTACGCTGTCACCGGCCAATAAGGGCACTTCCGGAGCTACAAGACCGGGATAAGCAATTCCTTCAATTTTTCCCGGCAATCCATCAAAATCCCAATCAGTAATAGTATCTCTTTCCCATTTTCGGCACAACTCCTTCCATTGATTATCCTCCAGTTGCCCGGGTACTAAATTGATAAGAGCGGCCAGATCTCTGCCTTGCCCTACAATCTGCCCCCTGGGGTCTACAACCTGAAAACGCATATACAGATGAAAGGGTAAATCCTGCTCAAGCCAAACACTGCGAGGGATAGTGAACCCAAACCACTGCCGGATGGTTTTCCCAAGGGCTTCATACAGAGGACCCTGATAAGGAATAAGTTCTTCGAAAAGCCGTTGGGCTGTCTGTTGAATAGGAATCAGTCTTTTACGATAGGTTTTCGGCAGCCCCTTCAACAGGGCGGTAATCTTTTCCAAAAGAAGCCCCGGCACCAACCACTCTAATAGTTCAGGTAAAATCCTGGTAAGATAAGATGCCGGGATATGCAGAGTAACACCATCCTCCTCATGACCGGGTTCAAATTGATAGGTTAAGGGAAGATGCATGTCTCCTATCTGAAGGTTATCGGGGAATTGTTCTGATGTTTGCTCATCCGGGGTTGAGCGACAAAGAAACTCGGGCCGCATTTTTAAAAATTCATCCCCACCCCGGTCTTTCAACCATTTACGAAAGGTCCGCACATCGCTTATTTGTACAGTAATTCGCTCATCATAAAACTGATAAAGGGTTTCATCATCCACCAGCATATCACGACGCCGTGTTTTATCTTCCCATTCTTCGATTTGAGCTATAAGATCATGGTTATACTCCAAAAAGAAAAATTTTTCCTTAATCTCTTCTTCTACCAGGGCAGAGCGGATAAAAATTTCTCGCGCCTCTTTTGGCCGGACAGGCCCATAATTGATTTTACGGCGGGGGATAATTATCAGACCAAAAAGGCTAACACGCTGGTAGACCACAACCTGTCCGAGGTTCTTCTCCCAATGGGGATCAAAATACGATAATTTGCACAAACCACCAGCCAGAGCCTCCAACCACTCCGGTTGGATAGTGGCCACCACCCTGGCAAACAGTCGGGAGGTGCGCACTATTTCTGCAGCCACAATCCACTGCCCTGCCCTGCCGAACTGCCCTGAGCCTGGAAAGACCATTACCTGACGTCCATGTGCTGCCTGATATAAATTTTTTCCCTTTGGATTATTTTCAATACGCTGGGCAATATGACTGAGCAAGCCGCTCAAGATACATCGATGAATCGCCTCATAGCCGGCTGGTTTCTTTTTCCCGGGATATCCGCCCATCTCTTCCAAAATAAAAAAAATCTGATCATGGATATCTCGCCACTCACGCATCCGATTAAACGAAAGAAAATGGGTCCTGCAAAATTTCCGCATCTGGTTTTGGGTCTTAAATTTTTCCCAGCTCTCATGATAAGTATTCCAGATTTTAAGAAAGGTGAGAAAATCAGAATGAGGCACATGAAATCTGGCGTGCATTTCATCTGCTTTGGCTTGCAGCTCCGCGGGACGCTCCCGTGGATCTTGAATACTCAAGGCTGAGGCAATGATAGCAATTTCGCGAACAGCCCCTTCTTTTTTAGCCTCTATCAACATGCGCGAGATGCGAGGATCTAAGGGAAGGCGAGCCATAAGACGTCCAATCGAAGTAAGTTGATTGTTGGCATCCAAAGCGCCTACTTCTCGAAGTTCAGCATATCCATCCCGAATAGAGGCGGGAGAAGGAGGATCGATAAAGGGAAAAACAGCTACATCTCCCAATTTAAGAGACACCATCTGTAAGATAACCTTGGCCAGATTGGATCGTTTAATCTCCGGCAACGTAAACTGAGGCCATGACAAGTATTCCTCTTCAGAATAAAGCCGAATACAAATACCGGCTTTTACCCTTCCGCAGCGCCCTTTACGCTGGTCTGCGCTGCTTTGGGAAATATATTGGATAGGCAAACTCTGGGTGTGAGTGCGGGCATTATACTGAGATATGCGTGCCAGGCCGGTATCAAGCACATATTTAATCCCCGGCACGGTAATGGAAGTTTCAGCAATATTGGTTGCTATGATGATCTTTTGCTCTCTTATAGGTTGAAAAATCCGGTTTTGATCAGCGCTGCTTAAACGTCCAAAGAGCGGCAATATTACTGTCCCGACAAATTGTCTTCCCTCCAGCCGTTGCTGGGTTTCCCGGATATCTCGCTCTGAGGGCATAAAAATCAGGATATCACTTCGACTTCTTTTACGTTTTAATTCCTCTACTGCCTTGACTGTCTGATCAATGTAGGTGATCTCCCCAACATCCTCCAGTTTATGATCCATCGACCGGTACCACACCTCTACCGGATAGGTACGCCCAGATACCTCAATTATTGGAGCACGATTAAAACTTTGGGAAAATTTTTCAGTATCAATGGTGGCTGAAGTAATGATAACCTTCAAATCTCGTCTTTTGGGCAGCAGTTGACGTAAAATACCCAATAAAAAATCGATATTTAAACTCCGCTCATGGGCTTCATCAATAATCAAGGTATCGTATTTGCGCAACATCGGATCTTGTTGTGTTTCGGCCAAAAGAATACCGTCAGTCATGAATTTAATTTTATTTGTCGGCGATGTTCGATCCTGAAAGCGTATCTGATAGCCTACCAGACTCTCGCCCTCCTCCCCCAATTCTTCAGCCACACGAAGGGCCATGGAAGTGGCCGCCACCCTGCGGGGCTGAGTGCAACCAATTTTTCCCCTTTGCCCTCTTCCTGCTTCAAGACACATTTTAGGTATCTGGGTGGTTTTGCCCGATCCTGTATCCCCTGTGATAATGATAACCGGATGTGAGCGAATAGCTTGAATAATATCCGAGCGTTTTTCTGTTATGGGCAATTCGCGTGGATAAGAGATTTTGGTAAAGCAGGTCATTGGGCCTCTTTGTCTTGGGTGAGGATGATATGCTTCCCTTTTTTTAGCTTCACTCATAGCAAACACTTATGCCCTAAGGTGCGTTGCAAAGGATAAAGATACAAACAATTATTTTATTTTTAAAATTTTCAAAATTAAAAAAATAATAGCATAGAGCAAAAATTTTGTCCAAAGTAAGCCTACATCAAAATTTTATTCTTATTTCTCTTAAGCATTGTGTATAATTTAGCTAAATAAACAATTGTTGACTAATCATGGGATTTAACAGATGAAAAGAACCATTTTAGCATGTATATCATTCACAATACTATTTCTGCTTATATTACTGTGTTATATTTCTCTGCTTATATTGCCGTGTTGTATTTCCTTAATAGAAGCTAAAACCTTTAAGGTTGTCAGCTATAATGTGCAAACCCTCTTTGATCTTACTAAAGATGGAACAGAATTTAATGAATATATACCAAATACTACCTATGGCTGGACTCAAAAAATGCTTGATATTAAAGCCGGTAACATCGCTGAAGTGATAAATGACTTGAAGGCCGATGTGGTAATGTTACAGGAGGTTGAGTCAAAAAAATCTCTCCTTTTATTACGTAACAAGCTCAAAAATTTGCAGGTAAATTACCCTTATTTTGCAATTGCCGACTCCAAAGCCACAACCATGAAATGCGCTGTTTTATCAAAATTCCCCATTGTTGAAAAAAAAGAAATACCCGTTGATAACGAATTTGCCAGAGACATCCTCAAAATAACCCTTGATATTGATGGTAATTTTTTCATCCTTTTTAACAATCACTGGAAGTCTAAACGAAGTCCGGAAAGTCATAGAATCGCTTATGCTAAAACACTTAAAAGAGAAATTGATAAGCTAAAATACAAGGATGATTTTATCCTGGTCGGAGATTTTAATTCCAACTACAACGAATATGATACCTTTAAAAATAACAACAAACTGAATGATACAGCGGGAATTACAGGAATTAATCATATTTTACAAACTATCAAAAATTTTCAAATGGTTAATGAGCAGATTATGACAACTCAGGTCGCCAATGAATATCTTTATAATCTGTGGCTTGAAATCTATAAAAACAGACGGTGGTCTCATAATTTATTTGGAAAGAAAAACAGCCTTGATAACATTATCATAAGCAATGCTCTCTATGATGATAAAGGCATATCCTATATTGACAATTCCTTTGACAAATTCGACCCGGATTATCTATTTAAGGAAAACAAGGTCTATCGCTGGCAAAGGGCCCGAAAAGGGCATGGCAAGCACCTGGGCAAAGGATACTCTGATCATCTCCCGATTTTTGCCAATTTTTCCAATAAACCCTTCCATTTTCAAAATAATGGCTCTCTTCCTGATGAAAACATGAACGTCACATTACAAAAATCCAAAAAAATGACTATCTCAGATTTATATGCTTCAAAAATTGGGCCAGTGAACTACTCTTTAGAAAAATGCGCAGTCATTTACAAATATAAAAATAACGCCATTATCAAACAAAAAAATGGCCGGGCAATCTTTCTCTATAAAATAGGGAGTAACTTGGAATATGGAAAGGTCTACAATTTAAGGGTAAAAATATTGGATGATTACCACGGCCTTCGTCAAATTATAAAAATTAATGCTCTGAAAAAAGTAAGCCAAACAACAAACCTTGTTTTCTACCTGCGCAATGATCCCGCTGCTGATTTCTCTGAGCCCGATCTTCAAAACGAAATTGTATCGGAAATAGAAGGGATTTATAACCGGGGATATTTATATTACGGCCATAACCTGAAAATTAAATTGTATTTTAAAGATAAAAAATTAAAGCCTGAAAACGGCTTATTAATTGTTTTAAAAAAGGTGAGAATCGGATATTATAAATACCCCGAACTTGTCATAGAAAAAAGTGAACAAATAAGCCTCAGATAAGCTGCCAGAGCAGAAAACTAAAAAATTAGTATTGCTTTTCGTTTATAAATAATATATACTTAATTCAATTTTGAGAGGATGAATAGTCCCTACATAACTTTTACTTTTGTTTATTGTGATTATCTAGATTACCCTATCTATAGATTTTCATAAAAATAATTTCATAATCGATATTTAGATAAAAGTAGCGCAGGGCTTTAGCCCTGCGTTACAGTATAAAATTTAATATCTAAAAATCTATATCTCATTAGAATAGCTGGAAAACACATAAAAACATAAATTAAAGATAAAGAGGAACGCAATTATATCTTTTTCATCAGGAGGTTAACATATCATGTCACAATCAAAAACAGACACTTGTTCTGATAAGGCCAATGTAACATACTCAGTAAGTCCCGCCGGAGAAAAATTTTCCATTCCGACAAAAGAAGAATATGCCCGGGAATTCAAGCGTATTGAAGACTTGGTTAATCAAGCCCGCAGGGATGGCAAGGAAATCGTCGTCGTCATGGGCGTTGGCTTCGTGGGTGCTGTAATGGCCGCTATTGTCGCTGACACTGAAGATGAAAAAGGGCAACCGAGTAAATTGGTTATTGGCTGCCAGAGACCCAGCACGCGAAGCTACTGGAAAATCCCTTTGCTTAATCAAGGCACATCTCCAGTTAAGGCTGAAGACCCGGAAGTAGAAAAAATGATCTCACGTTGTGTGCTTGACAAAAAATCCCTCACGGCCACTTATAACAGCGAATGTCTAAAACTGGCCGATTGCGTAGTTGTGGATGTACAATGTGATTACACAAAAAACGATCTTGGCAAAATGTGCACGGGTGAAGCTGATATGGCTGCCCTTGAAGCGACCATGCGCACCATCGGTGAAATGATACCTCCTCAATGCCTGGTTCTCATTGAGACCACCGTTGCACCGGGAACAACAGAGTTCGTGGCCTGGCCGATCCTCAAAAAGGCTTTTGCTTTACGCGGCATCGATTCTATACCCCTTCTTGCCCATAGTTTCGAAAGGGTAATGCCTGGAAAAGATTACGTAGCCAGTATTCGCGATTTTTGGCGTGTTTGCTCTGGTTGTGATACAGAGGCCCGCAATCGCGTAGAAAAATTCCTCAGAGAGGTATTGAATACAAAAGACTTTCCTTTGACAATCATGGATCGCCCCATCGAGTCCGAAACAACCAAGATTGTTGAAAATTCCTACCGGGCAACGATTTTAGCCTTCCTTAACGAATGGAGTCTCTTTGCCGAGCGAAACGGCGTTGATCTCATTAAGGTTATCAAGGCCATCAAAATGCGCCCTACTCACAGCAATATAATCTTTCCCGGCCCTGGCATAGGCGGTTACTGCCTGCCGAAGGATGGAGGCCTTGGCTATTGGGCCTATCGTCACATTCTTGGATTTGAGGATGGAGACAGTCTTTTCAAGATAACACCCACGGCAATTGACAGCAATGACACAAGGGCCCTTCATGTGGCCGAGCTTACTCGTGATGCTCTCCGTAATATGGGCCGCTATATTGCCGGGGCGGACGTTTTAATATGCGGCGCCAGTTATCGACAGGATGTTGGTGATACGCGTTACAGCGGAAGCGAGATGGTTGTCCGCAAGCTCACTGAAATGGGGGCGGAAATGCGCGTTCACGATCCCTACGTCGAGCATTGGTACGAATTGGAAAATCAGGATGTTTATCCGGCGCCGGGTTATTCCTGGAGCCGTTTCTTTCGCAATCAAGATGAATTGACCAACATCCGTGTCCAAAATGATCTGGTAAAAGTCCTTAAAGGGGCTGAAGCCGTTATCTTCGCTGTTCCTCACGCACCATATCTGGAACTTGACCCTGAGGATGTAGTCAAAATGGCGGGAAACCCACTGGCGGTGATAGATTGTTTCGGCATCCTCTCAGACGAAAGCATCCGCCGGTACTTTAAGCTCGGTTGTGAGGTTAAGGCCCTTGGTAGAGGGCATATTCAACGCATCAAAGAAGAAGTACGTAAAAAATTACGCGGTTGAATATGAACTTTCTTTCATATTTCTTATTTATTTTAAAACATGCAATAATTTCAAAATTATAAGGCTATTTTATATAAATGTAGGTACAATTAAATATACACATTTTTTCATATTTTGATAAAACCTTGAAAAAATAGCTTGTCCGATTATAAAACGTATTAAAAAAATAGCGATACAAATATAAATACCGGGGAAGACTAGCTGCCCCCATTCTTACCGGGACCTACCTCACTTTTCACAGAATAAGAAATAACGCCACTTATTTTTAATTATTTACCTCAAAAAAACAAAAGAAAAAATTTAATACAGAACCATTTCTGTGATACAGTAACCCACCAAAAACGTACGATAAATTGTTGGAAATATTTTTTTGAGATAGTGATTTCATTAATCATAAAGAAAATAAAATAAAAAAAAAGCATGGACAACAGTATGTTCATCGATGGCGCGATTAAATATAAAGATTATAAAGATACAAATTCACTCCGAAAAATCCACTTCATTAACTTCAGCCGGAGGCTGACTATTACCACCATTTTCTTTTTAATTCCCCTCTATCTTCTTCAAATTGGCTATAAGGGCTGGCAAATAGGAGTAATTAACTCTCTTTTTGCCTTTGCCCCTCTCCTTTTCGCCTTTCCAACAGGCTGGATCAATGATCGTTTCTCTATTAAAGGAGTTATTCAGGGATCATTAATTATCCTCATTCTTTTCTTTCTGCTTATTGGTTTTATTCGCAAATTCATCCTCATGTCCCTTATTTTTCTTATTCTGGGATTCGTTAACAATGCCTTGGATATATCTGCCAATAGCCTATACTACAAAGATGATATTGATATGGATCTCAATAAAAAGTTCGGGTTATTAAATTTCTGGCTCTCGATAGGTATGGCTATTGGAGTTCTCATAGGCGGATTACTTACTCATTACATGAATTTTCATACGCTATTTAATCTTTATGCCCTTTATGTGTTTTTCGTTCTCATTGTGGCTTTTCGTCTTAAAGAGGGGCACTATCATATAATTCCTTTCAGCAAATACAAACTAAGCCTCCTTAATAAAAAGACAATACTCTTTTCTCTATTAATCTTTGTCTTAACACTTCATTGGGGAGTAGAGGGCACCGTATTCAGCCCGTTTCTAAAGGAATACTTTCACCTCAACAACCTGCAATTGGCGCTGTATATATCCATTTCCCTTTTCGCTCTTTCTTTTGCCTCTCTTACAATTTGCCTCCTTAAACACAATCCGCGTGTTAATGAACGAATTTTCCTCTTTTCAATGTTCCTCTCCGGTTTTGGGCATATCTTTATGGTTTGGGATAATGTCCTCATCTCCTTTTTATTCAGGGTGATACACGAAATTGGAGATGGGTTTTTGGCTGCACTGATTTTTGTATACATTTCAAGACTGTTTGAGAAAAAAAGTATTGGTGGAAGTTCCGGAATTCTTATTGCAGTCATGACTCTGGGGCAAATGGTGGGCGCTCTTATTTTCTCATATATCGGTTATACTATAGGCTTGCAGTATCCCTTCATTATCTCAGGAGTACTCCTCATAGCAAATACCTTCTTTGGATATTATATATTCAAAAACCAAGAGTATTAATATTTTCATAATCATCTTACCTGAGGGAAAAATCCTTAGATTAAATATCCGACTCCTGAGGTGGCACAAAAATACACCCATGCGGGGTTTGCGAGCATCTGCGGCGCGCGGTAGCGCGTCCATGCGGTTGTTAGCTGTTCTCTATTCAATTAATTTAGTTAGTATTGATATAAAACTTAAATGTTGCGTAAAAATTAATTCATAAGCATCTTCAGGCTTTTAAATAAAGGGTATTAGAGTATTATATTGCCTGAAGAGCCGTTCGGAGTTCATCCATAAATTTTTCAGTCCCACCAAATTGTGTTAACATCAATC
>DAOURK010000186.1 GCA_030625085.1 Pseudomonadota bacterium
CACAAGAGCCTGATTGAAATTATATCTTATGTTGGATAAAGAATGCGATGTGATTCTATAGGGTGGGTTTGTTTATTTTCGCTAAAGGTGGGTTATCTCCAAATCAACAAGGG
Source organism: Pseudomonadota bacterium (assembly GCA_030625085.1). Taxonomy (GTDB): domain Bacteria; phylum SZUA-182; class SZUA-182; order DTGQ01; family DTGQ01; genus DAOURK01. The sequence goes on from DAOURK010000186.1 coordinate 114, forward strand.
GGGTTACGTCCCAGTCGGCCGTGACGCCAAATAGTGGTGGGTTTGCAAATAGGCCTTCCAACACTCTCGATCCTCCTTCGAAGTTATTCGTTGCAATGTGATAGGATCAACACAGTCAATCGTGTCGTTGATAGGAGAGACCTCTGGATGCTTATCGAAAGCCGGTATGCGTCGAACCGGCGCCTTGGTTTTTCTTTTAGCTGGAAGCGTAACGATGCCGAGAGGTTCCAATTTTTCCAACAAAGTCAAACAGGAGTTGACCTTGAGCTTGCCGTTGGGAGTCTTCCAACTGAGGTGTTCACACACAGTTAGGGCCAACTCCTTACGACTTAGATTCTTAAACGTCTGAACCGTTTCCTGAACCTGCGCCAGTTGCTTTCTGGTAAACCTACGTCCGCTGAATGTGGTCTTCGGTAATGCGTCAATAGCTTTCATCTGATTCTAATGTATTCAAATCTCGCCAAGAAGTCAAGCAAAAAAAATCACGAATAAGTGCTTTTTTAAAATAGGCCTATTAACTCAGACAGTTACATTGCTGATTTGAAAAGATGAATTTTTACTAGAAAATAAACGAATGCCATTGCCCCTTTTGGACCCTTTAACTACGCCAATATATGAAAAAAATATTATCACAACCGGAACAGCCGACGTCGATTGCACAGTTGTGCACTTTCTCAACAATTTTTAAATTGCCTATTTTAGTGGTATATAAATAATCAGCGTTCTTTAATAATACCTTAAATAGCCTATGGCAAATGTTTTCTAAAAAAATAACTTTTTTTGATTTATAATTTGAGTATTATAGTATGATTTTTAATTTACTCATTGATAACTTTACCAATTATTTTGTTTGATCTAAAGGAGAATATGCATCTGGTATAGCGGCACTGATATTGCGTCAGATAATAGCAACTATTAACAAAAGGGCTGAAACAAAAATGGGGGGCAGGGCAGGATTTATTGGATCTTATTGGATAAAAGTAAACACAACCTAAATTCAGGAGGTGATGAATTTCTGCACATTTTTTCGAGGTTAATTTTAACTTTTAAATTTATCTGCCAACCAAGAATAAATTTAGGAGGAGAAAAATGAAAAAATTTTTAACTTTTTGTGTAAGTGTACTTTTTACATGTATGGCACTATTAGCCTCCATTTCTTTGTCCAGCGCAGCAACAATTACCGTCGGATCAGATGAATCATCTTATGATTATATAACTATTCAAGCGGGAATTGATGCAGCATATGATGGCGATACAGTCCTGGTTGCTGATGGAACTTATACAGGAGACGAGAATAAAAACCTTGATTTTGGTGGCAAAGAAATTACAGTTACATCAGAAAATGACCCGGGAGACTGCATTATTGACTGTGAAGGATCTGGACGAGGATTCTATTTTCATAACGGAGAGGGAAGTAGTTCTGTGCTCAATGGCTTTACTATACAAAACTGCTCAACTGATTTTGGCGGCGGAATTTGTTGCTGGGAGTCCTCCTCACCAACGATCACCAATTGCACAATTACTGGAAATTCGGCTGATTACGGCGGCGGCGGAATTTGTTGCGCTTTCTCCTCCTCGCCGACGATCATCAATTGCACAATTAGTGGAAATTCGACTTCTACTGGCGGCGGTGGAATTTGTTGCGCTTTGTCATCCTCGCCGACGATCATCAATTGCACAATTAATGGAAATTCGGCTTCTACTGGCGGCGCCGGAATATTTTGCGTTTTCTCCTCACCAACGATCACCAATTGCACAATTAGTGGAAATTCGACTTTGCGTGGCGGCGGAATTTGTTGCTCCTACTCCTCACCAACGATCACCAACTGCACAATTACTGAAAATTCGGCTACTCATGGCGGCGGAATTTATTGCGAAGACTCCTCCTCGCCAACGATCACCAACTGCACCATTACCGGAAATTCGTTTGCTGAAGATTGGGTATATGGCGGCGGAATTTGTTGCATCATCTCCTCCTCGCCAACGATGACCAACTGCATTCTTTGGAATGACTCATCGGATGAAATATTTGCACATGACAGCACTCCTATAGTCACTTGTTCCGACATCCAGCTTCCTGATGGGGAATTATATCCAGGAGAAGACAATATTAACGCTGATCCACTATTCGATCTTTCTTATGGCAGCTTTCACTTATCCGCCGACTCTCCTTGTATAGATTTCGGTACAACCGGCGATGACATACCCACGCACGATAAAGATGGCAACCCCAGGGATGAATATCCTGACATGGGAGCCTATGAATACATAATCCAAAGCATAGAGGTAGATATCAAGCCGGGATCACAAACAAACCCTCTAAGAATCAAGGGCCGAGGCGTCCTTCCTACAGCCATCCTAGGCACTGAAAATTTTGATGTATCTTTAATTGATCCAACATCAGTTGAATTACTAGGGGTTGCTCCTCTGCGCTGGAGTCAAGAAGACTGTAATGGAGATGGGTATATGGATTTGATGCTCAAATTCAAAACTCAAAAAATTGTCACAGCTCTTGGGGAAGTTAATGATGGAGATGAAATAGAGTTACCCCTTTCAGGTGAGTTATCAGATGGGGTTGCTATAGAGGGCCAAGATACCGTTTTAATTTTAAAAAAGGGTAAAAAGAATAAGGGTAAAAAGAATAAATAATGCTTATGATTACCTCTAGTATTTTCTAACGGAATAATTTTTTATCTTGTATACTGCTTATATGAACAGTATAATATCCCTATGGCCGAAACAGCATCAGGGATATATCATCCAAGGGACCCCACAGACTCACCCTTATGGAATTTGTTCAACAATCATTAAGATGATTTTGAGAAACACTATGAGGAAAAGTATGAGAAAAAATATGGTTATTTCCGGCCAGTGATCAGTGAAGTAGTTACAGAGTATTTGAAATGTGGTGATCTTAAAGAGGGCTTTGCCAGGGTACGATGCCAAGATTGTGGACATGAATTCATCCTGTCATTCTCTTGCAAGGGATGCTGGTTTTGCCCGTCCTGCCATGCCAAAAAGGTAATTCTGGTTGCCGACAATGTAAAGGAAAATATCCTTTATCCTGTTCCCCATCGCCAGTATGTGTTTAGCCTTTCTATTATCCTGCGTGCATATTTTAAGCATCGAAAATTGCAAAAGACGATGATGTAGGCAAGGAAAATGTGGCCCAATACATTATCCGCAATACCTTTTCTCTTAAAAAACTCAACTACGTAGAAGAGACCGGCACTGTTATCTACCACTCCAAGATGACTTGCGGCAAAAATAAAAAAAAATTCGTAGTCTATCAGGCCGAAGATTTTATTGCCGCCATTTGCCAACACATACCTAAAAAATTTTCCCAGATGGTTTCGCTACGCTGGCTATTATAGGATTTAACGATGATGAGGGGTTTTGGAATATCATTGCAATTTTATTACCCCTGTTCTGATTAAGTGTTTTAGGGGCTAAATTAAATATTTCTCGCCCTTCAAACTGTATACTTCCCTTTTCTTCATAACTCTTGTTCAATCTTAGAATAGACCTGCAGGTAGCCGTTTTGCCACAGCCGGATTCTCCGATTATACCGAGTATTTCTTTTTTGTATACCGAGAAAGAAAGATCATTTACGGCGTATACTATGTTTTTTTGTGATTTAAATCTAATGAAAAGGTTTTTAATCTCCAGGAGTGTTTCCATCTATGTTTTCTTGAATAAAATTGCCTATTATTTCAAAAATAACCTTGCATCGGAATTGCTGTAAAAATGGTCTTATCGATTCAGACGTATATTATTCGGCCAATAGCCACTTCCATACCGGTACGATTTCGATGCGCTTATCAGACACATCTTCATCCAGCCAGGTGACGATGGTTCCGCATTTCAAACCAAGCTCATCCATAGCTGACAACAATGCGCCGACTTCCCGTTTTTGCGTATCCGGATCGTGAATATCCCAGCAGACCTGGATTAGCCGATATTCATCTCTATCTTTCGCTGCCAGTACAAAATCAACCTCGGCTCCCTTTTTGGTAACGTAATACTCAGGCGCAAGCCCCAGTCTGCGAAAATGCATGTAGACAAGATTCTCAAGCAGCGCACCCCGATCCCCCATCATACGAAGGGACATGGCTTCCAGAAGCCCTGGATCAATGACATAGATTTTTTTCGGATTCACCCGTCGGGATCTTTCCGAGCGGCGGTGTATCGGTACCTGGTAGAAAAGAAAGGTGTCTGTGAGATGATTTATGTAGTCATATAGGCTGTTTTTTGTGCAGGCAATACCTTGGCTCTTTAACGAATTGTAGAACTTGTTTACGCTAAAGCGCGTTGCCGGCGTGTTCATAATATGCCTCATAAGCGCTCTTAGGGGCAATGTCTTGGTGATCGAGTGTCGCTCTATAACATCACGAAGGATCACGACGTCCAGATAATTTCGCAGCACATCGCGCCTTAACTCATCGTTAAAAGTTTGGATTTCAGGGAATCCCCCTATCTTGATATACTGACTAATCAGGTTTTGCAGCATAGCTCTAGTTTTGGAACCAAACAGTTGGTCTGATTTCAGAATAACTTTTTTAAAGCTTAAAAATTCTCTGAAAGTATAAGGAAATATTTCTGTAGTCAGTGACCTGCCCCGTAAACTGGTAGCTATTTCCGAACTGAGTAGCTTTGATGATGAACCAGTCACACAGACCGACAATTTTTCGGTGTCAAGCACCCGGCGAACAAACTTGTCCCAACCCTCGATTCGCTGGACCTCATCAAGAAACAAATAACATTGCTTACTTTTAAATGTAGGAAACTTGCGATAATATGTTTCTAATATAAATTGAAAGTCATTAGCGGAAAAGGGGAGTAGACGCTCATCTTCGAAGTTGAGATAGAGCAGACGCTCCTTCTCAAGCCCCTTTTCCATCAACTCCAGCATTTGCTGATAACAGAACCATGTCTTGCCGGATCGCCTCATGCCGATCACAACGTTGACCTTGCGCGGCACCCATACCATTGACTGCCGGCGCCGCATTAGATCAGGCAGTGCACGTTCATGAAAGTCATCGATTAATATATCAAGGATATTTTGCATGCCATCATGCTATCTCTTTTTGAGAGATAAATAAAGATGTTTTTATCTTGTTTTTTGAGAAAGTGATAGGAATTATTATATCTCCAATTACATTGTACATAATGTAATGGATTGAGTTCACATTCGTTCGAGATGAGCAAATAGGGACCTGAACTGTTACTAATCGAGACAACTGGGAAGACCCAGATATTTTTGAAAAATACAAAGAGCATCCCGGGAAGTAACCTCGCCGTCCCGATTTACATCACTACAGTCAGAACATTCACCTAATCCAAGATAACATTAAAAGACGGTTAGGGCATAAAAAGGGGTAATATTTCCATCGTGATTAACATCTCCATTACACATATTACTGCAACCCTCACCGACCTTCCCGTCACAGTTTACCCTTTCCTAAGTGGCCAAAAAGTACGGCGGAAGCCTACTGAAAGAAAAGGATATCTACACTTTTCTCATTTCGCTTCAAGCGGCACTACTTGATATTCAATCTGACCTGGTGTTTTTATCCGACGTGAAGCATCAAGAATTTCTGATTCCTGAATAGGCCAGGCAAATTTTTAAATATAAAAACTTAGTCGACCATATCAATCAACCTGAATAGGATACATTGCCATGGATCATATAGAATTCCACACATATCTTTGCGGATAGAGTGAATATTTTATTTATTCCAGACCACCTCTCATCAAACCAAAGTCGAGAAAATACCAGGGATATATATGGTTGGCCGAGTTTTATAGAACCCTGATTAACCCAAGTTCCGCAGAATAAAAAATAGTTTTTTATTAAACAATGATTTAACCTCAACAGACACTACACATTTCTCAGCAGTTTTTTAATTATGCTATCGTTTTAGCCACCGGTAAGTTCGAATAATCCACCCTTTAACTCTCATCTTTATTTCGTTTTCTCCGTGGCATTTAAGTGCAATCACTCATCATTAAAATTTTTAGCATATATTAATGCTCAACATTTGGTGAATAATTGATCAACTTCAAATCTTTAGCAGTAGATAATCCGGTAGAACTGGACACCGAATCCGAAGGTAGGTTAAAATCGAATCCGATTTTTATTGGAAACCTTAATCAGCTAAATCCAACCTGTCATTTTACTTTATGAAAGTGTCCACTCAATGTCAATTTTTTTATCATTCAATTGGAAGATCAATTTATTACCCTTCAAAAAATAAGTTTAAAAAAAATATAAATAAATAGTAGTCGTCGTGATTGTGGATAGTGTGGGAAACTCGTCATTATGAGTTTTCCAAGCACCTGTGGATAAGTCGTCTTTTTGACTTATCCAAGCGATTGAGGATAACCTGATGGGCAGCTTTCTTTTTGGCTGTCCATCAGGTTATCCTCATGAGCGGCAGATGCGGCACTATCCACAATCTCATCAAGGGGAAAAAAGATTTCTAAAATTAATCACCTCCTTTTTCTATAACAGGCACAGGTGTTAACTTTTCTCAACCACTTATTCCATAATTAATAAATTGGATTTAGGGCGAATTGTTCAGCGGAATTATAATGGTTTAATCCACGGCTGAATACCATTCAGCATATCATACATTTTAATTTTTTTGCCTTTTGTTGGTCATATGCAATACTCGCTCTTGTCTCACCATCAATCCAAATTGGATAACTATATCCAAACTCTTTAATCAAGATGCCGTCATTAAAATCAGTGATCATGCAAATATCATCATCATTTTCGCAATTATCAAACCATCTTGTATTTTCCTCCGTGAATTCAATATCAATAGTTTCCAACCGGCTTTTTAGTGAATTATATATACTGATTTCCATGATCTTCAATCTCCTTTTTTTTAATTTATAGCCTCAATTACTGAAAAGCTCGAACTATAATTGCCGCTCATCAATGTTTTACCATAACTTTGATTACAAATAATTATTCATGCCTACTTTGTGTAATAAGATATTGGGGTCTAAGTTTCTCCTGTAAGATTCTCCTTCCATATGGTTTTATCTTCCTCGATGAATGCACGCTGAAGACGTAGCTGTAGTTTTTTAGCCCTCCGCTCACTCCTGAATGATGAGTTAAAAAAAATCAAGATACCCCATACAAGCAGATTCAGCCTGTTGTAAGCTAAGTTCAAGGCTTTCTAAAACCCCGTATAAACATTTCTGTATAATTTGATGATCCATATGCATGACTCCTCTTTGTTAGCTGCAAAATACTCAGAAAATCTCAAAACTCCTTGCCCCTGAACGGGAAGGCTCACCGGGGCCTTTCAAAAACATTACTTTTTTGCTTAATCATGACCTCACCGCTAATTGAAGCTCATTGCCTTTGAAAAAACTCTCATTTTTAGCCCAAAAGTTCATTGCTTTTGAGTTTCCTTTAGACTTGAATAATTTTTCCTCATCGACTCCTCACCAGTTAATCTAATTCTATGCGCATTGTGTATTAGCCGATCGCATATAGCGTCCGCAATAGTAGGATCTACGATGTTTTCATGCCAATTTTCCACCGGCAACTGGCTGGAAATTATCGTAGAGCTGATATCATATCTGTCTTCCAGAATATCCAAAAAGATTCGCCTCTCCTTATCAGTTAGGGGCGCAAATCCCCAATCGTCCACTATCAGCAATTTTACTTTGGCAAGTCTGATAAGCATTTTTCCATAACTTCCATCAGCCCTTGCTATTGTTAACGCTTCTAATAATTTTGATAATCTAAAATAGTTAGTGCTGAGGCCGGCACTGCAAGCGCTGTTGCCAAGTGCACAAGCTATATATGTCTTCCCGGCCCCCGTTGCCCCTGTTATAATGACATTTTGCTTCTTCTGTATCCAATCACCCCTTGATAGCGTCATAATTGTCTGTCGTGAAAGACCACGATCAACCCTAAAATCAATATCCTCTATACAGGCATTCGGGTACTCAGCTTTGCCTTCCTCAGCAAGTTCTTCAATTTTTTGTTTTCCCGGTGGGTCATTTCCTTGTCAATGACCATTCCAAATCTTTCCTCAAAACTTAATTCATTATACCTGGGAGACTCTATTTGTTCAGAAAAGGCCAGGGCCATACCGTAGAGCTTCATCATATTTAATTTGTCTATGGTCATTTGGTTAAACATTGTCCACCTCCCCCCGGTAATATTCGCCCCCTCTAATATTCTCATGCATTATGCTTTTTGAGCTGATCTTCTCACTTGTAATCTCTTGTTCATCAAGATGATTTTTTAAAATAGATTTTACACTCCTATAACTTATCCCCCCTATATATAAAGCCCTTGCACATGCTTTCTCAAGCCTTTGGGGTGAATATTTCTTTGAAAGACGCAGTATTCCA
>DAOURK010000185.1 GCA_030625085.1 Pseudomonadota bacterium
GACGATTTTCTCTTTATTATCAAAAGTAACTGACGATATCAGATTTTGATAACAAGATCATAAAAATTTAATTTTATGGAAACGAGCAAATTATTTGCGATTGATATTAGCTCAAAAAGCCTAATTTACTGAGTTTTGGAATACTAGAAAAATTAGGGTCAATGCCCCTATCTTTTATTGGGATGGCTTTTATGAGGTGATATTCGATCGGAAACTCAAACAAGATTAACTTCTAAGCATCTAATTATGGCGTATAGTGATTACGAAGATTTTTTCAGTAGATCTATTGATTCGTTCATTATGCCATTAATAAAATCATTTCCTTCTTTTTGCATCTTTTTTATTTCCATTTCCGTATAAACCAGAATATTCACATCAAAAGGAATATTTTGAAAAAATCTTATAAAAATATCCCGCCTCTGTAAAAAAGGAGCCTCGGTCTCTTCGACGATTATCAGTATATCTACATCACTTTCAGGCGTATAATTTCTCTTATAAAAAGAGCCAAAAAGGAGGATATTTTTTACCAAAGGATGCTGAGCTTTTATTGTATGAGCATCCCCTTTGATTGTATCCATTAATGCATCATAATCTACTGATTGTATTTTCACAGAACCTAAGGATTTCTCGTGCAGCATCATTGGCCTCTTGAGCAATTTTTTTATCAAAATATTCAAAGGGGCTCCCTAAAGGGAAGCCATTGGGATATCGACTTTCTATATAATATCGATCTAAAATTCGAGCATTGTGTAATAATTCCTCTGATACTTCTATCTTAGCCGGTAACCCTCCCAACATTTTAATAATAGAATGCCCTCTTATAGACATATTCAATTTTTGATACAATGCCTTTACAGCTTTTTCAGCGCTTTGCTGCGAAGTAAAACATGCCCATTCAAAAAAGGCATATTGTATATCCAAATCAGCTCTTTCCATATCTCGTTTGGCTTGTTTTAACCAATCAGCGCTTCTATCCATTATATTAAATGTCCATTAAAAAGATTAAAATTGGGAATGGCAAGATATTAAACCTTTTAGGAAACCATTATTAAAGGCTTTCAATAATTTTAATTATAGTAGAAAAAAAACACTTGTCAAATTAAATGACCAAAATTTTTCTCTCTCCTTGCAAGGGATTTTAGCAGTTAATGCTTTATTACTTTAATCATATTAAAAATAGGCAATATTAATGACAGCATAATAACAAGCACTACAAGCCCAATAACAAGTAATAGTATCTGCTCCAAAATCATTGTCATTTTTTTTACAGCGAATTTAATGGAGGTCTCATATACGCTTGAAATTTTTTCGAGCATTGTGCTCAAATCGCCTGTTTCCTCCCCCACTGCAATCATTTGAACCGTATCTATGGGAAATTCTCCGCTTGATTTAAGATTATCCGCCAACGTCCCCCCTTTTTCAATAGAGTTATGGGTATGGGCAATTATCCGGACAAAAACCACATTGCCAACCACGTCCTTTACCAAATCCAAACATTCCAATATGGGGACACCACTTTCCAAAAGGGACCCCAAAGTTCGGGCAAATTTGGATATAATCACCTTACGATACAGAATGCCGGTGACAGGCATCTTCAGTTTCAATCTGTCAAAATTAAGCCTACCATTTTCCGTATGGATATAATATCTTATGCCTAAAAAAATCAGAATAACAACCAGAATTAACACGTACCAATATTGCCTTATGGCCAGACCAATTTTGTAAAGCACAAGTGTGGCAAATGGTACAGGCACGCCAGCTTGAATAAATATTTTTACAAATTGCGGAATTACTGAGGCTGTTAAATAAAGCGTAACCAATACGGCTGCGCACAAAAGCATAATAGGATAAAAAAGCGCTTCATTTATTTTTCTTCTTAATTCCTCTTGATCTTCCAAATATTCAGAAAATCTGGTCAAGGTACCAGGTAATTTTCCACTTGCTTCCCCGGCTTTTACCAAACTGACAAACAGTTTAGAAAAAACCTTGGGATGTTTTTCCAAAGCCTGGGAAAAACTGTTCCCTGCCTGTATGTCATAATAAACCTTGCTGACAATCTTCTTAAATTTTTTATTTTCAATTTGCTCAATGAGGATTTCCAGGGTTTCCAAAAGCGTTATGCCTGCATTTATCATGTTAGCCAGTTGAATATTAAACATAATAATGTCCTGGGTTTTTATTCTTTGAAGTCTGTCAAAGATCGATTCCGGCTTCGCTCCCGTAGACGATTCGACACTCTTGGATGCCTCAGTAATTTTGGTGGCCATACATCCTTTGGCGCTGAGCTTATCGACAATTTCTTCTTTGCTGTCAGCCTCCATAGTGCCGTCAATCAACTTGCCGGCGCTATCGCGGGCCTTATACTGAAAGGTTGGCATGATATGTCCATCAGCAGGGCTAAAGCCCCTGTAAGGTGGGGTCAGGTCTTGAATTATCAGTTTTTCGTAAAAAACTGATAATTCAAGACCTGACCCCACCTTTGTTTTTACTTACCCCACCTTTGTTTATTTAGCAGGACTAATGCCCTGCGTTATTTAAAAAATTCTAAAAATTGACATATTCTTTTTCTTTTTCTTTTTCTATTTTTCTTGATACCGGCAGTAACAAAACAAATTTTGTTCCCCTGCCCAATTCACTCTCACACCTCATTTCCCCTCCATGGCCTTCGATAATATTCCGGCATATATACAGTCCCAACCCCAATCCCTCGCCCACAGGCTTAGTGGTAAAAAAGGGCTTAAACATTTTAGCCAGGCTATCAGGCTCAATGCCGCATCCCGTATCAGATACAGATACATAAACAAATTCTTCCTCAGGGTGTATATCAATACAAATTTCTTTTTTTTTGCTTTCTTGTAAGGCATCCAAAGCATTTACAATTAAATTTAAAAAAACTTGCTGAATTTGGTTTACTCTCATGAAAATATCAGGCATATTTTCAGTATAATGCTTTATCAATAAAACCTTCTGCTTTTCAATACGATAGGATATTAATTGAAAAACCCGATCAAACACAGCAGAACAACTCTCTTTCTGATATGCTTCTTCAGCTTCTTTATCTTTATGGGAAAAGGCCAAAAAATTATGAACAATCGTTAAACAGGACTTTGTTTCACGTTCGGCGTCCTGAAGAACAATATATCTTTTATCATCTTTAGAGGTATATTTGAGACTATATTGAATAAAATTGAGTATGCCCATCATGGGATTTTTAAGCTCATGAGTCAAACCCGCGGTCATGGTGCCCACAGCGCTCATTTTTTCCGATTGTATTAATTGTTGAGACTGCTCCTGGAGTTTGTTATAAGCCTCTTCAATTTGTTTGGTTTTTTTTCCCAATTGCTTTTGATCCTTCTCACGCCGAGATAGAAGAGATTGGGTATAAAAACTAAAAAAAATAAAAATAAAAAAGATAATTACCCGATTCAGGAACACATAGCGATTATAAGGAAGTACCCATTGCATATAATTACCATCCTGGAATACAAAGGCTTGTATTCCTGATTCTATAACCCAATAATATATCCCCATGGCAAGGCCAAAAAATATCATTTTGTTTGAGCTAATTAAATCTTTAATCAGATAAAAATATTTTTTCCCCTTCATCTTATAATTTTCCTTTTGCTTACCTTAATCCCAAAATTCCAACTACTCTATTTCCCCTTTTGCCTTACCTTAATCCCGACTACTCTTACCTAACCCGGTCAAGCCTAAACCAAAAAAATTTTAAAATTTTCTACCACAAAAAGCACTGAATTTATGACTAAGATACTAAGTTTCAATTTCCGGTGTTTTCGTGTGTAAGCCCAAGCCGGCCAATACTTTTTTCTCTTTGCTTAAATTACCCATAACTTTTTTTACAGGCGGGGGCAAGACTTTTACCACTGTTGGCGTAGCGAATACTTTATCATGCTCGGCCAATTGTGGATTTTTTAATACATCGATAATTTCAAGTGCATATTTATCTTTTACATTTTCATCCAGCAATAATTTTAAATTATTTACGGCCTTGGCTGAATTTTCTGTGCAGCCGGAAATATAAAGTTTAAGAACATATTCAGCCTTGTCCCCATTCATTTCCTATTTCTCCTATCCCCCGGCGATCCCTTATTTTCAAAAAGTTATGGGTCCCTCCAGGATGCTTTTAACCGCTAAAACTATCTGATCCTGGCCAATGGGTTTTTGTATAAGTTCAAAATTTATTATTTCATTCTCAAGATCTCTGAGTTGATGCAAAAAATCCTGATAAAAAGCAGTTACAATATAAACAGGCACTTTATCATCTATTGTGCGCAAGATGCGTAAGGTTTCCACGCCATTGAGACCGGGCATATTAAGATCCAGAAAGATTAAGTCATAGTTATTTTCCCGTTCCTTTTCTATTCCCTTTTCCCCTGACTCAGCCGTATCAACTGAATATTCAGTATCTTCCAGCGCCAAAACAAAGGATTTTCGTATTGCCGCTTCATCGTCAATCACCAGAATACGTTTATCTTTTTAGGGCTCTTTCAGGTTTCCTAGTCATTTATATTGCTCCTATAAAAAATACCCACTACCCACTAAAAACAAAACGAAACGCTCATTTTTCTTACTATTCGTTTTAATAAATCGGCAGGTATATTTTTATTTTATTACAGGAAAGATAATAAAGAAGGAAGGGGAATGCCTGAAAAATATTTAAAAAAATTTGAAAATTTATTAATAATAAATTAAAATATATTAATAAAACATTAATTATCCCGATAAGTTAACTCTTTAATAATTCTTCTACCGTCACATTAATGTCTTTGGCAATTCTACGTAATAATATTGGTGAAATGTCTTTACCGGAATGAAAAGGAACAGTAGTACACCTTTTATCCGGATGCCGAAATTGCTTGTGTGATCCACGTTGTCGAACCTTTACAAAACCCAACCTCTCTAACCTTGCTACAACTTCATGGGGCTTAAGAATTTTAATCTTATCCATGTTTAGGCAACCACCACATTCTGCGTTCCAATAAATTCACTTTCTAATTTTGGTTCACCATCTTCAAGGAGCATTTTGATAACTTCTCGCAGATTTTGATTCAACTCATCAAGCGTCCCCCCTTGTGAATGTGCTCCAGGAAAGCCTGGTATATACCCAACATATATCCCAGTGTCCGGACAACGCTCAACTATTGCCGTATATGTTTTCATGATTATTTTTCTCCCTTTCTATTGATATTGTCCTACTGCCCTTGGGGTCAAATCTTTATTCTTGACAAGATTCCTTGTCAAGAATAAAGATTTGACCCCAAGTATACCCGTCGATTTTCCTATATTTTTAAAAAAATGATTTCATACTTCATTCAATATACACTGAAATATTTATTTTGTAAAATTCAGGCTTTGATGGATTCGTAAAAAGTCTTATTAACGTGTCATTTCGAACGAACGTGAGAAATCTTAGTCAGACAACGTCCTGAAAAATATAAAATTTCTTCCGGAGTTTACACTGAACGTAGTGAACGTGGTTCGAAAATGTGTTTACTCTTTAATTACAAAATAGTAATGAGATTACAAAATGGTAATAAAAATACAAAATAGTAATCAGGGAAAAAACAATTTTTGTATATTGAAAGATATAAAAAAAATTTAAAAATGTGATAACAATTTGAAATTAAATAAAAATATTGCCTAATGTTAATAATTCAGTTTAGGTCTTAACGAACAGGTATAATTTATGCACTACCTAAAAGCAACCCATGTTTGAGATCCGAAAGAAGTTAGACAGGATTAAATTATTTGATGGTTTCGCACTGAATAAAATCCGATGAGTTAATCAAAAGGAGGTAGCCATGAAAAGGATCAAATTGATAAGCATGGTTGTATTAAGCATTTTGGTGATAGCATATTTAATTGGATGCGATAAAATGGAGAGCGACATGGAGAATAATAACGATCCATTCACCGGTCTGTTTAGCCTTGGTATAACAGATGCCCCATTAGCCGAAATCAATAAGGCTATCGTTCAGTTTAATGGAATAGAGATTCAAGCGGCCTCAGGTGAAAGGTTAACCTTTGACTTTGAAACACCGCGACAAATTGATCTTCTGGCTCTAAGCGGCGGTGGCAGCGAATTTCTTTTAAGTGATCAGACATTGCCGGCCGGTCATTATAATTGGATAAGACTTAAGGTTGAAGCCGAATCTGATATATTAGACTCATATATTGAATTAAAAGATGGTTCAACCCGCTCTTTAAAAATCCCCAGCGCAAACCAGACCGGGTTAAAACTGGTTAGAGGATTTGAGGTGCCTCTTGGCGGTATTACTGATTTGACCATTGATTTTGATCTTCGAAAATCAATACATAACCCTTCTGATTTAAACGATGATTATATACTTCGACCCACACTACGCATAGTTGATAATGCCGAGGTTGGAAAAATTAAAGGCGTGATTGATCCTGTTCTTATTAAAAATCCGGATAATCCGGCCTGCACAGTTTATATTTTTGAAGGTCCGGAGGTAACACCTGATGATATTGATGGTTTAGGCGCTGAGCCTGTTACTACTGCCGTGGTTAAATTTGATGTTGATACCGGAGAATATATCTATCGAGCGGCTTTTCTCAATGCCGGAGAATATACAGTGGCCTTAACCTATATGGCAGCAGATGATGATCCTGAAAGAGATGATGAAATAGAATTTGATAAAATTGCACAGCTTACTGTTTCAGCAGGCCCAGCAACCAATTACGATTTTCAGGCATATAGGTCTTTAACTTTTGGCGCAGGATATAGAGGCCCAAATCAAGTTTAATTAGACAGGATCAATGGGATTTATGAATTTTTTTTTATCCATCTCTGTTGATGGCTATTGGGCGGGAGTCTTATTGGAATTATCTTGAGGTGCACTATCTGGTTTGCCGTTTTGCGGGAATATTTTTTTAAACATTATTTTATAGGATTCATCCATTAAATATTTAAGGTTCTTTGTATCACATGTATTATATTCCACCAAAGTATCCAAGGCATGGTGATTGCCTTTTGCATATTTTCTCCAAAGCAAAACCGCATCATATCCACTGAGGCCGTCCATTGCCTCTGAACGAGAAATCCCGAATTGCTTTTCAACCCCTTTTAATCCGCCAGTAAAACCCAATCGTTTTAGAAAAAAGCGCAGATCTATATGAGCATGAGGAAAATTTATTTCTAATTTCTTTCGCAAAACAGGAAGGTCAAAGCATATCCCATTATAGGTAATGATTAAATCATAAGAGAAAATTTCATCCTTAAATGCTTCGATATTCCGGCCTCGGATAAAACTTTTCATCTGGCCTTTTCCATAAAGACCGATTACTGTAATCTCATGAGACGAATTTTTGTAAATTGATTCAATATCCAGGCAAGCTGCTTTTTCACGAAAATTATAGTAAAGTCTCCATAATTCCTGTGAAGGAAGGAGTCTTTTAAAAAAACTAATATTATCTATATTTTTTTTTGATTTTTCAATATATCTTACTGTAGTACGATACTTTCGACCAAAAAGTTGTTTACTGTTTGGTGAAGCCAAAAAATCATCCCAGGTAAAAATTTTATTCTTCCATAATAAGCGCTCCAAGTGTTCACCAACTCCCGGAACATGTAAAAATGTGTGAAAGAGCATATTCTCATCCCTTTTCATTAAGTTCAAAAGCTTACTGAATACATTCAATATCCGCTTATAGATATTCGATCAGATTATTCGGCGCTAATTTTTATTTTTTGTGCTAATTCTTATTTTCTTTCCATTTAAGATATTTAAGTATTTCCTCCTGTAAATTTGGAGTGAAACTATCCTCATGGATATGGTCCAGTAAATCGTCTAAATTCCAAAATCGCACCATTTCTATTTCATCTCTATTATAATAAATCTCGCCGGTAAATTCACAATAAAACGTCCTTACCAATTCAGTTTCAATAGAAGTTTTCCAGATATATTGATATAAATGGCGAACAGGCACGTTTTGAATGCCTAATTCCTCATTCATTTCTCTATAAGCAGCTTGTTCAAATTTTTCACCCACATTCAAATGCCCGCCCACTGACGTATCCCACTTGCCGGGTTGAACGTCCTTGTTCATGGCCCTTTTTTGAAGTAAAATCAAACCGGCTTCATTAAAGACCATAACATGGATCACACGATGCATTAAGGAAGGATTGCCATGACATTCAGATCTTGGGGCCAAACCTATTATCTCTCCCTGTTGATTCACAATTTCAAAACATTCTGCTGCCTTATCCTGCTGTTTAATCACCTAATACATTCCTTTCATCACTGCCTACATGGGTAGATCTGCACGATATCTGCTTGCATGGCTGTTTAATCACCTAATACATTCCTTTCATCACTGCCCCTCAGAGTATATTCTTACCCTGCATTAAATACAATATAAACTGCGATCATCATCACATGAAGACCTATTATAGTATATTTATAAAATCTCTTCAATATAATATCTGGGTTTTCGATATAAGGCGAAAAATGGAACTTGCCCCGCCTGGAATCACTTGCAGGGCAAGGGTTTTCAAGGGCTGTTTGATATAAGGGATTTTTTGGAACTCGGTATAAGTCTTTGATATATAAGGAATTAAAT
>DAOURK010000026.1 GCA_030625085.1 Pseudomonadota bacterium
TTATTTAATTCCTTATATATCAAAGACTTATACCGAGTTCCAAAAAATCCCTTATATCAAACAGCCCTTGAAAACCCTTGCCCTGCAAGTGATTCCAGGCGGGGCAAGTTCCATTTTTCGCCTTATATCGAAAACCCAGAAGATTGGAAAAAAATCGGTATTCCTGATCTTGAAAAAATAAAGGTTTATTGGCAATAATTTAGGGAAGATACAACAAACACCCTTCTCCCTTATGAAGCTGATAGGCACTTCCGGAATAACGCCCCATAAACTGGTAAGTGGAAAGCCAACGGCCGGTCTTTTGATCATACCGCTGCAAGCTGAAAACATCTCTAATTTCTAAAAAGGCCTCCAGCAAATGATAAGCAGTAGAGTTACCTGAAAAAAAACCTGTGGGAACAGGTATCAAGTTCAAACCGGGGCTTAACCCGTCAGTCAGGGAGGAGAAAGACAGCACCACAATCTGATCAATGGAAAAATCCACCAATTTCCCCTGTTTCATATATAATAAATAGCATTCATTTTCACTTAAGGGAAAATCCCCTACAATTTGGCCATCTATCCAGGAGGCGGTTTGAAATTTTTGGCTTGCCGGATCATATCGCTGAACCGATTGGGAATAATCCACGGTCAAATAAAGTAATAACTCCTCCGCTGTCTGGATTCCTTGGCCATTGTCAGGACAAACAAGCAAATTAAGACCTTGGTGAATATAGACTAATCCACTAATTCCTATAATATCAGTCTGCCAATCAGCCAAACCATCGGGATTAGTAACTCGAAGCGTATAATATCCCCGCGGAATACCGGGAGGCAAAAGAGCTTGAACCTGTGTTCCTTCAGTATTTACTTGCTGAACCTGCAAGGTCCAGAAAAAAGATTGAGATAAAATTTGTAAACCGGCTTCTCCGGCAGCGCAATATATTTTTCCGTTTCCTAAAAATATATCCTTGACTGTACCCGGCATTTCCACATGGGCAATCAGTAGCGGCTTTTGAGGATCACTAACATCTATAACCGCCAAATCTCCTGTCCCATCGGCTACAAAGGCAAACCCTCCATCTACTGCCACATCAAAGGCTTCGCCCGGTGTATCCGCTTGCGCGATAAGTGTAGGATTTTCCGGGTTTTCGATATTAATTAAGGCTAATCCTTTGTCTCCGTCCGCCACATAGGCTATGTTCCCGGCAACGCAAATCCCGCGAGCCTCGCCCTCGGTATCACAATCACTTATCGCCGTCAGATTATCCTTTCTAATAACTACCAATCCATTGGTTCCATCGGCGGCATATATATAATTCCCCTCCCCCCATACATCCATGACTGTTCCCGGGGTATGGACAGTCCCCTTAAGTACCGGATTATAAATGTTGTCGTCCTCTCCATCTACATCCAGATCTATCTCCAGGATAGTTACTCCTAAAGTCCCATCTGCCAGATAGACCAAGGGGTAGTCCACAAAAATCCCATAGGTAATGCCCTGACTGTAATAACCATTTCCTACTAAATTAGGCATGCCGGGATTTTCGATATTTATAATTTGTAATCCATTATTTATGTAATGATCGACGACAAAAACAAAATTTTTGTATGCCCAAATTTTTCGGGCATCTTCTAAAACGGGCCAGTCGAGAACCCAAGCCGGCTGGTATGGATCTTTTAAATCAATAATTTCAAGCCCTCGATTTCCCCCAGCCAGATAAGCATAATCTCCCTTGACCCAAACATCACAAACATTGCCCTGGGTATCGCATCCGCCTAATAAAGGAAACCTGCGCGTATTGATAACCTGTAGACCTTCTACTCCATCAGCTAAATAGACATAGTCATCATCAACCCACAGACTGCAAGCATACCCCTCAGTGTCATAGCTCCCGATAAGGGCAGGATTTTGAGGATCTTGGATATCTACCATCTGCAGTCCCTTATCTGTTGCTGCAATATAAGCCCTGCTCCCTACAACTCTAATCCCTTCAGCATCACCGGACAGATCAAGACTTCCGGTTAATGATGGATTATTCGGATCATTAATATGGATAATTTGTATACCGGAATCGCCAACAGCTACATAGGCATATTCTCCCACCGCACTTATTCCCTTGGCCTGACCTGATGTATTGAATGACCTGATTAATTCGGGAGAACTCGGATCAACTATCCGAATGATCTCCAGCCCTTCATCCATATCAGCTACATAAGCATAATCACCTGCTATAGAAACCCCTCTGGCTGATCCTGGTGTTTCAACCTCAGCTTTTATTATAGGATTTGAGGGATTGCAGATATCAACAATGGCCAATCCTTGCCCATAAGCGATATAACAATAATCTCCTCTCCCGGTAATTTCATAGGCATCCCCATTGAGAGGCACATTAACCACCGAGGTAGGATTTTGGGATGAGATGACATCAATAACCTGTAAGCCTTTTTCACCATCTGCCACATAGGCATACCCTTCATTTACCCAAACTCCTTTAGCAGTGCCGGAAGTAGGGCAGCTCCCAACCTCGGTAAGCTGACGAATATTTTCAATATTTATAATCTTTAATCCTTCATTACCGTCCGCTACATAGGCATATTTATTTACTATCATTACATCCTGGGCATTTGAAGTATTACTATAGCCGGAGAGAATCATGCCCTCGCCGTATACACTGACGGCAACTTCTTGGGAAAAATTTTCTCCTTGAATAGTGATGGGAACAGATCCACCTCTGGATACTAAAGAGGGAGTGACTGAATCAATGCGAGGCCCTGTGCCTTGGGCCCATGAATTTAAGCCAAAAAAAACCGGCAAAAACAAAAGGAAAAGGCCGTTTATAATCAGCACTAATTTAATAATTATAATGTTGTCTTTATTGATCATTTCGAAATATGGAAATTAAACTCTCTCGGATAAACAGATAGGTGAACACACAATTCTCCCCTATAGGTAATATCGGCAAAAAATTACCTATAGTTGGATTTACATTGGCAAACTCCTGATCTCTGTTTGGGAAAGAAGTGGATAATCTGCTTTATTTAATATGGCTAAAGCCCTACACTGTGATATTTTTACGAAGATCAGATCTCGCTTGGCAAAATATTTGCTAAGTAACCATTCAGTCTCCCTCCCTCGATGGGAGGGGTAGGGGAGGGTGATGCTTTATTTCACCCCCACTTAAGCCTCCTCCATCAAGGGGGAAGAGTTGAGGTGATTGAATGGTTACTCGCTAAGCGATATAGGAAGGCTTTTTGAAATGAGAATTGAAAGGACTCATGAATTAACCTTGAAAAATAGCGATAAATATTATATAAGATAAATAATTTAGTCTTACTCCACCTTATTCTGGAGATCAATGTTGATTATTCTTGTTTCTTCCATGCTTTTTGAAACGGCTTGGATTAATAGTCAATTAATTTCTCCCCGGCATATTCCCCTGGGCAAATTTACTGCCATCCAAGGCGAACTTTATGATTCCCCGGTACTTATCTTCCCCTTGGGTGTCGGAAAAACCAACGCCGCCCACGGTGCCACCTTATTATTAGAAAAATTTGCTCCGAACCTTATGCTTCTTATTGGTTGTGGTGGGGCTTATCAAAAATCAGGCTTAGTCCCTGGAGATTTGACTATGGCTGATGAAGAAATTTTTGGTGATGAGGGGGTAATTACTACACAAGGATGGCGATCCATGAGCTTTTTAAAACTCCCTCTCCTCTGTAAGGGAAATCAAACCTACTACAATTCTTTTAAAATAGATCGAAATAATTTAAATCGGGCCAAAAAAATCCTGAGAAAATTTAATACAAAAATAGGGGCCTTTATTACTGTTTCAGAAATCAGCGGTACCCGGCAAAAAGCCGAAGAAATGGAAAAACGTTTCCATGGTGTTTGTGAAAATATGGAAGGAGCGGCAGTAGCTCAACTGTGTACTCTTTATAATGTTCCTTTTCTGGAGATTCGTGGGATAAGCAATCTGGTTAAAGAAAGGAGAAAAGAAGAATGGGACCTTTCTGCCGCAACCAGGATTAGCCAGGAAGCAGCTTTGCAAATTATTGCCCTATGGCGAGAAAATCAATGACCGCTCTTTCTTTGGGTTATTCACCCTGTCCTAATGATACCTTCATTTTTTATGCTCTTGTCCACCAAAAAATCACCTTGCCGGGATTATCTCTTAAAGAAAATCTGGAGGATGTAGAAACCCTGAACCAAATGGCCCTTCAAAGCCGGATGGACATTACCAAGATTTCTTTTCATGCCTTCGGGTATTTGCGTAACCAATATGCGTTGCTACGCTCTGGAGGAGCGCTGGGGAAGGGGTGCGGGCCTCTTTTGGTAACTCGAGCGGATCAAACAAAATTTGATCCGGTTCACCAGCGTATCGCCATTCCCGGAGAACTTACCACTGCTTATTTGTTGCTCCGCCTCCATGAGCCAAAGATAAACAATATTGTTGTTATGCCCTTTCATAAAATTCTTAAAGCAGTACAAGAGGGAGCGGTGGATGGCGGGCTGATAATCCACGAAAGCCGTTTTACCTACCAGCGGTTTGGTCTTAAAAAAATCTTGGATTTAGGTGATTGGTGGGAACAATTTAGCGGATATCCCATCCCTTTGGGAGGCATTATCGTAAAAAGGACTTTAGGAAAAAAAAATGTTTCCCTAATTGAAGAAGGAATTCGTCAAAGCATCTATTATGCTCATAAACATCCTGAGGAGACCCAAATTTATATTCACAAACACGCTCAGGAAATTGAAAATTCCGTCACTCAAAAACATATTAATTTATACGTTAATGAATACTCACTCGATATTGGTCCGCAAGGAGAAAAGGCTATCCGTTTTCTCCTGACCGAGGCTGAGCAAAAAGGATTTATCCCTCACTCCTCTTGTGATATCTTTATCTGATTTTACACTTAAAAATACACCTGTAACCAATTGATAGATAAAATTTTATTAGTTTTTAGGGGATTCTTCAGAATATAAATTTGATGCTTTCGTAAAAAGTCAACTTTGATGAACTCGTAAAAAATCGTTTTCGTTAAATTTGTCATTTCGACTCCAAGGAGAAATCTTATATTTTTCAGCATATTATGCAATAAAGATTTCTCGCATTCGTTCGAAATGACACGTTGGGAAGACTTTTTACGAGATCATCAACTTTGGCATATTTGTCATTTCGACCACTTTTCTTGGTACGGGGTGCAATAACATTTCATTTACCAGAACAAGCAACTCCCTGCAACCCCGATTAATCCAACAAAAAAGCCGGCAACATGAAAAATTTCACCCAACAATTTAATACCCTTCCCACGATATAACACTTCAAGAAGATACACTGATGAATACAGCCCCACAAAAAAAGCCGCTAAAAGAATAAAAATCCCCTTAAAAGGGAAAACCAATCCTGTGAAAGAGATGGCTAACAGCAAAAGTAAGTTCTTAGGATTTTTTAATAATTTATAAAATCTGGAATAATGATAATGAAGGTGACTTTGTTTTTCTTTTGAGGTATGAAAATGCAGATGTTCATGCTGGTGGTGGTGAATATGGGCATGATCTAATGCAGGTGAGCGGGGTTCATCAATATTATGAGGAAAACCATGAAGGTGACTACCATGTTCCTTTTCCTGATTTGTGTCATCTTTTTTTATCTCAAAATCACCCTTTATGTCCTTTGAACCGCCGCATAAGGGTTTTGTATGAAGATGTCCATGCTTATGTTCGTGGGGATGACCATGCTGATGCAGTAATTTTGGCGGTCGGAAAAAGAATTCATAGAAACTGTATAGTCCTAAGACTAAAAAACATATACCGGAAATAATATGGAAAGGAAAATGTGAAAGCTGAGGAATACCAATTTTAAAAAGGGCCGAAGGAATAAGTAAACACAATATATAACCTATATGCGTCAACCCGAGCTTAAAAGAAACCCTGGCCGGGTGTTCATAAATACCTGGAGCACTATCAGAATTTAAAATCTTTAATAAGTGATCTCCCCCTAACCCGTGAAAAAATCCAAGAAAAAATATTGTTTCACTAACCCAAATTATAGATTTCATAATATACTACAGATACTATTCTCTTATTCCACACTCTTTTGGGGTAAGATAGCACTGAGGGTCTTCCATCCATGGATCACCATAAACTCGCAGGGCACGCACTCGAAAAGCCCCCCCACAGGCGTCTATCCATTGACATCGGGCACATTTGCCCTTTAATAAAGGTTTTCGATTTTTCAGTCCGGCCATGATTGGATCGGAAGTATCCAGCCAAATTTCTGAAAAAGGTCGCTCCCGAACATTTCCCAGAGTATGATCCATCCAAAACTGATCCGGATGTACATTTCCACAAAAATCAATTTCTCCAATACCGACACCTGTGGAATAAAGCCCCCCACCGTTCCATTTTAAAAGCTCCATTACTTCCTCTGCCCGCTTTGGGTTCTTTTCTTTTAACTTCAGATAGAGGTAAATGCCATCCACATGATTGTCAACGGTCAGGATTTCTTTGGGTAAACCTCTCTTGGCAAAATCTTCGCTTCTTTTTAAAATTATGTCCATAGCACGGCGTGATTCATCAGCAGTCAGATCGTCTTTTTGAATAGCGCTTCCCCGCCCTGAATAGACAAGGTGATAAAAGCAGGCCCTGTCAATATTTTCATCCTCGATGAAATCAAAAATCTTATCTAAATCCTTATAATTCCTTTTAGTTAGTGTCAGGCGCAATCCTACTCGCTGGTCTACCTCCACGCAATTTTTAAATCCTCTCATAGCCCGCTCAAAAGCGCCCTTCATTCCCCGAAATTTATCATTTACTTCACCGATGCCGTCAAGGCTGATGCCAACATAAGTAAAACCGGTACTTTTTAACCTTTGAGCCACTTCCTTGCTAATCAAGGTGCCATTGGTGGAAAGTGTCGGCTTTACCCCTTGATCCAGGGCATAAGCAGCCAGATCAAAAAGGTCCTTTCTCATCACGGGTTCACCACCGGAAAATAAAATCGCCGGTACCCTGAAATTTCCTAAATCCTTAATCATCTTCTTGGCTTCATCAGTAGTTAATTCTCCTTTATAGTTAACGTTGTCAGAATCAGTGTAGCAGTGAACGCATTTCAAGTTACAGGTCCTGGTCGAATTCCAGACTACAATAGGCCTTCTGGAACTAGCGGAAGTAGGGATACATCCTTCCAGGTTTTTCTGAGACAGTGGTATTCCATGATGATTTTTTTGAATTTTTTGACCATAGCGAAGGTCATCACTTGGAGTTTCCTCACCACAGTATAATCTGGTGATATTGATCATAATAGTTTCCTTATTTCCTTTCTCCTGTATTCTGTATCTTTGGTGTAGTGTATGTTCTTTTTCTCTGCGCTATATTGTAGATGATATTTTTACTCATATCATAATCCTTTTTCCCACATTTTTCAAATATTCACCTCTCAGTTACTTCAACAATCGCCTCCATGGTAACTGAAAGAAGTTGCTCCAATTCCTGAATACTTATAGAAAGAGGCGGCATAATAACAATTACATCTCCTAGAGGGCGCAAAATTACTCCCCTCTTTCGGGTTTCTTGAATAACCCGGATACCGATTTTTTCTTCCCAGTAATAAGGCTCTTTGGTCTTTTTATTTTTTACCAATTCGATACCGGCTAAAAGACCCTTTTGTCGGATGTCTCCCACATGAGGCAGGTCCCAAAATTTTTGAAGCCTTTCATGAAAAAATTCAATTTTCTCCTGAATATTTTCAATCACCTGTTCCTTTTTAAAAATATCCAGATTAGCCAAAGCTGCCCGACAGGCCAGCGGATTTCCAGTATACGTGTGACCATGAAAAAAGGTTTTTCTCTCGTTGTAACCCCCTAAAAAACCCGAATAAATTTTTTCTGTGGTCAAAGTAGCTGCCAGGGGCAAATACCCTCCGGTGATGCCCTTGGCCAGACACAAAATATCCGGTTGAACCATCTCATGTTCACAGGCAAACATTTTCCCTGTTCGGCCAAACCCCACGGCCACCTCATCGGCAATCATTAATATTTGGTATTGTGCACACAGCTCTTTTACTTTTTTTAAAAATCCTTCCGGCGCAACCAACATACCACCAGCCCCTTGCACACAAGGCTCAATAATAAGGGCACAAATATCTGAGGCATGATCCTTTAAAATATGCTCTAAATCATTAAGACAGCGCTTTTGGCACACTGAGGGATCAAGCTTATAGGCACATCGATAACAATAAGGAGAAGGAGCGCGGAAAGAGTTGAATAGCAGGGGATGATATACCTGATGAAAAAGATCAATTCCACCTACACTTACCGCACCTAAGGTATCCCCATGATAACTGTTTTCAAAATAGATAAATCGTTTCTTTTCCTTTTTTCCCTGCTGCTGCCAATACTGAAAACTCATCTTTAAGGCAATTTCACAGGCTGTGGCCCCGCTGTCAGAATAAAACACGCGGCTCAACCCTTGAGGGGCGATATGCACCAGGCGCTGTGCCAATTCAATGGCCGGCGCATGGGTAAGGCCCAGCATGGTAGAGTGGCCTATTCGGGTCAATTGGTCCTGTATAGCCTTATCGATTTCTTTTTTTTGATGACCGTGGACATTCGTCCAGAGGCTGGCCACACCATCAATATATTTACGACCATCTGAGTCTTCCAGCCGAACTCCTTTTCCTGACTCAATTACCAACGGATCTTCCCGGGTCCAATCCTGCATCTGCGTAAAGGGGTGCCAAAGATATTCTTTATCCCACCCTTTGAGGCGAGAGGATCGCTGGTGCTTATCTGAAAGGGAAGAAGAGGGTGCTGAAGCAGAAGAAAAGGATTCAATAAAGGTTAAAAGCCTTTCTAAATCAAGATGCCTCTGGGCCAATTCTTTCAAATTTCCGAGGCTTCCTTGTTCCATGGAAATGGAGGGGGAGTGAGGCAAAATCCCCAAAATATTTATCTTTCCGAAAGCTTCAATAATCTCAGGGTTGGTTTTTTCACAAATTCCCTCAGGAGAAAATGAAGCATGGTTAAGTACCACCCCGACTATGGGGATATCCTTATTCCGCAAAGCTTCCAGGGTTAAGAGTGTATGATTAATGGTCCCCAGAGTGGCCCGAGCTACCAGCACCACAGGAAAATCCAAATCTTGAATAAGGTCAATCATCATATAATCTTGGCTCACAGGCACCATAATTCCCCCAGCCCCCTCAATTACCGAAAAGGAATAGTGCTCCTGGAGCCATTCAGCAGCCTGTAAAATTCGGGAAGATTCAATATTCACTCCTTCACATCGTGCAGCAACAAAAGGAGCCAATGGTTCCTTTAATAAATAAGGAATGTGGGGATTAAAGGAAAAAGGAAAATTGGGGGTTTTCCCCTCCTCTCCCAGAGCTTTATTCATAAATTCCGCATCAGGAGAAAAACGAACTTTTTCTTTCATTATAGCTCCGGTTTGGATTGGTTTCATAATACCGACCTTTAATCCTTTTTGTTGTAACCCCAAGGCAATGGCAGAGGAAACTATTGTCTTCCCCACTCCTGTATCCGTACCGGTTACAAAGACTCCCTTTTTCACCTAAGAATACTCCTTACATACCATATAAATTCTCTTTCCCTCTCCTATTACCAAACACTTGATGAAGGCTGTGACAGAGATAAATGTTCTTTGAAAATTTATAATCCCTTACCACACACTTTTTTTTCTGCTCTGGCCAGAATAATTCGATAGGTGGCTGTAAAGCCCTTTCCGTTTCGAAAATTCTTTTCATAGCAGTGAATCATCTCTTGCAAAATTTTTCTTCCCCCCAACCCAAAAGAGCGATCCAAGGTAGCATTTGAAGCGCCCATAGCCTTTAATTCCGAAAGTAGCAACCGGACATCAGAATGGAATTGGGGAATAATCAATTCCTTGAAAAGGATTTGAGAAAAACCATAAGTTTCAAGGATCTCTTTAAGATTTTGGGAGGAGAGAAATGATTGAGTGCGCATTTTTGAAGCATCAATTTTTAATCTTTGGTAAGCCTGCTGAAAGGAAAAATGCAGCTCAGCCAGCGTTCCTTCGCCAAAAAGAGAAAAACAAAATTCCGCCTCGGGTTTTAAAATGCGATACACTTCACAAAACGCCTCTCCAAGATTCGGTACCCACTGAAAAGCTGAATTGGAGAGCGCTAAGTCAAAGCTTGATGATTGATAAGGCAATTTTTCCGCATCAGCCTGAAGAAACAGGGGAGATTTCCATTTACCCGCGGATGGGCCTAACCTCTTTGATGACGCCTTATGGCGGGCCTGCTTGATCATTCCAAAAGCAAGATCACAACCATGCAATTCTGAGGATGGGAAAACCTTGTTTAGACTCCACAATAACCTACCCGTCCCCGTGCCAATATCCAAAATGCGCCTGGCCTCATGGACAGCAAAAAAGGAAAGCAGTTGCCGGCTAATTTCAGATTGCAAACTCGATATCCTGTCATAATGAGCTGCTGCCGCTGAAAAATTTTTTTGTACTTTTTTTTTGTTGATTGGCATCTTGTCCCTATACTACCATAACGAAAGTCTCTTCGGAATAGCAATTATTTTTTCCGGCTCTTCCCCTTTTAATGTATTCTCTATTTTCCTTTCAACAATATCCTTAAGGTTTATGAAGAAATAGGGGAGGGGACTTTTTATTTTTTTACGGCCTGTCTGGCTATTTATCTATGCTTTAAAAATGGATTATAGCAGGAATAAATTTTCCATTTTTCATTTTCTACCTAAATATGATATCTTAATGAGATAAGATTACATAAAAAGTATAAATAAACCTAAAAAGATTCTGCGTATGCCAAGAAAAAAAAGCGTGAATAAAACCAAAGTTATCATTAAAACCATTGTACACCATTACTCGGCTGCTCAAGCAATTTATCTTTTTGGTTCATATAATACGCCGGATGAACAGTTGGAGAGTGATGTAGATATCGCTATTCTTTTTTTACCCCCACAAGCTAAAGAGATTGGTTCCCTAGTAATGAGTGATCTTGTTTTTGAATTGGAATCTCTTTTACATAAAGAAGTTGATTTAATAAATATTCGTATGGTAAATACTGTTTTTCAAAAAGAGATAGTGATGAATGCTCGCCGGATTTATTGTCAGGATGAATATGCAGCCGATGAATTTGAAATGCTTGTTTTTTCAAAATATCAAAAATTAGAGGAAGAAAGAAAAGAGATTGTTGAGGCTATCCTGAAAAGCGGGAGGATTTTAACTATATGAATGATATTATTCTAAACAAAAAAGAAAGTATAGAGCGCTGTGTTAAACAAATTTATCATTATTATAATTTGACGTCTGAAAAATCCTTTGAAGAAGACTGTTTAAAACAGGATGCAATTGCGCTTAATTTGCAAAGAGCCTGTGAACAAGCAATAGATCTGGCCAATTATGTGATTAAAACAAAAAAACTTGGATTACCCAAAGAAAGCAAGGAAAGTTTCAGAATTCTTGCCAAAGAAAAAATTGTACCTGAAACACTGGCCACAAATCTTGAAAAAATGGTTGGGTTTAGAAATGTGCTTGTTCATGAATATCAAAAGCTTGATTTGAAATTGATGACTGAGGTTATTGAGAATCATTTAGAGGAGTTAATAGATTTCACAAATTTTATTATGCAAGAATTTAAGTAGCTGATTTTTTATTAAGATTATTCAAAAGAGTTAAGAAAATTTTCCAGTGCATGATTGAATTCTTTTTCTTGGGTAAGGAAGGGAAGGTGACCGCAATCGGGAAAAATCTTGAGTTGAGAGCTGCCTATATGTTGGTGCATATAGCGGCCTGCCTGAACAGGGCAAAGGCGATCATTTTCCCCGTGAAGGATGAGCACAGGGACGATTATACCTGATAAAATCGGTCTAAGGTCCACCTTTTCTAATATATCCAACCCTTCCAAAAGCGCTTGATCACTGATACCTTTGTTTGATTTTAACATATCCCGGATTTTTAACATTACCTGCCGATTTTTTTCCCCTTCGCTGAAAAGAAGTTGATGAAAGGCGGTAAAAGCAATAAGTTTATCCTTGAGGAGCCTTTTTCTCAACAAGCGCAATTCCCCCTCTGTTAAACCATAGGAAAAACTTCCATCCAAAAGAAATTTTGGGGTTCCGTCCACTAAAGTAAGGGAAGAAACAAGGGAAGAAAATCTGGAGGCAAACTCCAGGGCTATCATACTGCCTAAAGACCAGCCGATTAGATGAAGCGAAGATATGCGGTGATAACTACAGAACTTAAATAATCCTTCAGATAGCGTCTTTAAGGTGCGCGGAGTAAAAAAAAAGGACGAAAAATGAGAATCTCGAAGCAGGTAGTCGGGGGCTATAACCGGCCATTTTTGGGAAAAATAAGAAACCTGTGCCTGCCAGATAGAGGAAGTTGTTCCCCACCCGTGAAGGAAAACAAGAGGGGGCTTTAGAGGCAGCTTTTCTATATCTTCACTCACTTGTTTTTTTCCTTATTACTCAATTCCTTTTTCCTCAAAATTGAACTTATAGATTTTTAGAAAAATAATTATATAATTGATAGCCTCGTAAAAAGTCCAAAATTGGGGGCTTTGCACAACATAACTTATTTAATTTATGTAACCCAATTTTTGTAAAAATGACTTTTTACGATTGCATCATAATTGATATGTAATAAAAAGTAGCGAAGGGCTTTAACCCTAACAATAAAAAGCATTTTGGGGGACTTAGCAGATCTAAAGCCCTGTGCTACATTATGAAATTTAATATCTGAAAATCTATAGATATTGAATTTAGATTATGTTGAGTTTTTTCCCAATTCTCTGTATGTGCTCCAGCGCCTCTTCCAGGTCACACATCGAGTGTGTGGCCATAAGGGAAATCCTGAGTCTGGCTGTCCCTTCAGGAACGGCGGGAGGACGAATGGCAGGTGCATAAATTCCCACATCCAAAAGACCTTGACTAAATTGAAGCGCCTTTTCATTTTCACCTGCCACAACAGGAATAATGTGAGTTTCACTTTCCAGGGTATTAAAGCCGGCTTCTTGTAATTGTTTTCGAAACCAGGCTGCCTGCCGCAGCAAAATATCCCGAAGATCAGGGCGATTCTGCACAATTTCCAGAGCTTTTACAGCCGTAGCAGCGGTTGAGGGAGGCAGGGCGGTGGTAAAAATGAAAGGACGAGCCTTATTAATCAAATAATCAATAAGCACTGAATCGCCCGCTACATAAGCGCCAAACCCTCCCAGGGCTTTGCCCAGTGTGCCCATTTGAATATCGATTTCTCCTTCCAAACCCAGTAGTTCGACAACTCCATGACCATTCTTCCCTAACACCCCGGTAGCATGGGCTTCATCTACCATGACTGAAGCTTCATATTCCTTGGCTAGGGCAACAATATCACACAGAGGGGCAAGATCACCATCCATGCTAAACACCGAATCTGTAACAATGAAACGTTTCTTGTGCCTGCCCTGGTGACTGATCATAAGTCTGCGCAGTTCATCTATATCTTTATGGGCGTAACGAACCAATTGAGCTCGACTCAGTACAATGCCGTCAATGATGCTGGCGTGGTTATAGCGATCACAAAAAATTATATCATGCCGGTTGCAAAGGGCGCTCAAAAGAGCACAGTTAGCCATATAACCGCAATTAAAGAGAAGAGCTGCTTCGGTTTTTTTAAAACAGGCTATTTGTTTTTCCAACTCCTCATGTATGCTCAGGTTCCCGGAGATCAATCGAGAGGCCCCTGCTCCTACGCCCAGATCGGAAAGGGCTTCGATAGCCGATTGCTTCAAAAATTTTGAATTGGCTAATCCCAAATAGTTATTAGAGGAAAAATTGATGACCTCTTTTCCCTGGAAAATAACTCTTGCTTTTTGGGCGCCGTTCAGAATTTTTAGATGGCGGTAACAATCTGTTTTTTTTAAGTAAGAGATTTCTTCTTTGAGAAATTCTTTAAATGAATCTTGAAGCATTAGTTAAATACCGCCTCCAATTAGATTGCCCTGATTGATGATAGACAATTTAGACAGGATTAACAATTAACAGGATGGCCATGATTTTTATTGATCCTGATTATCCTGTCAATCCTGTCTCATAAAAATAGCTAAAAAACCGTGTAAATAAAATAAAAATTCTCTACTTTTACATTATAGTTATGACGATTTGCTGGAAGGAATAAATCCCAGGTCCCGAATCATTGTCTGATCCTCTGACCAAGGACTTCCTTTAGTAGTGAGATAATTTCCCACCATCATTCCGTTGGCACCGGCCAAAAAAATCCATGATTGCAGGCTGCGTAAAGTAATCTGACGACCTCCACACACATACATATTGGTTTCCGGCAAAATAAGCCGAAAAAAAGCTATGGTTTTCAGTGCTTCAAGCGCAGCTATAAGCCCACGCTCCTCACAGCGAGTCCCTTTAACAGGATGGAGAAAATTTATGGGGATGGAGTCTACCTCTAATTCCTTTAAGGTAAAAGCCAGCTCCAATCGCTGTTGAAAAGTCTCCCCCAGCCCAAAAATTCCACCGCTGCATATTTGTAATCCGGCAGCCTTAGCTGCTTCAACAGTTTTTCTTCGCTGTTTAAAAGAGTGGGTTGTACAAACCTTAGGGAAAAAGCTTTCAGACGTTTCCAAGTTGTGATGGTATCGTTGCAATCCTGCATGCTTTAAATCAATTAATGTATTAAAAGAAATTGTCCCCAGGGAGGCTGAACAAGATAGGGAAGGAAACAATTCATTGATTTTTTGAATAGCTTCAATAATGCACTCAATCTCCTTTGGGTTTTCTATTTTATGGCCGCTGGTCACCATACTGAAGCAATGAACTCCCATGGCCTCGGCCTGGGTTGCTTTTTCGATTAGCTGTTTAGCGCTTAACAATGGATAACTATTCACCTGGGCCTGATGGTGCAGTGATTGAGCACAAAAGATACAATCCTCACTGCAATAGCCGCTTTTGGCATTCGTTATAGCACACAGTTTTATTCGCCGACTAAATGATTTTTCTCGGATTCTGTCGCTGATTTCAAACAGGGCAGGTAAATCATTCAAAGAAATTTTCCCATTAAGGGCAAGTGCCTCTTGCAGACTTAAAGAGTCTCCTGCAAGAATTTTTCCCTCTATTTCCCCCATGAATTGACGAAATTTTTTTCCCATTATTGATGACTCTTTTATTAATATTGATGTTCACGCCCGTTGACATATAAAACTCATTCTATGATAAATAATACAAAAATTCAACTCATCTGATCCCTTATGCGCAAGCTCTTTTCCGGCAAAAAGGCGCCACATGAGAATTCTATTGCCCTGAAGAAAACTTTTACTGTTTGCCTGGTTGTTTGTTTAATGCTTTTCGGTTGCCATTAGCACAATTTTATTTTATACTTTGTTTTCAGAGAAACCGCGCTTTATAAGGGATTCTTAAGACATAAAATAAAGGGCTCCATTCAAATTCAGACAGAAATTTTACTAATTAATAAGCCCCCACTTTCAGTGGGGGATCCTTATGCTGGGGGATCAAAGGGGGGCGCAGCATCCCCCTTGCCAAGGTGGTGGTTTAAAGCCACCATCGCGGAGTCGAACCACCCGCGCAAGCGATAGCGCCCTGCGGGTGGTGAGTTTACGAGACCATCATCTATGAGGCTGTTGATTTAGTCCAAAATTGAGTAATTTTCTGAAAAATAGCAGTCATAACATTTTGTTTTTATTGAACTGCAATTTTGCCATTTTATCAAAATCATAGTAAAGCAACAGAGTCATCTATTGTTTTAAAAAAATAAATGGATTGAAGTGTATGCAAATCAAAAAACCTTGTAAAGCCATATTCATGGACCGGGATGGGACCATCAGTGAAGAAGCCGGCTATATAAACCATGTAAACCGTTTTCAATTGCTGCCTAAAACAATAGAAGCCATTCGCCTAATTAATCAAAGCAGTTTCAAAGCCATCGTTATTACCAACCAGGCGGGAGTGGCCCGTGGATATTTTCCGGAGGAATTAGTTCACAAGGTACATACAAAAATGACTATGCTGCTGAATGAAGGCGATGCCTATCTTGACAAAATCTATTATTGCCCTCATCATCCCCAGGTAGGAACTGATAAATATCGAATAGACTGCAATTGCCGCAAACCAAAACCCGGGATGTTGGAAAAGGCTGCTGAAGAATTTAATATAGACTTTTCTCAATCCTATATTATTGGTGATAAATACACTGAGATTGCCTTAGGGCATAAAGTAGGCTCAAAATCGATCCTTGTTTTAACCGGCTATGGTCGTGGTGAATTCGAACTTTTTAGCAGGCAATGGGAACATAAGCCTCATTTTGTAGCCGAAGATCTTTTATCTGCTGTAAATTGGATATTGAAGCAAGAAGCGCAAGGGGAATAATGCAGACGATAGGGCAACGTCTAAAAAATATCGTAACTCAATTCTCTTCTAAAAAAATCATGGTCTTAGGCGATTTGATTGCTGATGAATATATATTTACCCATTGCAATCGAGTTTCTCGTGAAGCGCCGGTTCTGATTTTACGATACGAGAATAAAAAAATAATCCTGGGAGGAGCGGCCAACGCAGTTCATAATATTAAAACCCTGGGAGCCCAGGTATGGCCGGTAGGGATAATTGGCAGGGATGAGATGGGATCATGTCTTTTAGCCCTGATGCAAGAGAAAAAAATCCCTACAGACTTCATTCATATTCAAGACAAAAACCCAACCATTACCAAAACACGGGTATTGGCCGGGAGCCATCACACAACAAAACAGCAAGTAGTGCGTATTGACCGGGAACCCGATTATTTACCAAATAATGGTGCCGAAAAATTTATTATCAATGTGCTGGAAAAAAATATCGATACAATTGATGCCTTATTGATCTCCGATTATTGCTTAGGCGTTTGTTCCCCTCAAATAAAAGCAAAGATTAATCAATTAGCCGGCTGCACGAAAAAAATTATTACCGTGGATTCTCGGTATGAAGCCTTATCATATCAGGGGGTGACCGCCTTAACGCCTAATGAGCCTGAAATTGAACAAGCCCTGCAACAAAGCATACGAAATGATGCGGATGTTAAGGCTTGCGGCCAATTGGCCCTTCAAAAAACAGGCTGCCACGGCATTTTAATCACCCGTGGAAAAAAAGGAATGTTTGTTTTACAAAAAACAGGTGATTTCTCCTATATTCCAATTTATGGAGAGGATGAGGTAGCTGATGTTACCGGAGCAGGCGATACAGTAATCAGTACATTCACTCTTGCTTTAACAGCAGGGGCAACTATGGATGAGGCGGCCAGATTGGCCAATTATGCCGGCGGGATTGTAGTTATGAAAAGCGGGACTGCTCCCGTGTATTGCAAAGAACTCTACGAAGCGGTAGACAGAGATAGTAAAGAATAATGAATAATCATCACCTTAATAACAAACTAAAAACAAAAGAGGAATTAACCCTTCTGGTGAATCGATTTCGCAAAGGGGGAAAACGAATCGTTTTGGCCAATGGCTGTTTTGATCTCCTTCATGTGGGGCATATCCGATATCTCATGGAAGCCAAAGAGATAGGAGACATTTTAATTGTAGGTCTGAATAGTGACCAATCTACTCGCACCTTGAAGGGCTCGGCCAGACCCATTTTTTCTCAAGAAGAGCGGGCGGAAATACTGGCCGCCTTAATTTGTATTGATTATATTACCATTTTTCATGAGCTTTCCGTTGAGGACTTGCTCTTGACTTTAAAACCGGATATTCACGCCAAGGGAACTGATTATACCACTGAGACTGTACCTGAAGCAGATGTTGTTCGCTCCTATGGCGGGAAAGTGGCTATTGTGGGTGATCCGAAAAATCACTCTTCTAAAGAAATTTTAAAAAATTTACAAAGGATGGATAAAAAATAGTTTTGCCTCATAGTGCTGAGAAATGAAAAAATTAAAAGCTGATTTTCACATTCATACGGCGGATGACCCTTATGACCGGATTCGTTACAGTTCCAGGCAGCTTATTGAAAGGGCCCAACACCGAGGATATGATGTACTGGCCATCACTAATCATAATGCAGTAACCTATAATGCTGAATTGGTGGAATATGCTCATCAGCATGGTATTTTACTTATACCCGGTGTAGAGGCCACTATCGAAAGAAAGCATGTTTTACTATTCAATATTGATTATTCAAAAGAGCGGATTAACACCTTTGCTGATCTGAGAAAAGCAAAAACTGAAGATAGTCTGGTTATTGCTCCTCACCCCTATTTCCCAAGTCCCTTGGCTCTTCAAGGCAAATTGAAAGAAAATTTGGATCTTTTTGACGCTATAGAATATTGCCATTTTTATTTTTCCTGGCTCAATTTTAACAAACGAGGTGTTCAATTGGCCCATCTATATGATATCCCCTTAATAGGGACCTCAGATGCACATTTTTGGTGGCAATTCCACACTACATACTCCCTTATAGAGGGAGAAAAGACAATCAGCGGTGTCATTCAAGCCATTAAACAGGGAATGGTGACTGTAGTTTCTTCGCCTCTTTCCATCTTTACTTTGTGGAAAATGGGTATGAAACTGCCGCTTCATCTAATGGCAGACTTGATAGCTTATTCCGGGATTTTAGGGAGCCGGTGGGCTGAAATAAAAGCTCGAAAATATAATAAATTATGAAGGAATATCAGAACATTGCCATTGTAAAGCTCAGCGCTATTGGAGACATAGTCCATGCCCTACCGGTAGCTTCCGCCTTACGCAAACGATATCCAAAATCGCACCTGACCTGGATTGTTGAGGGCAAAGGCAGGGAAATTGTGGATGGCGACCCTGACCTTGATGAGATTATTGTTTTTGAAAAGGCTCGCTGGTTAAAAGAATTCCCCTACCCCCACCGAACCATCCCGGTTCTTTGGGATATCATCCGCTTTGCCCGACGTTTACATAAAGCTAACTTTGATCTGGTCATTGATCTACAAGGATTAATCAAAAGCGGTATATTAACCTGGTTAACCGGAGGCAATACACGAATCGGCTTTTCTGCTGATTACTGCCGTGAATCGGTCAATACCCGGTTTACCAACCTTCATGTCACCCCACCCCAAGAAGACGTCCACATTATTGATCAGTGTTTGAGTCTTGTTCGAGGATTGGAAACCGATACAGAAAATAAGCAATTCAAAATTCATGTTCCTGAAAAAGAGCAAGAATATATAGAAAAATTTTTAGAAAAAAATGGAGTAGCAATAGACAAATTCTTGCTGATAATTAATCCGGGAGCAGGTTGGGATACCAAACAATGGGGAGTTGAAAATTACGCCCAATTAGCTGACCGGCTTATTGGTGATCTGGGCCTTGAGGTTATTTTCTTATGGGGACCCTCTGAGCTGGACTTGGTAAAATCCATTCAAAAAAAGATGCAGCAGCAGGCGTTGCGGGCTTGCCCCACCACCTTGAAACAATCTATGGCCTTAATGCAACGTGCCCAGCTTTTTGTATCCGGTGACACCGGCCCATTGCATATAGCAGCCGCCTTAAATATCCCCTGTGTCGGTATTTATGGGCCCTCTTCACCGGAGAGAAACGGTCCCTATGGAAAAATGCACAGGGTAGTGCAAACCGATATTTCTTGTCGGAACTGCTTTCGTAGATTCTGCAGCAGTAAAGAATGCATGAAATCAATCCCGGTCAACAAAGTAATAGAGACAATCCGGAATATGATAAAGGGAGGTTATAGCTCATGAAATGTTTAGTTACCGGAGCCGCCGGTTTCATTGGTTCTCATTTATCGGAGGAATTAGTTCGACTCGGTCACAACGTAACGGGTATCGACTGTTTTATTGACTATTATCCCCGCGTATTTAAAGAGGATAATCTTAAGGGCCTTCGAAAGAATAATCAATTTACCTTTTTGGAACAGTCTATCTTAAAAGCAGATTTAGAGAAATTGTTGAAGGGAATAGATTTTGTTTTTCATCTTGCCGCCCAGGCCGGTGTTCGGGCCAGTTGGGGAAAAGACTTCCAGATTTACACGGAAAATAATATTCGCGGCACGCAGCGATTGCTGGAAGCCTGCAAAGCTGTAAAGCTGAAAAAATTTGTCTATGCTTCTTCATCCTCGGTCTATGGGGATACTGAATCTCTACCCATGAAGGAAACCGATTACCTGCAACCGATTTCTCCCTATGGTGTATCCAAATTAGCAGCCGAGCATCTGGCCTATCTGTATTGGAAAAATTTTCAGGTCCCAACCATATCCCTGCGCTATTTTACTGTTTTTGGCCCCCGCCAAAGGCCGGATATGGCTTTTTATAAATTTGGCTTGGCTGCCTTTACCAATACTCCTATTGAAATATATGGCTCCGGAGAGCAAACACGGGATTTTACGTTTATTTCCGATATTATCAAAGCCCATATATTAGCTGCCGAAAGTTCTGTAGAAGGAGAGATTTTTAACATCGGAGGTGGAAACAGAATTTGTCTGTCCGAAGTTATACCCATTATTGAGGAGATTTCCGGCAAAAAAATCTCTGTTCAGCATAAGCCAACGCAAAAAGGGGATGCCAAACATACCTATGCTGACATTAGTAAAGCACGTAAGTTATTATCTTATAACCCAAAAGTTTCCATCCGGGAAGGATTGGAAAAAGAACTAAACTGGATAAAAAATTTCAGGCTTTGAAAGGGGGAAGAAAATGTCAATCAGTAAAGAATTACTGGATATTTTAGTTTGTCCAAAATGTAAGGGTGATATCAAATTAACTAAAGAAGAAGACGGCTTTATTTGTGAGCACTGCAAATTAAAGTACCCCATCCGGGACGATATACCTGTTATGCTTATCGATGAAGCTATTAAATTAGAGGATTAACCTACCGGTGATGGATTCTATTACCGCCTGAAGGGAGATGCTTATCGATGAAGCTATTAAACTAGAGGACTACCCCATCAAATAAAAAGACACGGATTATCACTGACCTTTCAATCTGTCAGTTGCCAATCCGTGTCTTTTTATTCACCATGTATTTGGTAATAATCGATTATTTCCTAAGCTATTCTCGAGTAACCACCCACAAGGTGTTGGATTCACGATTTTCAGGATTTTTCCACAAATGTGGGATAATAGCCTCAAAGAAAATGGAGTCGCCCTCACTAAGCCTTATTTTTTCAGTCCCCATGTCTATTTCAACAAAACCGGAAAGAACATAACCGAATTTATAGCCATCATGGGTAATATATTCGTCAAAGGATTTTTGATTTGCTCCCAGAGAAGAGATAAAAATTTCATTCTTGGACGTTCTTCCATGCTTTATCAAATATTCCAGCGCATTATCTGTATTTTCAAACTGAAGTTTCTCTCTTTCACCTTTTCGGGTAATGGCCCATTTCTTATGTTTTTCAATTTCGAAAAACTCAATAGGATGCACACTCAAAGCCATAGCAATCTTATTGATGGTGGTGATTGAAGGGGAAATTTTTCCATTTTCAATCATGGAGATCGAACTTTCAGTCAAGCCGGATCGAGCACTGAGCTGCTTAATCTTAATACCCATTTCCTTTCGGATAGCTTTTATCTTTTCTCCCAATTTGTTCAAAATATTATTCTTGACTTCCAGATTAACATTATTACGAATAATGTCGAGCAATTCTTCATTTTTAAAAGGTTTTTTCAGGTAATCGATAGCACCATTTTTCATGGTGGATATCGCCGATTCTACTGATGGATATCCCGTTATGATAATTACTTGAGAATGAGGCGATACCTTTTTAATATCGGTTATTCCTTGGCTGCCGTCGACGTCAGGAAGCTTTAAGTCTAATAAAATAATATCAAAGATATCATTTTTTAATTTGTAAAGGGAGTCACTAATATTCGTCACCGAAGATACCTTGTAACCATCCTTTACTAAAAGTTCCACAATGAACTGGCTTAAGTCCTGATCGTCATCGACTACCAATACATTTGCTTTATCAAATATCATCTTTTTCTCCTTTGCCTTTAATTATTTGATTCTATTAAATTAATAAAACTCTTTATAATATCTAAGTTGATTATACCATATCGTTATTTTTTTTCAATACCCTTTTTAATATATTATAAATTATATTTACTTTGCAGGTCTTAAAGCGATTTGTTGTATTTTATTCTCAGGATAAGCATATCCGAAAAAAATAAGCCATCTCATTGAATTTTAATGTTTTTATCTTAACAAAAAATTTCGATTAAACATGGATTTTTATTACGATAATTGGGGTTAAAATAAAAAAAAATATTATTTTTTTAGGAATTTTTCTAGAATATATTTTTAGAAAATACCAGAATAGATAGATTCGTAAAAAGTCGTTTTTAGCAAATTTGGGTTACATAAATTAAACAAGTTATGTTGTACATATATTCCCATTTTGGACTTTTTACAAGACCATCAGAATAGATAATTATAAAATATGATAAGAAAAGAAAAATTTTATGCTAAAAGATGGGGGGCTTCATTCAGGCACTATCCAGCTAAATAATCGGCAAAAGTGAAAGCCCTAAGGCATTGATAAAACTTTGCTCCGGAGCGAGATCTTGTTGCCAGGCAGTATAAAAAAGTTCCGGTAACTGAGGACTAAAAGAATAAAGCATGTATGAGGATAAAGGAACAGTGCGCTCCGGGATATTGGTTGTAAAATAGTCTTGATCCAATAAAGTATAGTAAAAGGGATTCGCAAAATATGGATTAACATTAATCGTTTGATCTTGATCGAGCATGGAATTCCAAATATAGTTAAATGGTGAGGGGTAAAAACTATATAAGCCTTGTAAGGAACTGGGATCATATGTTCGCAATTCTGTTGGACTATAAAGAATGTCAAGCGAAAGCGCAACATCATTCGAAGTAATCGACGGATCAAATTGACCATATGAAGCAATTGGGAGTGAGGTGTCATAATAGTACTGCCCCAAATCAAGAGGGGCTAATGAATTATAATAAGGATTGCCTAATCCCCCCAGATAAGAAAGGGATAGCAAAGGATTTGTTGCTCCCAGCAAAGGGTTTGTTAATCCCAATAAAGGATTTGTTAATCCCAATAAAGGGTTTGTTAATCCCAGCAAAGGGTTTGTTAATCCCAAAAAGGGAGAAAATTGGGCTGCTGTTGGAGCAGGATACAACCCATACAATAAAAGAGAAAAAATAGCGAGCCACATAAATACATTTTTTATTTTTTTCATATCTCTCAACCCTACCCTCTGTAACCATAAATTTTTTAAGTTAAAATTTTAATTTGCAATATTTATTCCAGGCTACAACAAAATTAATATTTACATATATTATACATTATTTTTATTAAACCATCAATCTAATAAATTTAGCAATTTTTTTTATGGGCTCTATTCGAATAAAAGTTGGCAAGATATTCGCAAGTAATATATAACGTATGATTTCAAAATTTCACGACTACTGTTATTGTGTATTTGTTCAGACCTCCTATTGAACCACAAAGGCACAAATAGCACTAAGGATTATTTAGCCACCATTTACAAATTTTATATATTTTGTTATATTCAATATAACTGATAGAAAATATGTACCTAATATTCCCTATACTAAATACTAACTGCCGGTTGCATATTAAAACAAAATGAAGAGAAAATTTTATGACAATTGAAAAGCTAGCCTTAAAAAAAGCCACAGATATACAAAATCCAAGTTCCTCGGTTTCATTGTTAATGATCGAAGACAGTCCTCAAGATCAAAAAATAATTGAGAATGTTATATTAAATGGTCCTATGGATATTTCTATCACCACAGTAACTACAGGGGAAGAAGGGTTGCAGTTAGTAGGAAAATATCATTTTGATATAATTCTTTTAAATTATTCTTTGCCCAGAATGGATGGATTAAAGTTTCTTAGTTTCATGAAAAAAATGGGATATAACATCCCCACAATTATGATTACTGAGCATGGTAATGAGAGGATTGCTGTTCAAGCTATGAAAATTGGAGTATATGATTATATAAATAAGTGTGGAGAATATTTACCAAAACTCAATTTGGTTATTCAAAGAGCCCTGGAACAGCATGAAATAAGTATCCAACAAGAAGAGTTAAAAGAGAGGACTTCTTACATCAATAAACGGCTACAACAGGAAAAGCAAAAATTTGAGAACATTGTCAGCGCCATAGGTGCAGGATTGGTAATTATTGACAAAAATTTCCGAATCATCTGGGCTAATCGAACTATGGAAGAATGGTTTCGATCTACATTTGACCAAAATCTTGAAGGAATGCCTTGCCATGTCTTATTTCAACAAGGCGAAAAAATTTGTGAGAAGTGCGCCCTGAAAAAAATTTTTAAAACCGGTGTCATTCAAGGTAAAAATTTTCAAACAGGTGTCATCCAGCGTTTAAAACATAGTATGACTAATAGGGATGGAGAACGAAGGCATTATCAATTTACCTCCACACCTCTGGTAGATATCCATGGGAAAATAAACCAGGTGCTCTGTTTAATACAGGACATCTCTCATCAAATTGATATGCAACTAAAATTAATTCAATCGGAAAAATTAGCTGCCATTGGAGAACTGGCCAGCGGATTAGCTCATCAGTTGAATAATCCGCTGGTGGGCATTTTAAATTATGCTCAACTGCTCCAAAGAAAAATCAAGCCGGATGAACCTAATCGGGAGTTGCTCGACACAGTTGAACGAGGAGCCAGGCAGTGTAAAGATATTGTAGGAAATCTATTAAATTTCTCGCGCCCTCACCATTTTAATTATGAAGTACTGGATTTACGAAATATCCTTGATAATACTTTGATACTGATTGAAAATAGATTAAAAATTAAAAATATCATTATCATTATAGATATTGTTAATTCGCTCCCTCTCATAGAGGGGAATTCTACCCAGCTCCAACAAGTCTTTTTGAATATTCTAATGAACTCACTTCAGGCTATGCCAGAGGGCGGAGAAATTAAGATCTCCGCCAATTCAGTTTATCGTCATAAGCAAGGTTATTGTATGGTGAAACTTTCCGATTCCGGCGCCGGCATACCTGAATCGATTAAGGATAAAATTTTTGACCCTTTTTTCACCACCAAAGATCAAGATCAAGGGACGGGTCTTGGGCTTAGTATTGCCTATGGTATTATCAAAGCCCATAATGGGAAAATCGAGGTAAAAAGTGTGAAGGGGAAAGGGACCACATTTATACTTACTTTTCCCATTGCCCGGCAAAACGATAATTACTAAACCGGTAACATTTTTTCACTAATTATATAGCGCTTTCAAGAAAGGCAGTAAAGGATGGATAATATCGAAAGGGAGAAAGCTAGAATTCTGGTTGTTGATGATGAGGAATATACACGGGGATTTTTTAAAAATCTTCTGGGAGAAGAAGGATACGAAGTGCTGGTTTGTGCCAATGGGCAGGAGGCTTTAAATCTGTGCGACCAAATAGTATTTGATTTAATTCTCTTGGATTTAAAAATCCCCGGGAATTTGGATGGAATAGAGGTCCTGAAAAAAATAAAAAAAATATGCCCAAGCACTATAGTTATTATGATAAGTGGGCACGGAACATTAGAAATTGCCGTCAAGGCTGTAAAACTGGGCGCTGAAAATTTTCTCTCTAAACCATTTAATAGTGTGGAAGAGGTCCTTATCCATATCGAAAAAGCTTTACAATATCAAAAAATAGTTAATGAGAATAAATTTCTCCATGAACAGCTTACCCTCCAGATGACCAACCGGAATATGATAGGCAGTTCTCCGGAACTGAAAAAAATCTTTGACTTAATACGAAAGGTTTCCCCTTTGGACACCAATATTCTCTTGATAGGAGATAGTGGAACAGGCAAGGAATTGGTTGCAGATGCTGTCCATAAAAACAGCCCGAGACGGAACAAAAGGTTCATGACTGTTCATTGTGGCGCCCTTCCGGAAAATTTATTAGAAACTACCCTCTTTGGTTATGAGGAGGGGGCCTTTACTGATGCCAAAAAAAGAACCAAGGGCTATTTCGAGGTGGCTGATGGAGGGACCATCTTTTTGGATGAAATTGGTGAGTCTTCTCTTCATTTGCAGGTAAAATTACTCCGAGTACTTCAGACAGGTGAATTTCAAAGAGTTGGAGGAACAGAGTTGCTACATTCCGATATACGTATTATTAGTGCCACGAATATAGATCTTTCCAAAGCAGTGGAAAATAAAAAATTTCGACAGGACCTTTATTTTCGGATAAACGTCATTAACATCAATATGCCTCCCCTGCGTGATCGAAAGGGAGATATCCCTTTGTTGGCTAATTACTTTATTAATAAATACGCTAAAAGTATGAATAAACCAATACCGACTGTTTCCTCCGAGGCCATGAAATTATTATTAAATTTTAACTGGCCTGGAAATATACGGCAATTAGAAAATGCCATCGAACGAGCCATTGTTCTTTGTGAGGATAATATTATACGGCCTGCCTGCCTTCCTCCGGAAATCAGCATCCTTAATCCCAATCTCATAGGAACTAATTTTTCAACGTTATCTTATAAAGAGGCTAAAGAAAATTTTGAGAGACACTATTTGACTGGTTTATTACAAACCTATAATAATAATATTGGAGATATAGCCAAAAAATCCGGTATCGATCCTTCAACTATTTATCGTAAAATGAGTAAATATAATATTAAATTTAAGCTACAGATAAACACAGATTAAAATACAATTTTGTATTTTACATTTTTGTAATCAAGCCTGATTACAAATTTTTATACAGTTTCCAAACAAAATTTTATGCAGTAATCAAGATAAAGAGGACAAACATGGACCAAAAAATTGCCGTTGATAATACAAATTGGTAATCTTCCTCCATTCTCATTTCCTCCTTGTTACGATGCTAAGAAGCTAAAAATATACTGCATTTGGCTCATGGCTTACATTATTTATCCATATTAATTATGCAAAACTTATTCCAAACTTCACCCTTTTAGCACAGCCAAAGGAATCAGTTTAGCTATTTTTTTACCAATTCCCACTTTATGAACGATATTAACAACATTAGCCACATCCTTATAGGCCTCGGAGATCTCTTCGACAACTGTCCGCTTTCCGGCAGAACGTAACAAAATCCCACGATCTTCCATTTCGCGAACAATGGCTCTGCCCTTAGCTGCTTTGGCAGCTTGATGCCTGCTCATAAGCCGGCCGGCCCCATGGCATGTACTGCCAAAGGTTTCCAGCATGGCTTTTTCAGTACCAACTAAAACAAATGAATATCTGCCCATATCACCCGGGATTAAGACCGGCTGGCCGATATCCTTATAATCTGCCGGCAAGGATGGATGATGCGGAGGGAAAGCCCGGGTGGCGCCTTTTCGATGAACACACAGTTTTTGCCT
The DNA here is from genome assembly GCA_030625085.1 of Pseudomonadota bacterium. Taxonomy (GTDB): domain Bacteria; phylum SZUA-182; class SZUA-182; order DTGQ01; family DTGQ01; genus DAOURK01. Next base: position 27,337 of record DAOURK010000026.1, read on the forward strand.
TTTCCCCCCAAAGGAAAATTCCTCAATCTTGGCAATATTGTGGCAGACATCATAGACTAAATCCAACCCTAAGTCTTTTAATGAGCGGCCGAGAACTTGCTGAAAACTCTCCCGAACCCAGTGAGTCATCAATTGCCGGTTAGTAAAGGCAAAATTAGCCGCACAGGCCATGGCTGAAAGATATCTTCTGCCTTCTTTAGACTCAACAGGAGCGCAGGCTAATTGTTTATCGGGAAGCTCAATTCCATATTTTTTAGCAGCATCCAACATGACATCCAAATAGTCTCCGCAGACCTGATGACCAAGCCCCCGGGAACCCGAGTGAATCATAATAGTAATTCCCTCGCTTTCAAGTCCAATCACCTTGGCCACCTTCTCATCAAAAATTTCAGCAATATAAGCGATTTCAATAAAATGATTTCCAGCACCAAGGGTCCCCAGTTGAGGTCTTCCCCGCTCAAGGGCCCTTTTGGAAATCCGGTCAGGATCTGCCCCCTGAATACAGCCCCTCTCTTCAATATGCTCCAGATCTTGGGGAACACCATACCCTCGTTCAATAGCCCAGGCCACTCCGCAAGCCAGGACCTCTGATTCATCCACCGGATTCAGTTTCAAATCCTTTCTTTTTGAGCCTACGCCGGAGGGGATGTTTCGGTAAATAGCATTAATCAACTCTCGAATATTCCCCTTGATTTCATCCTTCTTCAGGTTGGACCGCATCAATCTGACACCGCAATTGATATCATAACCTACGCCACCAGGTGAGACGATACCCCTTTTAAGATCAAAAGCCGCCACCCCGCCGATTGGGAACCCATATCCCAAATGAATGTCAGGCATGGCCAAAGATTGGCCGACAATACCGGGCAAACAGGCTACATTGGCTACCTGGGTCAGGCTCATATCCTTTTGAATGTCCTTTAACATTCTTTCATCAGCGTAGACAATCCCATCGGTATTCATTTTCCCCTCTCGGGGAATTCTCCAGCGAAAATCATCAATTTTTTGCACCTTCGGGCTATTCTCTGCTGAGACCATTTGTTATCCCCACTATTATGCTATAGATTTTCATATATTAAATTTCATACTGTAGCACAGGGCTAAAGCCCTGCGCTACTTTTGATTAAATATCGATTAGGTAATTATTTATCTAAAAATCTATATATGATGAATTCGTAAAAAGTCATTTTTACAAAATTTGGATTACATAAATTTAATAAGTTATGTTGTGCGAAATCCCCAATTTAGGACTTTTTACGAGACCATCATATATGCTCGTTAGTTATTTTTTTAAACATCCAAAATAATTTTTGTTTCATAAAGATCATTCTTTTTTTGTATTGACAGTTGATGATAGGTCACAGCCTTAATTTCTGTTTTTATTTCGTGACGCTTCGGATCAAATTTTTCTCCCCACCCAATGGCGTGCACTCGATTTTCATCCAGAGATTGAATTTCACATGTTCGAAATAGCCACTGATCAGTTTCAAACAGATAAAGATACTCACTCAACCAGGAAACCAGAAGTCTTTCCCAACCCTTATTTTTAACGCTAATCATTTTTTTTTGAGAAGGTTTGATCTGTTCAGGTTCAGTGAGAATCGCAAAAAAGGCCTTAAATGCATTTTGAAAGAGATCTCTATGGGTTGGACCATAGACCCTTATTCCAATATCCGCCGTATGCTCAAAAAAATCATAACCCCGATAGGCATTCATGTAAGATTAACCCCGTCTATCTCGGCCCCACAAGAGGGACAGAGAGAATCATCGATAATATGATTGGCTTGAATAAGATACCCCATCCTTTGAATGAGCAATTTCCCACATTTATAGCAATAGGTATTTTCACCCTCATCCCCAGGGATATTGCCCGTGTATACATACCGCAAACCTGCTTTTTTCCCGATGTCTCTGACCTTCTGCAACGTTTCAATCGGGGTCCTTGGTTCATTAGTCAATTTATAGGTCGGATAAAATTGCGTTACATGCCAGGGGATACCCGGATCAATAGCTACGATAAATTGGGCGATCTTGGTCAATTCTTCTTCAGAATCGTTGTGATGGGGAATAACCAGGGTAGTCACTTCAACCCAGACTCCCAATTCATGGTATAATTGAATGGATTCCAGAACCGGCTGAAGTTTGGCCCCGCATAATTTTTGATGTTGTTTTTCATCAAAGCTTTTCAAATCAATATTAGCCCCGTCGATAGCCGTATACGCTGATTGTAAAGCTTCAGGAGTAATGTAGCCATTGGTTACAAACACATTTTTTATTCCCTGCTCATGAGCTAATCGAGCTGTATCTAAAGCATATTCCAAAAATATGGTCGGCTCTGTATATGTATAGGCTATGCTCTTGCACTGATAGTTTTTAGCCAGTTTTACGATTTGTTCCGGAGAAAGGCTTTTACCAACAATTTCCCCTTCTCCTTTAGTCACTTGTGAAATGGAAAAATTTTGACAATGCAGACAATGAAAATTGCAGCCAACCGTCGCTATAGAAAAACTGCGACTCCCCGGCTGAAAATGAAAAAGCGGCTTTTTTTCAATCGGGTCTACATTGTCGGCGATAGTCCTTCCATATACCAAACTATACAATATACCATCTACATTCCTTCTCACTCCGCAGACCCCCACCTTGCCGGGAGGAATCAAACACCGATGACTGCAAAGGTAACACTGAATTTTTTGTTCATCTTTTTTCTCATAAAATTGAGCTTCTTTCATTATCCCTTTACCATGTATTCTATAAATTGATAATTATTCCTAAATATCATTTGCCACTTTAGATATCATTTTTAAAAGGTTTAGCAATGATAAATATTATTATAAAACAGATAGTTATGATTTACCCCATGGATCAAAATAACAAGTGTGGTTATAAGATTATTTTACATTTAATAGTTGATACCCCTTTTTAGACATTTATTTATGATAATCTTTTTACATGTATTCTACAATACTTTATAAATTTTTTAAACCCATTTTTTAACTTAAATTAATCCTCATGAAAAACGTTATTTATTTCATCAAAATCGTTAAAGGAGACAAGATTAAAAAAATTTATCGGATTTTTATTGTTATCCTATCCAATCATGTTTTATTGTTAGATGTTTAAAAGCGCCTATTCGACCCAAGGTATCCGGTAGGCTGCATGGACGAATCCCCAAAAATGTTGTTCGCAGAGACAAAAGTTCCTATTCCGGCATCGCCAGGGCACACTTCTATACACGATTATGAATACATGCGTTGTGGTGTGCGTAATATTTTTCTCGCCTGTGAACCTTTGGCAGGAAGAGGCATGGTGAAGATCACCGAAATAAAAACAAAGAGGGACTGGGCTTATTTTCTGGAAGAGATTGCTGGTCAATATGAAAACGCCTAAAATTAACACTGGTAATGGACAATCTGAATACGCACGTACCCGGCTGGCTTTATGAAACCTTTCCTCCAGATAAGGCAAAGGCGTTATGGGATAAATTTGAGTTTGTGTATACTCCCAAGCAAGGAAGTTGGTTGAATATGGCAGAGATAGACTTGAATGTGCTGATGGGGCAGTGTCTGGACAGAAGGATTGATTATATTGAGATTGTCAGAAAAGAGGTCCAGGCATGGTAGAAATTCAGAAACAACAAAGCCTCCAAGGTTAACTGGCAGTTTGCTGCTGAGAATGTTTGGATAAAAGTATCTCGACTTTATCCGGCACTAGAAAGTTGACATTACACCAGCGAGAATTGTTAATTTCTTTGGATTGGTCCGTCGGCCATATATCCGCCTTGTCCAAGTACCTTGGCAACCATAATTTTTAACATCTCAATATTAAGGGGCTTAGTAATATAATCAAATGCGCCATTGCTCATAGCATTGAGATAGGTTTCCAATTCTCCGAAAGCTGTCATGACAATAAATTGTATATCAGTATGGAGGCTTTTTACCTCACGAAGTAACTCCAGTCCTCCCATACAAGGCATGTTGATGTCAGTAATGATTAAATCCGGAGTAATTTTTCTTACGACCTGCAAGGCTTCACTTCCATTCTCCGCTATCATCACATCGTATCCTTCATCGGATAAAATATCCTGAATGATACTGCACATATTAATTTCATCATCAACAATTAAGATTCGCTTGGCATCCATTATTGTGTCCCCTCTCGGTTATGAATAGAAGAATGTGTAATCGCTTTTTTCATATATAAGCAAATTCGATGCCAATACTGTTCGTTGAGGTAAGTGTATGTTAATTGCTTGAAATATTTAGCTAATTATCGTATCAAATAATAATGCCCCTACTACAATGTAAAGTGAAGATTTCGCACACCATGACCAAATAGTTATCAATATAACAGAAGCCCTGGACTTATTTTTTGTAGATAATTTTTCCCTGACCTGATTTTACGCAGATATTATCTTTAACACAGATCTGACCGTTTACTACTACTAATCGTATACCGGAAGGATATTGAAAAGGGGAATGGTATGAAGCTTGATCAGTGATTTTTTGCGGGTCGAACAAAACTAAATCGGCAAACATACCCTCTTTGATTATACCTCGATCCTTTAAGCCCATTTTTTGACAAGGCAAAGAGGTCATCTTGTGCACTGCATCTTCTAAGGAGAGTTTTTTCTTTTGGCGGCAGAGCGTTCGGATCACTCGCGGAAAAGTGCCAAAAGAGCGTGGATGTGGGTGGCCGATCCTCAAAGGGCCGTCTATGGACCGGGAACTGCTGTCAGAGGCAATCATAGTCCACGGATAGAGAAGGATACGATCTAAATTTTCCTCGCTCATGGAAAAGAGAATGATCTCTACTTGTGTTTTTTCTTTTTCAAGAAGATCGAGGGCAATTTCAATTGCCGGCTTTTTTTGAGAGTCGGCCAATTGGGCAAGATTTTGTCCTTCACACCTTTTATGTTCCTCACTGGCTGTTAAGGAGATATAAACTGTTGACCAAAAATCTTTTTCCGGATATTCAGTCAACATTTGGCGGATAATGGTTTGCCGAGTAACAGGACTTTGTAGGCGCTTTATTATACCTTCTGTTCCTCCATCCTGGGCCCATTTGGGCAGCAAGGATTGAAGGGAAGTTTGAGAGGCTAGATAGGGATATCGATCACAGGTGACCTTAACCCCTTTATCACTGGCGGATTCAATCATTTCTAAGGCCTGATCCAGTTTCCACCAATTCGACCGACCTTCTGTTTTGAGGTGGGATATTTGCAAAGGGATGTCAGCCTTTTGGGCTATAGTCAAAATTTCTTCAAGAGATGTAAGCAAATCCTTGCCTTCACTTCGGATATGGGAAGTTAGAATGCCTCCTCGTCGACCAACCAGACGGGCTATCTTGATTAATTCCTCTTTTTGAGCAAAGCAAGCGGGAACATATGCCAACCCGATGGATAAACCGAATAGACCGCAATCCATGGCTTCTTCAATCCATTTTTCCATAAGGGCCATCTGGGTTAAAGAAGGTGCACGATTTTTAAATCCCATGGCTGAAGCGCGCACAGTATTATAGCCGACTAAAAAAACATAATTGAGGGAAGGAGAACTGTTTTCTACTCGCTTTAAGTATTCGGGAAAAGTTCGCCAATCCAAGGAAAGATTAAAGGCCTTTTCATATTCCTGCTTTCTTTCCTGCAGCAAGGGTTCAGTCATTGGAGCGGGAGAATATCCGCAATTACCCACTACTTCAGCAGTAATCCCCTGTTTAATTTTACTCTCAGCACGTGAATCGATCAGCAGGGTATAATCTGAATGGCCATGTATGTCAACAAAACCGGGTGTTAATACTAGGCCGTGCCCTTGGATAATTTGTTCGGCTGATTCCTTATGGCTGAGAGTGCCGATTTTGACAATGCGCTCACCAACGACCCCTAAATCTGCTATATAGGAGGCTTTACCAGTGCCGTCTATAATTTTTGTCCGACGTATAAGCAGATTGTACATAATTTTAACTTATTTCAAATATTAGTTATCGGTTTTGGCTGTCGAGTAAAGGTTCGTGGTTTGGCTTCCAGCCAATATGGGTATTGTTGAGGGCGAAGATTTTTTGTATAAGCGAAGATAAAGGCCATAATTTTTAAGCACTTTTTTAACATAATTCCGTGTTTCTTTATACGAAATTTTTTCAATAAATTCATCAATATTTGACGTATCATATCGGTTACACCATTTTTCAAGAGCATTTTCTCCTGCATTATACGATATCAAAGTATAGACTAAGTTGCTTTGATATTTTTTCAACAAATCCGACAAGTACCAGCAACCAAAAATGATATTCGTCTCCGGCTGGTAAAGTTTTTCTATGTCGAAATCTTGAGCAACAAAAGAGTCAATCTGGGAGGCAATCATTAGTGCAGTACTTGGAATAATTTGCATGAGCCCATAGGCTTGAGCATGAGAAAGACTTAAGGGGTCAAAAAAACTTTCCTGTCGCATAAGAGCGCAAACCAAAAGGGGATCAATACCATGATTATTCGTATATTTTTGAATATGATCCCAATAAGCCAAAGGATACAATAATTGTAATACTTCTTTATAATTTTCTGTATCGCCGCGTTGAGCAAGTAATTGATAACATTGATAGCCCGCCCTTATAACCTGTCTGAATGATTTGACCTCTGAAGCTATTTTAGCTAAATAATACCAGTACTCAGGGTTTGAGTGATCAGCCTTGACCAGTAAGCTGATTTCCCCAGATGCCTCTTCGGGCAATTGGTACTTTAATAATTTTTGAGCACGCCTCAGATGAAAAGAAATATTATCTGAAAAATTTATCTCGGATATGGCAACTCTTCTTTTAAAAGAATTTAAAGGAGGTATAATCCATCGGTCAACACGTTGCAAGGCCCACCAGGTATAGTAAGAATAATAAGAATCATTTACAATAGCCCGGTAAAGATCCATGGCTACAGCCGGTTCCCCATTCTTTTCAGCGGTCCGTCCCTGCCAGTATAAAAAAAGATGTTTTTCAGAATTTTCTTTGACCTTTGCAAGGCAACTTTTAAAGTGTGCCTGAGCCTTGTGAAATTTTCCCCATTGGTAGTAAGCCCAGCCAATCCTCCATAAAGATTCTGAATAATACTTTTTATAAGGAAATTTTTGCGTTACTTTTTCAAAGCACTTAATGGCTTTTTTGTATTTTTGGTTTTGTTCATATATACGCCCCATAAGGTACCATGCCTTAGCCAGACTTGGCCTGTGATGAGAAGTTCGTGTAACTTTTTGATATATCTCAATGGCTTCGGCATCTTTGTCCTGATTCCAGAGAATGTTTCCCATTAAAAGTAGGGATTTGCGGGCAATCTCTGAAGAGGGATAGAGTTTAACTATACGACCTAAAATTAGGAGTGCCTGATCTTTTCTCCTTAATTTAGAATGACAATAAGCCTCTTTATACAATAAATTTGCTAACGAATTATCAGGAGGCGTATTTGCTTGTATTTGTTTGATCAATTCCAGGGTCTTTTCATATTTATATTCTCCCATGAGAGCCTGGATGATCTCATTGTATTCCTTTTCAGAAAAGATTATCGGCTGAATTAAGGGACCTTTATCCATTTCCTTGATATAAAGCTCACTTAATTGAGCATATTTACTTAAGGGAAAATAAATAAGAATTTTCTTTAAAAAATCTTTGGCTTCCATCCATTTTTTTTCCTCAATCAAGGAAAGCCCCATTTGAAAATAAATATATTGTTTTTCTTGTGGCAACTCCTTAATACTTTTTTGGTAATATTTTTGGGCCTCTGTATAATCCTCAAGAAAAAAAAAGTTGTCTGCCAGTTTTAAATTTACTTCCGAGGAAAAACGGCTTTGTGGGAATTGCTCCTGAAGAGTCAAATATTTCAGGATTGCCTGCTGATGTTTTCCCAATTCCGCCAAACTTCCGGCTAGATAAAAAAGAACATAATCCTCCAAGACCTCAAAATCGGGATTAGATTCTGCTGCCTCAAGGTGCTGTTTTGCTTGGTTAAAGTTACCCAGCCGAAATTCTTGGATACCTGAATAAAAAGTATTTCGAGGAGGAGAAATTGTTTGAATATTTTTCTTTTTTGGTACAGATGGAGGGGTAAAGTGTCTGGTATTTCGACTGAGCCTGGTAACTAGGCGAGGATCAAGGGTCTTCTGCTGCGATGTATATGAATCGTATCGACAACCCATGCCGGCCAAAGCTGTGCATATGAAAAAAAGGCTACAGAGTAGTATTCCTGATTGTATTATTTTTTTAGGTTTTAATAGTGATGATTTTTCCATGAGTAACCACCGCTGTAATATGAAAATTTTTATCCATGATGACTAAATCTGCGTCATTCCCCGGCAGAAGTTGGCCTTTTTGATTCTCAATGCCCAACAGGGCCGCGGGATTGTAAGTAGCCATCTGAATAGCCCGGGTTAAACTACATTGGGTAAATTGTTTAAAATTGCGGATTGTTTGTTCCATAGTCATTACACTTCCTGCAAGTTTCCCGGAATCTAAAGTGAATACTTTATCTTCATCTAACCGGACTTTGCTTCCCCAAAGAGTATAGTCTCCATTCGCCAATCCGCATACCGAGCCGGCATCTGTAATCAAAATAACCTTTTTCTTTTCTTTTTGCCGACAGAGTATTTGTATCATCGTGGGATGGACATGCCAGCCGTCTATTATAATATCGGCGGAAATTTGTTTGATGTTCAATGCTGCTCCAAGGGCACCCGGCTCTCGATGATGAAGTCCCCGCATGGCGTTAAACGTATGGGTGCTATGCTGAAGGCCGTTTTGGACTGCCTCTTTTACCTGTTGATAGGTGGCATCAGAGTGGCCCATAGATATCACTACCTTTTGACGTTTTAACCATTGAATTACCTTTATTGAATTAGGTAATTCCGGCGCCAAAGTGATCATTTTAATTGTTTTGGCTGAGTGGTCGAAAAAAGTTTTTATTTTTTCGACCGAAGGAAGACACAGCGCTTGACTATTATGCACCCCTTTATAAACTGGATTAAGAAAAGGCCCTTCCAGGTGGATACCTAAAAACGAGGATGGGAAGCTCGTTTTTGACCAGGCTTGTGGTAATTGTTCTAGAGCAGTCACGGCATCATGCTCAGGCATTGAGATAAGGGTGGGTAGAAAAGAAGTCGTCCCATGAGCCATATGAAAATCGATAATTTGGTTAATGGCGGCCGGAGTTGCCTCAGTAAAATCATGGCCTTTGGCCCCATGGACATGAATGTCAATAAAACCCGGGCAGATAATTTTATTAATCCCATCATATATTTTCGTATTCGGAGGCACAGCAATTTTATTTGATGGACCAATTTCGCGAATTTTTTGGTCTTCTATTATAATCGTCCCTTGAACGATATCCTCAAAAGGAGTAATAATTCTTGCATTTACAAAGGCTTGCATAATATGCTACAGTTTATACTCTAATGTACGTAATAATTCTTTTCGAGATTGCCGGTCTTTTTCCTGTTCAATTCCTTTTGGTAAAAATCCGTCGATAACTCCCATTACTCCTCGTCCCTGAGAAGTTTGGGCAATTATTACCTCAACAGGATTGGCTGTGGCACAAAAAATGGAACAAACTTCAGGACATGCTTTGATAGCGTTCAATACATTGATAGGAAAGGCGTCTTTTAAGAAGATCAGAAATACATGGCCGCCGGCAATTTTTTGTATATTGGCTACAGCGGCTTCTTTTAACTCGTTGTCATTACCCTCAAATCGAATCAGGCAAGGTCCGGATGCCTCACAAAAGGCAAGCCCAAATTTTGCTTGAGGGCAGGTAGATCGTAAAATTTCATATAAATCTTCAGTTGTTTTGATAAAGTGTGTTTGCCCCAAAATAAGATTACATTCTTTTGGGATATCTATAGTGACTGCCTGAAAGTCCATGATCCCTCCTTGACCTTTAGAAATTTTAGTATCTGTTTATATAATTATTTATATTATCATACTCTGTCATTTTATTCGATGAGCTTCAGAGATGTCAAGCCGCAGGCAGCCCTGACGCATGAAAATAATCTTCAAGTATATTAAGGGAGAAGTGGGTTTTCAGAATTAATTTTTCTCAAAGATTTTATCAAAAATCAGACGTTCGATTAGAAAGCAAAGAAAATACATACAGATAGAAAAAAGGGCTGATAAATACGAAAAAATTTTGATAAGGTATCTTCGCGCGCGAACAAGAATATACAAGAGAAGATGCCATGGAATCAAAAGAATTGGGACCCATGATCCTCATGGGGCGAGATTTTACATCAGGGGAGTTAGAGTTTATTAAAGAGATAGTGTCCAAAGTTAAGTCGAGCAGAATTATCAAAAACTATATGTGAGAATATATCCTGGCAAGCACCGAATGGGAGGAACAAACATAATAGTTGTCTGAGAGCATTGGAGAAGCTGGAAGATGAGGGTTACCTGAAGCTGCCGCCGCTGAATATAACGAAGCCCTATAGGAAGAGGAAGATAGATATCACAGAGCGTACTGATCCTGGTGAATCTATACAAGGGCGAGTAGATCGATATGTCTGCACTTATAATCAATAACTTAACATTATTTAATAAGGATAAGTTCAATAAAAACAAGGGGGGATGTTATCCTTTAATACAATCGAGAAAAACTTCAATAATTCTATCAGCTCGTTTATATTCATTCATGAAGAGGGGTTTATTGTAAAAGATATGACCACTGACAGCCAGAAGATTCAGGCTTATCATTTTATCATTTAAGGCATAGAGTATTTTGCCGTGAAATGGGCTGGGTGCCTCAGAGGGAAAATGCACGAGAGATGGATAAGTATGATAATAGGGCGATCTTTTGGAATCTCATAAAATTAAACTTATTGCTGGAGGGTATATCTTTTATAACATGATTGTTATGTTAGTCTTCATCATCATTGTTCCGGAACAAAGTACCAAAAGATCCTTCAGTTACCATATCCGACCATTTTCAGGGTTAGGCACTCGATGCTACCACAAATGGGGTTCCTCAATACCAAAAATATAGTAACCAGGGTTGGTTGCTATAAGGAAGATAATCCCGCAGCCAAGAAAAGGTACCAGGTCGCCCATAATTATAAGGCAGATTTTGACGCCAGTCGTCACCAGTCGTCAGTCGTCAGAGTCGTCAGAGTCGTCAGAGTCATAAGTATTGGCTTGATAGGTGTTGAAGCCATCGTAGTAGCCATAACCATAAGGTTGATTCCAACCATAATTATAATTATAAGGCTGATTCCCGCCATAACCATAAGACTGATTCCAATTATAATTATAAGGCTGATTCCCGCCATAACCATAAGACTGATTCCAATTATAATTATAAGGCTGATTCCCGCCATAACCATAAGACTGATTCCAATTATTATTATAAGGCTGATTCCCGCCATACAGTTGCGCATGATTGAGGATGGGGCCGTTTGGCATATTATTGGGGAGGATGCCGTATTCGGAGAAGGTGCCGTATTCGGTGATAAGATTAGAATCACGTAAACTAGGTAAATATTGTCCATAATAATATATTTGAAATGGATCGTTTTTCCCTCCTTCAAAACCAGTTAGCCAGCCATAACTATTTATAGGAATGGCTAATATAATGATACTGACGAGAGCAAAAAAGGTCATTAATTTTTTCATTTTTACATTCCTCCTGTAAATATTTTCTGATATTATAAATAATAATAATAATTACGTTAATTGTCAAGAACATTAGTTTCAAGAAAACCCTATTTTATTTATAATACAATAGAAATCATCTCCTTTCCAAAACCTCATACAATTTCTTGGAGGATAAAGATAAATGCATATTTTTTAGTTAGACGTTAATTTAATGCTATAGTTACTAAATAAAAAATAAAAGTTTAATTAGCGCCGTTTAAAAATCCTTAAAACGTCAAGATTTTGAGTAAGAAAGGGGGGAGTACTCCCCCCTTTCTTATAAAATAAATCAGGGTGAAAAAAATTTGGTTAATTCCATGGCCCTTAAAACTTGGGCACATGGTTCATAAAATTACCTATAAAGCTCCAGCCCAATGGGCATCCAAAATATCTTCGACTTCGTCCGAGTAGTCAGGATTACATTCTACGCACGTCAATGCATCATATAAGTCATTCCAATTATCCGGCGTCTCTCCGATAGAACAAAAGATAATATCATCAGCCTCGGATTGTCCTAATTCAGTCCGAATATGCCAGAAGGGGTGCGACATAACCAGCCCTTTAATGTGAGGATCATTGCTTTTGTCCCAATCATTATTATAGGTCACGTGCTCTAAAAGGTCTCTTACATAATTCGGATCATTCACATACCATTCTCCCTGTTCAGGGTCATTCGTTTGAGTACCGGCAAAATAATCCGAGTAAGCCTCGTCTAATGAATACATAAAAATATCTGAACCCATATTCGGATAATAGATTTCGTCAGTTACTACATGCTGAAGCTCGTGTAACATAATGTCCCGCGCATGAGCAGCATTTTTGGTATAAATATATCCATGGCCTAATGCAATAAAAGGATTAGGGCCTAAAGAACAAAAAGCACAATCATGACCTTCACCGGAAGAATCATAATAATGAGTATATACTTCTATGTCATATCCCAAATCATAACCCCAATTGTCTTCATAGTATTCTTCCAGGGATTCGTTTATATGGTGGTAAGCATTGACACAGTCAAAATCTGAATAAGACGAGCTGGGGTTGTAGTCTAAATCAAAGTTGGTATCGGGACAATAAGGATACCAATCGCCTGCAATTATATAAGCAGCATCGCTGGTATAAGAATTAAATACGTCACATTTACTCCCGATAGTTCCCGCTAAAATTCGATGATATAAGTAATAAGAGGGATAACTGATATAATAATTACCACTGTCATTAGTATAATCATCACCGGAATTTATCCAACCATAATTATATCTTTGAACCGTGACTAACAAATTTTCCAGTTCTTCAGAGTCTGTGTCGTCGTCTCCATCAGTTGGATAAATATCACCGTCTACATTTCCATCTACTGACCAGTCTCTAGTAGTATCGCTCTTAACAATTATTTCTCCTGTATGGGCGTCAATGCCATAATACCAGCAATGCGACGTATCTTTTTGAGTGAAATGAAATTTCCAGGCTAGTTGGGCCTTACCTTTTTCCTTTCCTGGAATTATAACCAATTCAGGCACGGGAGAGGAAAATTCATCTTTGTATGAGTACCCTGTAGCTGTTTTAATCACCTGAAGAAGTTCTTCTACGCCTAAATCGCTCATAATAACTGCTGCTGCAGCTTCGGCTGTAATTTGAGGGACAATATCTAAATCAGCGTGAGGATAATAATTAGACTTTACAAATGTGATTTTACCATTTTTGGTTAAATTAACACGTACAACTTTATCTTGCACAGGCAAATCTTTATAAATTTGTTGAAAGACAGCAGTGTTTACTTGTTTCGTCTCTCTGCGCTTTATAAACTTAAGATTAGCCAAATTAATATCCAGGAATGAACTATTTTCCGTCAAAAAAGAAAGAGCGATATCTTCAGGTTTCCCGACGGATTCTGCAGTTTTGATATTCCTAATACGAATAGGTCGCCCGGTATTATCGTAGCGGATTTTAACATCTTTGCCGTATTTCTCAGTAAAAATTTTTAGTTGTTCTTGTGACTGACCATTTGCTGAACAATTGGAATTAAAAGTAATTAAACTCAACCATAGGAAAGAAAAAATTATAAAAAACGTAATTACTCTCTTTTTCATTAGTTATTCCTTTCTAGTTGCTTTAGATTTTTAGATAAGAATCCTTACCGCATTATAAATTTATAGCGATTTATTTATAATGCAAAATTCATTCCAAATTTTTAGACTTACCTGAAATTTAGTAATATCTCCCATACCCTCCTTTCTGCCAAATAAAAAGCGATTATAGTTTTAGTGAGCTTTAGCATATTTATTTACTTTTAAATCTATCACCCCCTTTCCTTCAGTCAATAGGATAACTTATATTTACCAGGCATTTACCAGGCATTAATCAGGCACTTACCTGGTACTTACCAGGTCATAGAATTTTATCAGGTCATTCCATCCATAAGTGAGGACTAAATATAATTATAAATTACTGAAAGAAGTCATGTTAATCTACAATAACGATATATGAATAAATATCGAAAAAATATGTATTGATAATTATTATCCTTATAGATTATTAATTATTTTTTAAAGCATTTCTAATAGGCGGATAACATCATAATCATTCATGAAATGAGACATGTAAATAATTGATAATAATTTTAACTATTTTGCTTTTACCTATAAAGGGTGTTAAAACAAGGTCAAAAATTATAGGCTCATACCACCTTATTTGCGATTTTGAGCAAAAATCGAAAAATAATTTTTGATTTGTCCGTTTTAGTTAAGTAATATTTATCTTGCCTGTTGTGTTTAACCCTT
>DAOURK010000017.1 GCA_030625085.1 Pseudomonadota bacterium
TAGGTTGCCTGTGGGCCATCAGTATTAAAAAAATCCTATTACTAATTTATCCTTCTCTATGCACATTCCTCCCAAAATTATGTTGCGGGTTTATAATGACGAATATAGCCTGAATGTTCAAAAACCCTTTATTATTATGAACCTACCACCCCTTCTCCCCAAATCACGCAACATCTTCTATTATGTTCGATATTTCAATTGGTTACAAGATTTCGCAACATAACAGCGGGTCTGCATAGTATACCCGGGTCTGTTGCACATTATTCTTTCCAGGGTATCACGCAATCCAAAATCAAGCAGCGCTGAACCCGATGTATTGGCATAATCTATTGATTTATGATCAATACTGTTTGATGGCGCCCAGGCGCTTGCACCAAACCACTCTCCAAAGAAATAGAATCCGTCTCTGCCGAGTGAATTAGCATAGGTTACTAAATCATTTGTAAATGTCTGAATAAAACTTATATCCATATGTTTTATGGCATCAATTCGTATTGCATCCACCCCGGCATCAACCCATCTTTTAGCCGCGTCAGATAAGTAATTGTAAACCGTGCCATAACTTTGATTAAAATCTGCTAAATTAAAGAGGTTATGGTTTGTAACTTGAAACCAATTGTTCCAGTCGGTGACTCCGCCATACTGGTGATACCAGGCAGTGGAATTGCTATAGTAAGCAACTTGTAAGACACTATTCCTATATAAAACGCCAAATTCATTTTCATCATTAGGATTGGAATGATTCGGGGCGAAATCAAGGATCAACTTCATATTTCTGCCGGGTTTATTCATTTCATTTTCGAGGTTTTGTATATCCTGCCAGGTTCCAAGATGTTCATCAACCCTGAAAAAATCTTTCCCCCAATATCCATGATAAGCTGCATCACCATTTCTATTAAGTTTATCAACATTGTCATACAACGGAGTTATCCAAATGGCGGAAATACCCATGTCTTCCAGATAATCCAGATTATTTATTAAACCCTGAATGTCGCCTCCCCAGTATTTTTTCCAATCGCTTTTATCTGAAGAATAGGTTTCCGGAATATTACCAGTGTTATTACTTGGATTCCCATCGGAAAAACGGTCCAAAAACAGAAAATAAATGGTGTCTCCCCGCATTTCCAAGGCCTGCGTGTTTACAGCAAAAAGTACTGCCAAGACCAAAATACTTAGTACTGCCAAGACCAAAATACTTAATATTCTTTTCATTTGAATCCCCCCTTTTAACCTACAACGTCCGGTTTCTCTTTTTTAAAATTACTCATTGAGTCGTTTCCCCTATTTATCCATTCTATAGATTTTCAGATAAATAATTTCACAACAGATATTCATACAATAGTAGCGTAGGGCTTCAGCCCTGCCATAATGCTGGGCTGAAGCCCTACGCTACTATTATAAAGAAATTAGTGCATGAAATTTAATATATGAAAAGCTATAGGTGATGATAGAGGGGATAAAATGGATAATAAATCAGCATTTGGCGGAAATGCTAATGTTAGCATTTCCGCCAAATGATAAGAGGTTGAAATTTTTATTGCCGGTTTTATCCTTACAATCATTACACTTATGCCGCGCCGCATAAAAAGCTTTATAAATCCGCCGGACTTCTTACTGTCAGCCTCGGCCTGTTCAACACATGGGTGTAAATCATTGTGGTTGAAACATCCGCCTCGGCCGAGCATACTCCCCAGTATCTCCAAGCTTTCTTTCATTATTGATATTTTTATGAGATTCTGATAATATTTTGCTAAAATATCAGTAAATGAATAATATGTCAATAAGGTAATAGGATAATTAGGACAATAGGCAGAATGTGCCTATTCTGTTATCACCACATTCTGTCTACTAATAAATTATAAAAAATTTAGACTTCCTCCTTTGCCGGCCCGCGTCATAAATCCTGCAATTTCATAAAAAAAAGGACTCGATATTATCCAATTTAGGATACATACTGTTTTCTAAGTCGGCATAATTTTTTGAGATAATATGAAATTCTTCCAGGTTTAATTCTTCAGCTAACCTTTGTAACCTTTTTACAGAGTATTGTGGAGTGACTTTTACTTCATACGGTCTCAAATGAAGCCCTGATTCGTTCATAATTACTGTCTTCAAAATATTTTCTATTTAATGGATTTTCCAAATCAAAAAAATTGCCCTTTATGCATCGTATTCAATTTATAGAAACTTGTCAATTAAGGCCTAAGCAGTAGTTGTGTTCAATAATTTTAATTTTTTCCTCTTGACAAATAAAAATTTGAGTATTATTTTAAATATCGTACGATATATTTATCGTACGATATTTAAAGTGAGAAATCAGACCTGGAAGTAAAAATTTTTTCATATCTAAGGTTGCACAATCCTCCTTGAATTTTTATGTATTGTAATAAAAACGAAATTTTGATCCTGGGGAAGTAAAAATTTAGAGCGACTCGGAAAGGGGAGGTATTACATCCAGAGACCATTGCTCCAGCAAGGTTCCTTTCACCATGTGCAGATCAATGAAAGTTTTGATCTGGTTAATGATAGCGGTGACTTCATTGACCTCAGCCTCAATAAGATCTCTTTGGGCCTGAAATACCATGAGATTGGTGGACCTTCCAAGGCGAAATTTTTCCTGTTCAACCTTTAATTTCTCTGCCTGCTTTTTTCGATTGGCCTGAGAAGCGATAATTTTTTCCCGATACCGTTCAATTTCTATAATTGCCTTGCGAACCTCCACCTGAATTTTTTGTTTGAGGTACTCCATACTTTCTTGATATTTCAGGCGTTGCAGATTGGCCCTGTGGATTTGACTTTTTGCTTCTCTGTTGCCTAGGGGGCGTGATAGAACAATCCCTGCCTTATAATCAGTATTATCGAATTCATTCAAAGATGAAGGGAATTCAGAACCATTGGCCATGCTTTTCAGGGTTAAGAAGAAATCCAGCCTGGGTAAAATCCCGTTTTTAGTACGAACTACTTCAAGATCTCCTTTTTGAAGATTGAGATATGCCTGATTTATGTCAGGTCTTAATTTAAGGGAGGTGGCTATATGCTGATGTATATTTCCAATTTCCATTTCTATTGGCTCAGGGGGAGTAGTGAGTTGGATATTCTGGTCCCAAAGAATGTCCGTTTCAGGATTAAGAAAGAGAATAAAATCCAGTTTTTTTTGAGCCATGTCACTGACAACGTCAATTAATTTTTCTTTTTCAGAGGCCACTTCAGCCTGTGCTGTCACAATTTCTGATTCTGCCTGTTTGCCGATACGAATTCGTTCTTCTGTTTCAATCAATTGTCGATTGGCCAGTTCCAGAGATTTTTGGCGAATGTTCAGGGTTTCTTTAGCCAGTACCAGATCCCAGTAGGTTTTTTGTACCCCCTCTACCAATCCCATTACATATTGCCGCAGTTCATAAATAGAGATTTGCCGGTCAACTTCTGATTGTTTTACCAGAGAAAGGTTGACTTTTCTTCCCCTTCCTTTCAGAAGTGATTGAGTAAGAGTAAGACTTCCGGAGGTAGTATACGAGGTGAGGGTATTTTTAGAGGTGGAATTTGTGGGAGGGTAATTTCCATCAGAATATAATCGATTCGTTTCCTTATCGAGATATTGACTTTTTAGTTCAAGCTTTAATTTAGTGCCTGTAGAAAAGAATTTTGAAAGATTAATTATGCCTTCATTGGTTTTGATTTTTCTTTCGGTCTCCTCTGGTAAATTTTTATTGATAAATTCTGCAATTTGGGGATATTCGTCCACTCTATCTGCCTGGTTCAGCATATCTTGGAACAGCTCCAGCGTATCCGATTGATTTTTAAGCTCACTTTTCGTCATGTTGGTTTCGGCCTCTTTTCTATCCAAATGGATGGATAGATCAAAATCAAAGATAGCTTTGCCCTCTTCAATTGCGGTTTTTTTTATTTTAGGTTCCAGGATTTTTATCTTGAGGTCTCGGTTACGTTTTAAGGCCATTAGAACCGCATCTTCCAGGGTTAAAGAAAGGGACTGGGAATTCCTCTCTTTTTTCATTTCTTGTGCCCTGGCCGGGTAATTGCTGAAAACAAGAAATAATGAAATTGTTAACCATATAATGAGTATAATAAGCGACTTGGTTTTCATGGTAAAATATTACCCCCGTTTGTAATCATTCAGTCCCTCTTTATTTTTTGTCATTTCGAGAGCCGCGAGAAATTTAGAGATTTAAGATCTCTCACAGCCATTCGAGATGACAAAAGCATATTTGTTTTTCATTTCTCAGTCTTTGTTTATTCATATCTTAAAGCATCGATGGGATTTTGCCGGGCAGCACGAAAAGCCGGGTAAAACCCGAAAAAAATCCCTACTGCTGCTGAAAAAGAAAAAGCAACGAGAACATAAAGGGGCCGAACCAAGGTCGAAAGACTGGAAAAAACAGTAATCAGATGACAGCTCATAAAGCCTGAAACAATTCCGACCCCTCCGCCGATGAGACTGAGGATGATGGATTCGAAGAGGAATTGTCGTAAAATATCACTGTTTTTAGCGCCCAGGGCTTTACGAATCCCGATTTCCCTTGTTCTTTCGGTTACCGTGACCAGCATAATATTCATAATACCAATTCCCCCAACCAGGAGAGAAATACTGGCGATGCCCCCAAGGAGCATAGTTAATACCAGGGAAATTGAATTAAGGGTGCGCATTACTTCAGCCTGACTCTGGATAGTAAAATCCGGGGGCATGTCAGGAGGTATTCGATGTTGACGTCTCATTACCTTGGTTATTTTTTCCTTGACCATTGAGGAGTTGACTCCCTCCTTAATTTGAAGATCAATTCCTCCCAAGTGCTTGAGACCAAAAAGTTGGTTCATGGCCGTAGTATAAGGGATGATGATTTGGTTATCCGGGTTATACCATCCCTGATCTCCTCTTATTTCCAATTGCCCGATGATTTTGAAGTTAAGGCCATTGACCTTGACCATTTTTTCAAGGGGATTTTTCCCCTGAAACAGGTCATTTGCTGTCTGAGAGCCGATAACAGCTACTCGTGCGTTTTGCCTGGTTTCAATTTCAGTAAATTTTCTTCCGCTTTGTAAGGTAAAATTGCGGATGGGGAAATAAGTTATGGCCGCGCCAGTGACCGGCGTAAGGTTATTTTGATTGAGAAATTTTATCTGGGCACTGGCGCGGACCACAGGGGATAATTGTAAAATTCCAGGTACTTCGTGCAAAATTGCCTCGGCATTTTCCAGGGTCAGATTTTCATATGACTCACTTCGAACGCCTTGGCTCCCCTTTTGTCCTGGTCTGAGAACCATTAAATTGCTTCCCAGGGAAGCAACTTTTTGGGTTATTTGTTTTTTGGCCCCTTCCCCCAGAGCTAACATGGCAATTACCGCGCCGACTCCAATAATGATCCCTAAAGTAGCCAAAAAGGAGCGCATTTTGTTAGCCCACAGACTTTTGATGGAAACCTTAAGCAGGGTCCAGAAAAGCATTTTTAAATCTCCTCAATGATCCGGCCGTCACGGATTTTAATTTGCCGCTGGCATTTGCCGGCAATTTCCGCGTCGTGGGTGACAATAATTACTGTTCGACCATCCTGGTTTAATTTTTGAAAGATTTTCAGAATTTCTTCATTCGATTTGGTATCAAGATTTCCCGTGGGTTCATCAGCAAGAATAATGCTTGGATTAGTCACCAGAGCCCTGGCAATGGTCACCCGTTGCTGCTGACCGCCCGAAAGTTGACTGGGTTCATGGTAGAGGCGCGAACCCAGATTAACCTTTTCCAGTGCGGCGGCAGCCTCGCCTTTAGCTGCCGGATGACCGGCATATAGGAGAGGAAGCTCTACATTTTCCAGGGCTGACATGCGAGGCAGAAGATTAAAGCTTTGGAACACAAAGCCAATTTTATTATTCCGGATTTTGGCCAGCGCATCTTTATTCATCTTAGAAATTTCTTTTCCTTCAAGAAAATATTGTCCTGAGTCCGGATGATCCAAACATCCTAAAATATGCATGAGGGTGGATTTCCCGCTTCCGGAAGCCCCGACAATAGCTACCATCTCCGATTTCCTGATCGAAAGAGATACTTGATTGAGGGCAATCACATACTCTTCTCCCATTTTGTATCTTTTAGAGATATTTTTTACTGTGAGCATAGATTTCGATCTTCGAGGGCAGTTTTTTTATTTGTTTGCAATTTTTCTTACATTCGACCATTTACTTTGAACAACTCCCGGATCAAGAAGGACTGTTTCTCCCTCTTTAACTCCTTCAACTACTTCAGTTACTCCTTCGTTTTCAAGGCCCAAAACAATTGAGCGAGAGATAATTGTTTTATCCGGCAATACTATTTTAGCTTTTGGGCCTTCCGGCGAAAATTCAATGGCTTCATTCGGAATCAGAAGAATGTTAGATTTTTCCTTTGAAATGATTTTTATGTTGGCGCTCATCTCAGGTTTTAAAAGTGATTTATTTTTTTTCAGAATCTCAATTTTGACATCAAAGGTTACGACATTGCTTATATTAATTCCCCTGGCGCCGATCCGGACAACCTGCCCCTGAAACAGATCACCGGGATAAGAGTCAACTGTAATCTCAGCTTTTTGTCCTAATTGAATTTTTCCTATATCACTTTCATCTACCGATGCAATAATAAAAATCCGGGAAAGATCTGATAGGGTCAACATAGTGGTCCCTCCACTGATATTGTTGATGCCGGATGAAATTATTTGACCTATTTGCACATTTTTAACTGTCAACGTTCCATCTATAGGAGCAAGAATGCAAGTATCCAGCAGACGCTGTTCAGCGATTTCCCGGTCTATTGTAGCTGCTCGGACATTGCTTTTTTCCAATCTAACAGCCTGCCGTTTAAGTTCTAGTTCCATTTCCTGGGTTTTCAGTTCCTCGTGTTTAACCAGGGCCTTTTCATAAGAAGATTTAGCCTTGATGGCTTCGGTTTTTTTTGTATCTAATTCTTCCTGGCTGGACAATTTTTTTTCATAGAGTTGCTTTTCTCGTTCTGCTTTATTTTTTGCATCTTCCCAATCGGCCTTGGTAGAAGAGATTTCTGCTTGAATATTCATCCGGGCGGTTTTGAGTTTATTTTCATCAATGATCAATCCCTGTTTGGCGCTGTTTAAATGGGCTTTTGTGGCTTCCAGAGTGGCCAGGGCCTTTTCAACATTTCGTTGTTCATCAGTGGGATCGAGTTTGACCAATAATTCCGATGCTCGAACTGTATCACTAATATCAAAAGGAAGGTTAATAACCTTTCCGCTGGCTTTTGATTTGATTTCTATATCCTGATTGGAGACAACTTTACCAGTGCAGGCCACCTGAGTTTGAATAGTTCCTTTTTTGACTTGGGCAGTGGTATACTTTTTGGCTTCATTTTTGTTTGAGCCGGAAAATAATTTGTATCCTGTTATGACTATTCCTAATAATAGAAATAGACAAATTGCTGTACATAGGGCTTTCCAATGTTTCATGAAAAAATACTCCTCTCCATAAAAATTAGTGTGTGAAATTTAATGGCTAAAAATCTATAGGTGTTATTTTTACCATGAAGGTGACTGAAGTCACGAATATCACAAAATAATGAAAATCATGAAGTAAAAAAGAAAAAAGTCGCTGAAAGTCAAAGATGCAATATTCTTTTCGGACAAAAGGAAAAATTTTCGCCAGTGGAAGGAGATTTTTTTATTACTATTTTTAATGATATTTTTCTTTGGCTTTTAGCCGAATGTCCGGGGGGAAAATGATGTTTAATTTATAAGAAGTAGATATATTGATAAAAATTTCCGGTTGAGGGAAAAAGATGGGGGGGGGCTCGGAAGACTTAATAATCTGAGAAATAATCTCAGCTACTTTTCTTCCCAGTAATTCTTGATTATATTCTAAAGCAACTAAAGCGCCCATTTGAGCGCCTGCCTTCCCACCGCCAATGAAGGGTATTTTGCGGTTAAGACAGCTTGCCGATATTACAGACAAGGAGGCCTCAATGTTTTTATCGTGGACAAGCCCTAAAATTGCATCTGCATTACCCATTAAAGAATTTAATTTTTTCTTCAGGTCACTTCCGTTTTCAGCAACAGGGAGCGCCTCTATGTGCAGAGTGGGGTAATCCTTAGCAGCCTCTTGTAAGGATTCAACTTGTTCTCTGGATTTAGGTAGGCTTAAGGTATAAAGTAAGCCGATGGTTTTGATTTCCGGTAAAATAGTACGATACAGTTTTAAGTTTTTCCTCCAATCGAAACCCGAAAAAATTCCGGAGTAATTGGCCGATGGTTTTTCCCGAATCCTGGCATATCCAATAATAGTGCGCTCAGGGAATTTTTTTAAAGCTGATTCCACCTTATCCGCCCCAAAAATATACATAAGATCTTCATCTTTGATTTCATCAATAGAGGTATACTCAATGCAAGGGAAATTAATTCCTTTAAATAATAACCCATCTCGTAATCCTTTGATGTGTGTTTTATGCCTTGAGTAACCATTTACAATAGCGATTATGTTTTTGGGGTTTGGTTCCGATCCTTTTGGAATCTCAATAGGCCTATCCCTAAAGTACAGAATGGCAAAAATGATAATTACCAATAAGCTTAAATAGGTAATGCTTCGAATTAAAATAATTCGTAAAACTTTACTGATATCCATTTTTTCCCCTTTTAACAACATCGCTGTGTATTATTTATTCCATATTGATAATTTTATCGTTTTAGGAAAAAGGTCAAAATTGAAAAAAATACAATCATTATGGTTATTGTTACAATCATGGCATAAAATGTTTGGATATATAAAAAGCCTACTAAAATGGCAATAGTGATGGTAAGAGTTGCTGCGATCCAACTAATGTAGCTGCTGATGTCTCCTGTATGAATTTCACTGATTTTTTTACATGTCCTCAGGAACCAGGAATTGCTGAAATCTGCTTTTTCCAGTTTAAGTTTGGATAAATCCTCAGAGCCGATAATGCCGAAAATAATTCGGTCGACCATCTTATCGTACATCTCCTCTATGTGATAAAATTTCCTCCATATTCCGGACTTAAGATCACCAGCTTTGGTTAACACTCCCCAGAAAAAGCGGCTAAATATTACCTTATCAAAGGCTAAGTCAAGGTGGGTATCAGCTTTGGTGACTTTATCGAAAATGCTGTATTCTTTTATCCCAATTGTCGCTTTATCAACAGACCCGGATATTTTTCCCTCGGCCTGGGAGATTTTTCCGAAAATACCTTCTGAATTAATAACCCTGCTGACAATTTTTGTGTATTTCTGATCAGCTTTAGAGATTTTATCAAACATTCCTTTCTGATTGATGGCCCGATCTACGACTGAGGCATATTTTTCATCGGCCTGAGTAACAGGTTTAAAAATTCCATGTTTTTTAGGTAATGGACCTCCTGTCAATTCATCTCCGCCAATAAAAAGCGGGAAAGGCCTTTCATGGGCAGGCGCTAATGGTGGTGAGGGAATAATCAATTCCAATTTAATTCCGGCAATCCATAAATAAACCATTAATAGGGAAACTATTTTTTCAGCCGGTTTTACTATTATTTGATAGGCCAGCCTGCACAAAGAGACGAATGCTTCAAAGACTTTGCGGTAATATTTTTCCAGACTCCATCTTGGGGAAAGCCTTTTTTTGAAAAGCCCCAGCCCCAAACCAAGCAGTAAAATAATCCCTCCAACAAAGATGGCCGTACTTCCGCCTGAAAGATTGTGGATTACTTCTGTGCTGGTTAAGACACTTTTTTGAACCGGATCATATAATAAGGGCAAGAGGGAGTGTTTTGCCGTGGCATGAATATTATAAATCAAATGATAGCCATGAGAGTTCGGATTAAAACCAAAATAAGGGAGCATAGGACCGATGAAGGTTTCCAGGAGCCAATTTGGAAATAATCCTAAAACTAAAACACCTGCGCCAAAAAGAAACAGGGAAACCTTCATAAATATCGGCGAAGATGATATTTTGGCTGAGTCCCTTTTTTTAGGCCCGAGAAAGGTCAGCCCAAATAATTTCATATTATAGGCGAATGTACAGCCGGCAGTGATAATAAAGATAATTTCAGCTATACGAAGCCAGAAATCCGGCCTGTGAATACCGGATAAATGTACTGAATGCTGATAGGCTTCCAATATGGCATGGTGCAGCATGGTCTTGCTGGCAAAGCCGTTAAAACAGGGGAATCCGGAAATGGCCAGAGCACATATGAGAAAGGTCACGGCAGCGACTGGAAGCTCATGCCATAATCCGCCTAATTTTCGGATATCCAGTTCTTTGGTTTTAAAATATACAGCCCCGATACTCAAGAATAAGCCCGCTTTAAACAAGGCATGATTAATGATATGATACAGCGCTCCGGCCAGCCCCATGGCTCCTTCACCACCCATGTAGGCCGCACACCCAATGCCCATAATAATATAGCCCATTTGGCTGACACTGGAATAGGCTAGTAATTTAAGCGCATGGTTGGAGAAAAGGGCATTAACCGCCCCAAGGAACATGGTTATGATACCCACCCAGATTAATAGATATCCCAAATGTGAAGTAGTTATCCAGGCAGCAGGATTTCCCACATGACCAAAGGATGGAGCAAATATCATATTAACAGTGCGAAAAATTCCATAAGCACCCACCTCGATCATGATACCTGATGACAGGGCCGCAGTAAGGCAGGGCGCTGAACCATAGGAGGAGGGCATCCAGATATGTTCTAAAAATACGCCGGCTTTACCGCCGAAGCCAAGCAAAAAGAGGGCGGCTACGAAATATTTCAGGGCCGGGTGAATTTTTTCAAAGGCATAGGCAGCGCTTCGTATCTCTAATGAACCGGTAAAATGGTAAAAAAGAAAAATGCCGAATAACAGCAAAAGTCCTGTGAATACCCCAAAGTATAAATATACCTTGGCCGACCAGAGGGCCTGGGCATCTTCGCGGTGGATGACCATAAGGTAAAGAAAGAGCAAAATGCATTCATAGAATACATACAAAGTGAAAAGATCACCCGCTAAAAAGGCGCCTAAAGTGGCGCTCAGGCAGCACAAATTGGCCACATTGTACCGGAGGCGCTTTTCTTCCACAGCTAAATATTCGTGGGAAAAAATGGCCGTCAATAGCCATATTAACCCGGTGGCTATTACCAATATCAAGGCTGCCGGATCAACCTTAAAGGTTAAATTCAACTGGAAGGAAGGCAAAAAGGGAATAGAATAATAGATGCCTCGTCTGATGAGACCTTCGACCGCTCGACCATGGATTACTAAAGGATACATTAATAAAGAAACAACTAAGGTCAAAGCAGATGTAAAGATGACCATAAGCCCCTGTAAGTAATTGTTTCGCGACCAAAAAAGGGTAATAGCCCCCAATAAGGGTATTAAGATAATCCACCAGGGTAAAGGTGAATAAATCGCTGTTTCCGGGGTAATCTCAAGGTATTCTGCCGTCTCCTCATGAGTAGTATCCTTTTCATGACCTTGATGCTCCTCTTCAGGGTGTAGCGATGCGTGGCGGCTGTCGGTTTTAGAAACAGGTTTGCTATGTTGGGATAATGATGCGTAAGCCGGAGTTACTATCTTAAAAGATAGATTCCCCTGGCCAAGGGGAAAAAGAAAAATAAATAGATTAAGATATACAAAAATTATAATTATTTTTTTAAGCATTTTTTTCATTATTGATTGTTCATTTCTCAACATTATCGAAAATAAAACATACTAATTTTTTTGGCCAGACTTAATGGAAATCCTGGGAAAAGACCAAAAATCAGTGTCCCCGAGGCTAATAACAAAATCGGGATTAGCATAGCCGGTTTCAATGTTTTCCATTCTTTCAGCGTATAAGAGTCATTGTCCTCATTTTTCACAGCTTGTTTTCCCATTTCATAAACGGGTTCTTTCTCCGGTGCAAACCAGGCATTATAAACAATAGGACCATAGTAGATCAGGTTCATGAAACTGCTGAGGATGAGGGTGCCAACAGCCACGATACCTACAGCCAAACTATATGAACCTACCTTGACTGCGTCCAGCGCTCCAATGGCTAAAAACCATTTACTGATAAAGCCATTGAAGGGAGGCAAACCAATCATTGATAATGCGGCCATAGTAAAGCAGGCAGTTACTATGGGCATTTTTTTGCCGATTCCTTTTAACTGTGCTAAATGTCTGCTGCCGGTCTGATGAATAAATCCGCCTGCGCATAAAAACAGACCTGCTTTGATGATGGCGTGGTTAAAAATATGTAAAATCCCGCCGGTTAAGCCAAGGGGTGAAAGCAAGGTAAGGCCCATAATAATATATCCCATTTGAGAGACGCTGGAATACCCCAACAATTTTTTTAGGTCAGTTTGATTAATGGCGGCGGCAGAGCCAATAAAAATCGAAAACAAAGCCATGCCTAAAAGAATGGCTACGAGGACACTCCCTTTCAAGACATCTAAGCCAATGATGTTGTAAATAGTTCGAATAATCCCATAGGCCCCGGCCTTGATCATAACACCTGAAGAAAGGGCTACAGCACAGCAGGGGGTCTCAGGATAAGCTGCCTGCATCCAGTAGTGGAGAGGGAAAATACCAGCTTTAACGCCAAAACCAACGATATACCCCCAAAAGATTAAGGGCAGCCATTTATTTCCCTTTAAGCCTAAGCCAACAATGCCCAGATTAATCGTGCCGGTTATGGAAAAAGTCATTAATATTGAAAATAACAGAATCAATCCCCCTGAAATTCCCATAAAGATATAAACAACTCCTCCTCGCATGGCTTCGGGAGTTTGCTCATGAATCACAAGAACAAAGGAGGCTACACTTAAAAGTTCAAACAGAATATATAAACTGAATAGATCGCCGGTAAATACAACTCCGAGCATACCAACTAAAGTAAGAAGCGAGAAAATATCATAGCGTATCTGAGCATGGTTTTTACGCATGAACTCAATGGCGTAGAAGCTGGAAAGCATCCAAATTCCTGTAGCAATTAGTCCAACATAAAATCCAAGAGTATCGACCCGTAAAGAGAAGGTTACCGGCAAGCCAGTCTCAATTGTATTGACCAGAATTGTGCCTGCCTTGATGGCAGGGTACATGGCGGCGACTACCAGAAAGTCGATTAAGGTTATGATGGCCGTACAAATGTTTACCTTTTCAGGAAACCTTTTATTCACCCAAAGGACAGGAAGGATTCCCAGGAGCGGGATAGATAAAGCTAATACGGGGGCTATACTCGTTTGATCCATAAAATTTATAAGCCTAAATAATTTTTAAATTCATTTTCACCTGATGAGGGTACAAATTCTATTTACCACTTCATCCGGGACAAAGGGATGAGTAATATAATCATCCGCACCCATCCGAAATCCCTGATCGATTTCAGAACGTTGGGCGGAAGCCGAAAGAATAAGCACTGGGATATCTTTGGTCTTTTTATTTGTTTTGACAATTTGACACAAATCAAAGCCATTTAATCGTGGAAGATTAATGTCGAGTATAATCAAATCTATAGAGCCCTGAAATATTTTTTCTAAAGCCTCAATGCCGTCTTTGGCGGTAAAAATATTCCAATTTTCAGAGCTGATGCAGGTGACAATCAAGTCGCATACCTCCGGATCATCCTCAACCACCAAAATTTTTTGTTTTAAGGTTTTTTTCTGTTTATTTTCATCTTTTTCATTGTGCTTAATGTAAGGACCTTCTCGCACTTCCTGTAATTTGTTGGCTGAATGCATGGCCTCATGGCTTTTTGGAAGGGTAAAGGAAAATATACTTCCTCCCTTTTCAGGGCTTTTTACCCAGATTTGACCATGATGGAGTTCTACAATATTTTTGGCGATGCATAATCCTAAACCTGTTCCTCCATATTCCCTGGTAGCGGTATTATCCGCTTGATAAAATTTATCGAAGATTTTTTTTAGCTCATTTTCAGCCAGACCTATACCCTTATCTATGACATTGATCTGAATAAAATCCTTAAGGGATATACCTTTACCGATTTTTTCCTCCTTTTCCAAAAGAGCTTCCAGAATAATTTCTCCGCCGGCAGGGGTAAATTTGATGGCATTACTCAATAGATTGATAAGGACCTGGGATATTTTTTGCTTATCTGCATAAACCTTTGGAAGTTCAGATGGGATTCGGCTTTTAAAATGGATTTTTTTCTTTTGAAATAAAGGCTTCATAGAATTGGTGGTTTCTTCAGCTAATTCAGTGAAATCCAGACTTTTTTGTCGAATTTCATATTTGTTTGATTCAATACGGGATAAATCCAATAAATCATTGATCAAGCTATTCAAGTGGTCGGCTCTATCATCGGCTGCAATCAAGCCCTTTTCTTGCCGGGCATTAATTTGTCCAAGGCGTTGGTTTTTTATAAGTGAGACGTATCCCTTAATTACTGTTAACGGCGTACGTAATTCATGGGAAACAGTGGATAGGAAATCGGATTTAATGGCATTGAGTTGTTGCAATTTTTCGTTGGCTTCACGAAGTACTCGATCTCGTCTTTCCAATTCTTGATTAACCTTTTCGATTTCTATCTGCCGGTCCTGTAATGATGAGGCCATCCGGTTAAATGTTCTGGCCAATTCTCCAATTTCATCCTTACTATCCTGACTGCTTATTTCTATTCTTTCATTCAGTTGACCCTGGCCGATCAATTCTGCCTTTTGGGATAACGAAATAATTGAATCGGTAAATCTACTGGTAAATTTGCCTAACAAGAGCAACGCTCCCCCCAAGGTTGCAATAAAACTGAACATAATGAATATAGAGAGAAATATATTATATCTGGTGGCCGTTTTAATTAATTGATTAGCCCCTGAAATAACATAATTTTCTTTTGAAACGGCTGAATCCAGATCTTCAATAATCACTTGGAGTCCCTCAGTAACTCGGTGTAGAGAAATATATGAGAATGTTCCAACCATAGCTGAAAATAAAATAACAATCAAAAAACCTACTATTAGTTTTTGGGTAATGTTAAGGTTCATATACAGTTAAGATCAATCATCCATCTCATTTTTTTTAACTGAATTAGTGTCCGAGAATTTTCTTCTATCTTTTTGATAGTTGCTCCCTTCCAATTTTTTAACGTGTTTTTTTATTTCAGCAGCCTTCTCAGCTACCTGCAAATGATGAATAAATTGATTATTCTCGTTACTAATTACTGCTATAGAGATAGTCATTAACATGAATTTTTTAATCTCTCCCCTTCGGTCTTCACTAATAAGATAGCCTCGGGCTATGTCTTCCTCGCTGTATTGTATTGGTATCAAACTATCAAATAGTTTAATTATTCCTTGGCAAAGCTGATCGGCCTTATCCGGAGTGGTGAGGATTACAAAATCATCTCCGCCAATATGGCCGATAAAATCATCGGGATTACCATATTGCTTCACACTATTTAAAATTGTATTAGCACAAAATTTAATAACCCGGTTCCCGGCGGCATATCCATAATTGTCATTGTAAACCTTGAAATTATCAAGATCGACAAATAAGGCGGCAAACTTTTCTTTATTCTCAATGGCTCGCTGGATTTCTTTTTCAATGGGAACATTACCGGGCAAATGGGTGAGGGGATTGGCGTATAGGTCCCGTCTCATCTTTCTCAGTAAGGCATTAATGCGAGCCTCCAGTTCCAAAGGATTAAAAGGCTTGACCAGATAATCATCAGCGCCTATATTGAGTCCTTCAACTTTATCATCAGTAGTTTGTTTTGCTGTTAACATGATCACCGGAACATGAGCAGTTACAATATTTTCTTTAAGTATTCGACAGACATCCATGCCGGATTTTTCCGGCAACATGACATCCAGAACTATGATGTCAGGTTCGTGGGTAATTACCTTCTCCAAGGCCTCTACACCTGTTTTGGCTTCAGTAATTCGATAGGACTCGGAATCTAAACTGAGTCGAATAATGTCTCGAGTATCCGGATCATCATCTACGATTAGAATTTTAGTTTGTTCAGAAGGATTCATTTTTTCTCCTAATTCTTTAGATTCCCTATAACCAAGATAGCTAAAAGATTTATATTAAGATCGGTATTTTTTTTTATGAGCAAAAAAAATAATAAATCCATACATAGACAAAGCAACTCCCGCAATCAGCTTATAGAGAAATCGCAGAAATCCTATGGTATTTGGTTCATGAAATCCGGATACAAAACCCTTGACCGGGTCGAAATATCCGGTAAATATTCTCCCCTGTTCTAAAAGGTAAAGAGATAAGGCTAACAGTAACAAAGATATGGTCAAAGGCTTTAAGGAAGTAAATTTTTCTTTTTTATACATAATAAGAAAATAAACCAGAAGAAAGATTACCAGGAAAATTAAGCCAATCCAGTAAAGTTTGTAAGTAACTGGAATAGAAAGGATATCGGGATGTTCAGTATCAGCAGTATGGATTATCCCATGGTTTTTCCCCTCGGGGTTAATTTCATTTTCCTTTTTAACTGTTTCATGAAAATCTTTTCCATGGACGATCCCATTGTGTTTATTAATCATTTCATGATTGGCCTTTTTATTGACAGTCCCGTGATGTTTTTCATCCGGCAAAGAGTGCATATTTTTAGGATGAGAAGCCAAACCTTGGCCCTTAGCTATGCAAAACAGAGAAATTACGGCTAAAATCCATAGCAGAATCCAAGCCCTTTTTCCCCCATTAAGATTTCTATTCATCGTCATCTAAATTCCTAACCCGGACAAGCCGGAACCAAAAAATATAATTTTACCACGAAGATCACAAAGGCCACGAAGTGAAAATAAAATCTTTCGGTAAAATTTTACAATTTACCACATGAAACTCCCTTTATGGGAAAAATAAGTGACTTATTTGTTTGGCAATCCCGAGAGGCAAACTGGGGAAGATCCCAAAAAAGAGGACAGCCACAGTTAAAGTTAATATAGGCGCCAGCATGATCCAATTTGGGTCGTCATTATCAATTTCTTTTGAGCCTGGATTAGCTGTAGCAGCCAGGCTTTCTTCCTTACTCTCATGCATCCAAGCGCTAATGACCACCGGTCCGTAATAGACCAGGTTGAGCAAACTGCTAAACAGCAAGGTTAATAAGGCAACAAGACCCATTCCCGCCCAATAGTTTCCCAACTTCATTGTTTCCAAGGTCCCTAAAGCTAAAAACCATTTACTGATAAATCCGATAAAAGGAGGCAATCCGATCATGGAAAAAGCGCAAACACTAAAGGCCATAGTAACTAAAGGCATCCTTCGGCCGATTCCTTTCAGGTCCTCCAATTCTCGTAACCCTGTCTTATAAATAAAGGCGCCTGCACACATAAACAAGGTGCCTTTCATGAGAGCGTGGGCAAACATATGGAGCAGTCCGCCTACAATGCCAAGAGGCGCAAGTAAGCAGAAGCCCATAATAATATAGCCGATTTGTGAGATACTGGAATAGGCTAACATCTTTTTAATTTCTTTTTGCGTGATAGCACAGGCAGATCCCAGAAAGATCGTAATTAAAGAGATGATCAGTAAAGAGAATATCAGCCACATATGATTATTAGATATATCTTGATAGCCAATAATGTTATATATAGTTTTAAAAATTCCGTAAGCTCCGGCTTTAATCATAACACCGGATAAAAGAGCGCTGGCTCCTGAAGGGGCCACCGGGTGTGCGGAAGGCAACCAGATATGTAAGGGGAATATACCTGCCTTGACTCCAAAGCCAATAATGAAACCCCAGAAAATCCACGGCAGCCACTTGCTCCCCTGTAAACCAATACCGATGAGTGTAAGGTCTCCCGTGCCGGTAATGGCGTAGGTCATGATAATGGAAAATAGCAGTACCAATCCGCCGGTGATGCCTAAAAATAGGTATTTAAATCCCGCCTTCATGGAATCGGGAGTTTCCTCATGAAAGACTAAAATTGAGGAGGCTACACTCACAAGTTCAAAAAAGATATAGAGGGTAAACAGATTTCCTGTAAAAAGTACCCCTAACATTCCGCTTAGGGATAACAAAGAAAAGATATTAAATCGGGCATGAGCATGAGAGTGTTTCATATATTCAATGCTGTAAACAGAGGAAAGTGTCCAGAGAATGATGGAAATCATACCAACCAGAAAGCTAAGCAAATCTGCCCTGAAGACAAAATTAAAACCCAGTCCTGTGTCCAGAGAAAGGTTGAGAATTTTACCGGAAATAATCGGAGGATACATATAAAGCATAATAGCCAGCGTGACTCCGCTGACAATGGCCGTAAAGTGATAATACCGATGTTTTTGGACAAAGGGGCGGAAGATGGTGGCAATAAGGGGGAACATAACCACTATCAAAGGCAGATAGCTTCTAATCATAGTGTTGTCGTCTCCTTAGAAAACTACCAAAAAATATATTAAAAATAATCCAATTGATTCTCTTTATCTAAATAATAATCTTGCTGAAGGCAATGCGGCGCCGTGATACGGGTATTTAACCAATATTCCTAAAATAAATACTAATGAGGCCAGAATCAAAACAGGTACTAACATTGTTTTAGGGGCCTCATCTATTTTATCTACTTCGATCTTAGGGTCTCCAAAATAGGAAATAGCGATCACCCGAAAATAGTAAACCGCATTCAGCAAACTACTGAGCAGTAAAATAATTACCAAATAGGGCATTCCCGCTTGAAAGGAAGCCGTAGCTAAAACCCATTTGCTCATAAAACCGGCCAATGGGGGGACCCCAACCATAGAACAGGCCCCTATAGTGAAGCAGGCCATGGTGACGGGCATTCGATATCCCAATTTCCCCATGTCGGTAATGTCCTTAATTCCTGTTTTGTAAATGATAATCCCGGAACATAAAAATAACAAGCTTTTTACTATAGCATGATTAATTATGTGCAAAATCGAACCGGCTAATCCATTATAGGTAACTAAAGCAATACCAAACAAGATGTAACCCATTTGAGCAATAGTTGAAAAGGCTAGCATTCTTTTTATTTGGGTTTGAACTATAGCAAAAAGAGAGCCGCTCAAAATGGTAATAGCGCTGATAATCAAAAAAAGGGGAGAAAGGATTTTTCCATAATATCCTTTGTGAATGCCGAATATGGAGAAGAGAAAGCGAATCAATAAAAAAACACCGGTAGCCTTGACGATTAATCCGGATAAAAGGGCGCTTATAGAAGCAGGAGCAACCGGATGGGCATCAGCTAACCAGGCATGGCCGGGGAAAAAAGCAGCCTTCACACTGAATCCCATAATAAATAATCCTAAAGAGGCAAAAATTAAATAGCGATAGGGATAGTATGGAGAACCGGGAGTAGAATCAATGATTTTGGCAATCTGTTGAGAGGCATACTGCATGTTTAATGTTCCCGTGGCATTAAAGAGCAAGCCGATGGCAAAAACAATAAAAACCGAACTGAGGGCCCCGATGAGCAGATATTTAAATGTCGCCTCCAATGACTCTGCCTTTCCATTAATAGAAACCAGAGCGTAAGAGCTGATGGAAGCAACCTCAAAGAAAACGTAAGCATTAAAACAATCACCGGTAATAGCTATTCCGGACATACCGGCCAACATAAGGAGCAATAAGGTATAGTAGTAAGTGTGTTTTTCTTCCGGGACATCATGCTGAATGTATTGCAGAGAATAAACTACAGCTAGAAAACCGATGGCATTTATCAACAGCAACAAAATCGCGCCGAGCAAATCAGTGCGTAAGGCAATGCCGATTGGCTGGCCGGAGTGAAGAAGTTTTTGACCGCCCCAGGCATAGCCAACCAAATATTCAATATAATGGGTGGGAGACGATAAAACCTTCAAAAAAACAATCACGGCAAAAATGCCGCTCATTAAGGTGGTCAGCACAACCAGAGGATCTCGATACCTTTTATCGATTTTGTCGATGAGTGGAATCATCAAGGCGACGATCAGCAAAATGAGGGGAATAAAAACTTGAAGATGCGATGCGCCGATCCCAAATACTAGATCCATAGAACTGTTCCTTTTTTAGCTTTCAAATCAAGAAATTGAGTGTTCAGCCAGTTTTTTTTAAGAAAATTATGTTCATTTTTTGAATATCCATTTTGCCGGGGAGGAGGAGTTTTTCATGTATATCAATAATTATCCTTTCAGGCGCATAATTTTTCTTGTATCCAATGTTCCGTAATTTTCATATATTTTTATGGCTAAGGCCAAAGAGATGGCAGTCACACTAACGCTCACTACAATAGCTGTAAGAATAAGGGCTGAAGGGATAGGGTTTACTAAAGGCACATGTCCCGCAGCGGCATGAGCAACCTCTGCAGCGTTGGAAATTTCTGATGGTCCTGCCCACTGACATGTAGCTGGTCCTAGGCGTACATCGGCCGAAGCAATAAAAAAGAGATATACAGAGGTCTCTAGTATATTTATACCGATTATTTTTTTAATTAAATTTGGTTTTAAGATTAGTGCATACAACCCTATACAAAATAAGATGACGGTAACAATATAATCGATTCTATACAGAATCATCTTTATCCACATCCAACCATCTCCTTTGGTAAGGTAATTTTTTTTTATTTTCCAAGTAATACGGGGACCTTTCTTCTTCCAAAAAGACATAAAAAAGTTCGGTACAAATTACGGCCACTGTCAATCCTACACCAAGATTGATCCAAAACAGGGCTCCTCCGCTTAACAACTCCCCGAACATTCCCATAGGGGCAATTGCGGCGGCTTTATTGGTCAGGAAATGATACCCAAGAAAAATGCCGACTAATCCTATAGAGATATATAAATACACTCCAATACTGGCCAAACATTTTAAGGTGAAACTGGGTACTGCATCTCGACCATCTTGTCTATTAAAAGCCATGGCAAACAGAATGAATGAGGCCCCGATGATCACTCCGCCCTGAAATCCTCCCCCTGGGGTCAAATGCCCATGAACAATAAGAAAAACTCCGAACATTATAATAAAAGGACACATCATCCGGGTAACCAATTGAACTATGATACTTGTTTTATATTTTTCCTTATTTTTTTTTGGCGTGATCATGTCTTTAATTTTTCTTTGTCCCGATAATTGAAAGTACTCCGATCATGGCTGTAAATAAAACAGTTGCCTCAATAAGGGTATCATAGGCACGATAATCAAAAATGATGGCCGTAATAATATCCAGCGCTCCTGTATCTCCAGGACTGTGGCGGTTATAATGGAGGGCAACGGAATCTGCATATTGAACCACTTCTTCTTTGGTCATCTCCCATACTTCTTTTTCAGTATTCTCAGAATGATCAAAACCCGCATAACCAGGTAAATGCGGATCACCTATGGGGGCAAATCGTAAAATCACCACTATCATACTGAAGGCGAAAACAGTAAATAATATGGCCGGAACAAATTTTTTCATGAAAATTTTATCCTTTTCACTAATCTTCTCTTCTTTGGGTTTTACATAAAGTGGCCACAAATAAAATACTTGATAACCCCGCTCCTACAGCCGCTTCAGTCATAGAAACATCCACTGCTCGAAGAATGCTGTAGGTTAAAGCCATGGTGAAACTATAGGCACTATAAATAATCACTGCCTCCAATAGGTCCTTGCTCATAACAGCGGCTAAAGCAGTGGCTACTAAAAAAGCCAGAATCACCACATGAGCAAATATTAAAAGATCCATACACTTCTCCTTATTTTTTTTCTTTCTGGTCCTTTAATAGATGAAAGGTAGTTTCCTCCACCCACGGAGTTTTCGTTTTATAACAGAATCGTAAGATGGAGTGCACTGCAATGGGATTGGCAAATAACATAAAAATTATAATTACCAAGATTTTTAAACTCTCAACCGGGTTGATGGTTAACCAGTAAAACCATACTCCAAGCATAGAAACCAGAAAACCGGGGCTGTCGCCTTTACTGGCAGTATGAGCTCGGTTATAGGGATCAGGCATCCGGATTACACCAACCGTGGCGGCTATGAAAAAAAATATTCCCCCAGCTATGAAAATTCCCGCTAAAACTCGCAAGGTTTTAATTACATAAATCATTATTCACCCAGATTTCTTTGTTCTAAATATTTGATGAAGGCCAGAGTGGTTATATAGATCAGCATGGCGTAAAGCATGGCAATGTCTAAATAAGATCCCTTTTGAAAAATAGCTCCTAAAAACACAAAGACCGTTACTACTTTCGTTCCAACCACATTGATACCAATTATCCGATCTGCTGTGGTGGGGCCTAAGACGGCCCGATAGAGGCAGAAAAAAATAGTGCAAGATAGTATAAGAACGGCTAATTTTAATACCAAATCCAGTTCGATCATTTTTTCTTTTTCCCGTAGACATGAGCAATTTTTTCTACAAATCCCCCTGTTTCCAAAATTTCTTTTACTGATTCCTGGCTTATACAGTGAACCCAAAATATGCTTCCCTTTTTTATTTTTTGAGCATCAATGGTAATAGTTCCTGGAGTAAGGGTAATAGAATTGGCATTAAGGGCAATTTCATCGTCTGCGCCAAGAGATGTTTTTACCTGTACAATACCAGGAGAAATCAATAATTTTTTTCGCATTACTCTTCTGGCTACATCAATGCCGGCAAAGCACATATCGAAACCAAGGCGGATAAAATAAACTCCCAGACGAAACAAAGTCTTAACATTTATGTATTTTTTAATTTCATCTGAATTAAATATATTGAGGGGATAAATGTAAACGATAATAAACGCAAAAATGAGGCCTAAAACGGCATGTTCGATAAGATTAATAAAACCCAATTTCGAATAAACATCAGCAGGAAAAGAAATGATCATCCAAAAGATGAAAAGCAGAAATACCGAAATTAGAAATTCACTCCAGTTTTTTTTTGAATTTCTCAAAGCCATTCCTTTTTTATTGCCCTGATAAACAGTTATTCCTTATGGTAAAAAAATTAGCTCCTTTTTTTCAATTTTCTAACACTAAAAACTTACCATAACGGCGGTCTGCTTGTCAAAATATTTCAGACTTCATTATGCTCTAATTTATTAATAATACAAGATTATTACCCATATTTTGTTTTCCTATGAGTTATCTACTTCCAAGCTTTCATATTTCTTTCATACTATTTTTGACAATTACTGATTCTCAGCTATGGCGCATGAATTTTAGTTGCTGTCATATCAAGGGTTGGCAGGCAATTTGTAAAAAAATTTCCGCAAATTTTTTAATCATAAGTCATTGACGCTCAATATTTCAGAGATAAAGGTGTACGTCAGGGCTGGCTGATTCTTGACATAATCAGGGGAATAACTATAATAAGTAAGCGCTTATTAGTAGAATTCCATCATTCTAATAGACTGTCATGGTTGATCAAGTTAGACAGGATTAATAATAGTATTTAGCTAATCTATACTCATGAATCAAATTTTGCCCAGTAAGCTAAGCCTGAAAATCATCGTTGCTATTCTTATTCCAATTATGCTTATGGGAGCGGCTTTTGTTATTTTTTTTGTTTATAATAACATCTCTTGGCATCAGCATACAGAATATAGATCATCAGATTCAGCTTATGGATCTTTTAATGACTGGTTTAGAAAATTCATTTATCCGACAAGATTATGAATATATCCAAGGACAACTGCTTGAATTTGCGAATCGAAAAGAAGTAACGCGAAACCCATATCTTTCAGATTTTGAAGGAAGAGTTACTCAAGCGGGTTGGGCTTTAATTTGAATAAATACATATACATTCATAATACATTGATAATAACAATTTAGTATTTTTAGGAAATATTATGACTTTACCAAATAAACTTTCAATAGCCCGAATATTTCTGGTGCCCATTATCGTCACCCTTATCTTAACCAATTTCAGTATGCGCTTGGCACTTTTTGTTTTTCTATTGGCAGCCCTGACTGACTGGCTTGATG
Organism: Pseudomonadota bacterium; assembly: GCA_030625085.1. Classification (GTDB taxonomy): domain Bacteria; phylum SZUA-182; class SZUA-182; order DTGQ01; family DTGQ01; genus DAOURK01. The sequence continues at coordinate 23,823 of DAOURK010000017.1, forward strand.
GGTATATTGCCAGAAAATCAAAACAGGTTACTACTCTGGGAAAGTTACTGGACCCTATGGCCGATAAATTGCTTATTTGTTCCGCCTTGATTTCATTGGTAGAAATTGTTCGAGCGCCGGCCTGGATTGTTGTTATCATTGTATGCCGAGAAATTGCCATTACCGGCCTGCGATCAGTAGCTGCGTCAAAAGGTGCGGTTATTGCAGCCAGTAAATTAGGCAAATATAAAACAATCGGTGAAATTTTGGCTGTCTCTTTTCTGATTTTGAATGAACCTCCCATGAATAAATTTTTTCTCGGGGAGATTCTCCTTTGGATAGCCATGGCTTTGGCAATAATTTCAGGGATTGAATATGTAATCAAATTTAATAGACAGGTTAAATTGACGATTTAATAATACAGAACATTTTATTTTTTATAAGCATAATAGCAATGCCATTAATTTAAGGAATTCTCCCTTGTCATTTCGAGGAGCATTTGCGACGAGAAATCTTTAAACGTATAGCATAACAAGATTTCTCACGGAGTTTACACTGAACGTAGTGAATATGTTCGAAATGACAAAGGAACGCCGATCAAAGCTCAAGTTAATGACACTGAGCTTAATAGTTTTTTAAGGGAAGAGAATTGATTGATGGAAATTATTAAACCGGCTTTTTTCTTGCTCATAGCCTATTTATTAGGGTCAATTCCTTTTGGAGTTCTGATTTCCAAAATATATCAGACTGATATTCGAAAAGTTGGCAGTAAAAGCTCAGGGGCCACGAATGTCCTGAGAACAGTAGGCAAAAAGCCGGCTCTTTTGACGCTTCTGGGGGATGTTGGTAAAGGCATAGCGACTGTTTTATTAGGGAAAATTTTCCTTTCTTCCCCAGCCTTGGTTGCCGGCATGGGTCTTATCGCTATCATCGGACATGATTGGCCTGTTTTTGCAAAATTTCGTGGAGGTAAAGGTGTTGCTACCAGTTTGGGAGTTTTTCTTATCCTGACCCCTCTTCCCCTTTTGTTAACCTTATTGATTTGGCTTGTAGTGTTAGGGATATGGCGATATGTGTCTTTGGCTTCAATCCTGGCCGGTGTATTCCTTCCTCTGTTCATTTGGTTTTTTTTGGGGGGCGGGGTGTTGTTTTATATTTCACTGGCGGCAGGGATCTTATTGATTTATAGGCACAAATCAAACATTAAACGATTGTTGGCTGATAATGAAAATAAATTAGGGAAACATGTCAAGAAGCAAAATCTAAGGACCGGGCAATTTAGCCCTTAGTCCACATTGATATTAATTGTTATTAGATGGAATAAGAGTTTGCTGGTGTAGCGCAGGGCTTTAGCCATGCCTGAAATAGCCCTGCCTGAAAAAAAAATTGAGGGCAAACTAAAGCACGAAAAGGAATGAAACCATGGACAGAGCAGAGGCCTTAAACCTAATTCATGAAAATGTAAAAAATAAAAATTTGATTAAACACATGCTGGCTACTGAAGCTATCATGCAAAAGGTGGCTGGGTATTTTGAAGAAGATGTCGAGGTGTGGGGACTGGCCGGGTTGGTCCATGACCTTGATTATGACAAAACCCTTAAAACACCGGAGGAACATGGCCAATTGGGGGCTCAAATGCTTAAAGATGCCGGAGCCGATCCCAAAATCATACAAGCCGTTCTGGCACATGGCCCGAGCTTTATCCAGGAAAGAGAAATCCCCCTGGACATAGCCCTTTTTGCGGCAGATCCTTTATCCGGTTTAATCGTGGCTGCGGCCTTAATCCATCCCCAAAAAAAGTTGGCTGCCCTGGACACCTTTTTTATTTTGAAGCGATTTAAGGAAAAATGGTTTGCCAAGGGGGCCAACAGGGAACAAATTCGCGCTTGTGAAAAGTTGAATCTTAGCTTGGACAAGTTTGTTGAATTAGCCTTGAAGGCTATGCAGGATATTTCCGGAGAATTGGGGCTATAATAAAATTAATGGATTGTTTTTTATCCTAATCACCAATAATTTTAATCAATACTTTCTTACTTCTCCTTCCGTCAAATTCGCCATAGAAGATTTGTTCATAGGAATCACAGTCAAGCCGACCCTTTGTAACCGCTACTACGACTTCTCTTCCCATGATTTGCCGTTTAAGATGGGCGTCCCCATTATCTTCACATGGTTGATTATGCAGGTAGCGGTCAACCGGGTGGTGAGGTGCCAGTTGCTCAAGCCATCTTTCATAATCCTGTTGAAGTCCCGGCTCATCATCATTAATAAATACTGATGCTGTTATATGCATAGCGTTGATCAGTAACAAGCCATCGTTAATACCGCTTTCATCGAGCACTTCCTTTACCTTTTGGGTAATGTTTATAAAAGCCATTCGTTTGGGTATATTAAACCATAGTTCCTTACGATAGGTTCGCATATTTGGTTTCCTTTCTTATTGTGTTTGATCTTATTAGGTGCATATAGTATTTCAGACATTAAATTTTATGCACTAATTTTTTTATAATTTAGCGCACAGCTTCAGCCCTGCATTATGGCAGGGCTGAAGCTGTGCGCTACTATTCTATGAATAGCTATTGTGAAATTATTTATCTAAAAATCTATAGTTCTGAATTCCGTGTTTTTTGTGGTAGAAAATTTTTATCTAATCACGAAGGATACGAAGTGCACGAAGTTTTTTTCACTTCGTGGTCTTTGTGTCTTCGTGGTAAAAATTATATGTTATTTTTGGTTCCGGCTTATCCGGGTAAGGATTTATCATTTTTTATCTTACTCTTGGGAAAGATTGGATGAATCAATCATAAAATTTAGAACAAAAGACGCAGAATCCATGTTGTATTTTTCGGCAATTCAACATTCTATAACTACCCTAGATTTTTTATTTTATAAATTTTTAGATACTAAATTTTATACTGTAGCGCAAGGGCTTTAGCCCTGCAAAAAACATTTGTCTGGAGGATTAAGCAGGGCTTAAGCCCTGCGCTACTTTTGTCTAAATATCGATTATAATTTTTTTTTATGAAAATCTATAGAAAAGGAAGGAGGAGCACATGAAAATTTTTAATATCAAAGGCTGAGGTAATCGTGAGAAGCTGAATTTAATCCCACGAAATTTGTATGAGAGTTGAAGGGTATGCAGGAAATTTTTACAGAGTTGGAGTTTTATAGTAGGATCAATCGATCCCTTGGCCAACAAAATCCAAATGTTCTATTCGCTGAACCAGTGGTTTTGGTTGGCCAATACTATGGCCGGCTATATTTTTTTCAAGGTCTTGTAAGGTTAACTCAGATACATTGAGTTGCGTCTCTAATTCTTGGCAAATCATAGGGATTACCGGCTTTAAGAGAATTTCAAGATCTCTTACCCAATGAACACAGGTAGAAATTATTCGGCCGGCTTCTTCCGGGGACTCTTTAATTACCTTCCAGGGTTCACGTCGCTGGAGGTATTTATTGGCAAAATCGCTTATATCCAAAATCCCCCTTATTGCCGCACGGAATTCGCAATTTTCGTAAGCCTTCAAAATGAGGGGGATTTTTTGTTGAACTAGGGTGTAATATTCATCTTCAGGCACGCCAATTTTCCCGCCTAGTTTATTTTTCAGGAAATTCAGGGACCTGTTGGCCAGATTAGCAAAATTACCAAGCAGTTCGCTGTTAATCCGGTCTTTGAAATCGTTCAAATCAAAATCTATATCAGTAATATTTCTCGAAAGATTAAAAGCCAGATAAAAACGCAAATAACTTGGGTTTGTTTTTTGCCAATATTCACGGGCAGTAATAAACGTGCCCCTTGATTTGCTCATTTTTTGTTTGTTGACCGTTAAAAAACCATGCACCACAATGTTATCAGGTAATCGAAATCCGCTTCCCATCAACATAGCCGGCCAGAAAAGAAAATGAAAGTAAATAATATCTTTACCGATAAAATGAATAATTTTACCTGTATCATTGAGCCAGTAACTGTCAAAGTCATCGCCATGTTTTTGGCAATAGTTTTGTGTACTGGCCATATATCCAATAGGGGCATCTAACCAGACATAATAATATTTGTTGGGGTCATCCAGAATCTGAAAACCAAAATAGGGAGCATCTCGGGTTATATCCCAATCTTTTAACCCTGCTTCAATCCACTTAAGAATATAATTTTTAATTTCTTCCTGTAACTGATTATTCCCGTTCAGCCATGCTTGCAGCCGATCGGTGTAATTGCTTAACCGGAAAAAATAGTGATCCGATTTTTTGCGTATTGGTGATGCTTGACAAATCACACAGTAGGCATTAGCCAAGTCAGTAGTGGCATAGGTAGCGTTACAGACTTCACAATTATCACCATATTGATCAGAGGCCCCACATCGCGGGCAGACTCCCTTCACATAACGATCGGGTAAAAAACGTTGGCATTGGGGGCAATAGGTTAATTCAACCCTTTTTAAATAAATGTCGCCTTTGTCTTTAAGGCGGGAAAAAATCAGGTCGCTGAATTTTTTATTTTCGGGTGAATTGGTTGAGTAATACGAGTCAAAGCTTATGTAAAATTTTTCAAAATCCTCGGTATGTTCCTTGTAATAGTGAGCGATAAGTTCTTCCGGAGAGATCCCTTGTTTGGAAGCGTTAATCTGGATTGGAGCGCCATGGGTATCATCAGCACAACAATAAATTATCTTTTTCCCGGAAAGCCGCAAAAAGCGCACATAAATATCCGTTTGGATATATTCCACCAGGTGTCCGATATGAATCGGCCCGTTAGCATAAGGAAGAGCACTGGTTACCAGGATTTTTTTTTCTTTTTTATTCATAGTGGGATTTTATAGCATGTTTTCATGAATAAGTCAAAAAACCTTCAGCAATTCTTGCTTTGGGGGAATAAAGGTTGGTCAGGAAAAGCCCTCTCTAACATTCAGCAAACATATCGCAATTGTATCTTTAATGAGGCCAAAGTTGCAGATATTTACTTTTTGTTTGCATTTAGATATTTTTTTCTGCTATAATATATATCACATGCTGGTTTCTGTATTTTAGATGATTGCCGGCATAAAGAGCCCCATTAATTTTTACTCTAAATTAATTTATATTCATAAATATTCACACCCAGTGTTTCCTGACATTATTTGATTGTTTTTGTTTGATAAGGTTTTTTAAGGTTTTCACCAGAAAGGAGGGTTTTTGAAATGCGTAAAGGTAATAAAGTATTATTAATAGTAGCAGTTTTTTTATTTTCCTTGATAATTTCTTCTGCAGTTCAGGCGGATTTGTCGCCATATTATTCTATGTATGGTATGCCCATGTACACCGCAGGGAATATGTTTGGTAATGCTAATATGTACATGACTGCTCGGGCTATGGGTGCTTATGCTACTACAGATTATGCCAGTGCATGGGGGCTCAATAACTTGGCTCAGATGGGACAAAATCTTGGAATTACTGCAGGAGGTATGGGCTTGGGTGCTTTGAATTTAATGAATAATTGGATACAAAGCTATCCTATGACTCCCACGTTTGGTTATAACTCGGCTTTAAATCCCAATTATGGTTATAGCTCATCTGTGGGTTATTCCAGTTATCCTTTAGGGTACAGCTCTTCAAATTACTCTTTCCCCATGCAATCTTATTATCCTTCTAATCTTTACAATCAATATAATTATAATACTGTGATTGATTCCCCTTACTATAATAGTTCTAGTATGGATTTTTCTTACTGGTGGACAAATGAGGATGAAGAAGAGTAAAAATCAGACCTGATCGGAAATATTTTTTTAAGGCTTTTTTAAAATAATAGCAGCCTAAATAATAAATATGTATGTTTTTCAGGGCTAGCCTTTGTGGCTAGCCTTTTTTTTGTGGTTAGGGGATCAGGCTGTTTTTTAGGATAAATAGAGTAAGTCAATAGGAAAGCATCTTTTTCATTTTTGGTGATGTCAGTTTGTTATGAACGTTGTCCCTTATATAAGATCGTGGTAGAATATTTTTTTTCATAGCAGAGAGAATTTTATTTGTTTTTTTTAACGCTTCGAATGAGATTGGGCAGAGAAACCCTGATCACCAAAGTGGTTTTTTATCGCTGAAAAGGGCCGAAATGAGAATAAGGTCTGAAGGAGGGAATGTTTATGGGCACTCGGAAATATCGAAGAAAATATTATGATTTTTTTTCTCACTTTTACGATGCCTTTATTGCATTACACTCGCGAGATCAAAGTGGTGAATTGCGAAAATTTTTGGTGCAACAGGCGAAGTTGAAGCCTGGAGATATTGCCCTGGACATTTGTACCGGGACCGGTTCTGTGCTTCCCAATCTGCATGAACATGTCGGTGCGGAAGGGTTAGTGGTGGGTCTTGATTTTTCCCATGGCATGTTGCGGGCTGCACGGGATCGGTGGGGGCATAAATCCCCTCAAATTTGTTATATTGAGGCGGACGTGGCTCATTTGCCCTTTGGTGATAATTTTTTGGAAGGCGTAACCTGTTCTCATGCTTTTTATGAATTAAAAGGAGATACACAGGAAAGGGCCTTGCGGGAAATTGGCCGCATCTTGAAAAAAGGAAAACCATTTTTAATGATGGAGCACGATGTTCCTGATAATCCTGTTATCAAATTTTTATTTTACCTGCGTATATATTTTATGGGTTCGGGAAAGGCCATGGAAATCCTGGGCCGGGAGCAGGTTGTATTTCAAAAATATTTTGCCCAGGTTCAAAGAATTTGCACACCCAGTGGCGGGTCCAAGATATTTATCTGCCGGAAATGATCAGAATTTTTTCTCCAGCAATTGTGTGCCCCTGCGGCATATTTCTTTGGCATAGTCTGTCCATCTTCCCCGCCCCCAATAGCGATAACAACTTGTTTGGGAAACCAGCAAATAAAAGAGCGTCTCTCGGTAAGCTGCGCTTTGTTTATTTACGGCCGGATTTCGATCAATCTTTTGATGAAATAAAGCGCTCAGCTTTTCTATGGGGCCCAGTACATTTTCATACCCTTTGACCCAACTTCTATTATTGGTCCAGGAACCCATATCCAAATGAAAGCGGGAATCCTCTTTTTCAAGGTCAGTAATAGCCTTTTTTACCGCTCCTGGGCTGGGGTTGTCGACTCGATCCCAGAATTTTTTTTGCCCTATGGGCTGAATTTGAGGGGCGGATTTTTCTAAATCTATTCCTTCTGCCTCCAGCAATTCCAAATATTCACTGCCGCACAAACTTATTGTTCCCGAGGCTTTAATCTCGTGGAAAGCCTTTTTGAAACATCTGGGAAATTCATTCATCATTACATTGCCGTTTTCCCCGTCAGCGATTTGAAATACAAAGGGGGGGATTAATTTTTCTGCCAACTTTTGTCTTTGCAAACCTTTGGCTTCTGCATAGGGCTGCATATGGCCCACCAATTTACTGTCTGAGCCTTTGGTTTTGATCAGGGAGATCATGCTTATTTCTTCTCCCCGGGAATTTTTCGCTATCAGAAGATGAGGTATATGGGGGTTGCGGGTCCTTTGACCGTCAATATTTTCCACGGTATGCTCCTGCACCATAAGCCAGCGAAATCCGCATTCTTTGAGTGTTTTGATATATTCATAACAGACATCAGGATGTATAGGCAGATGCATTTCCGGAGGGGAAAATCCCTTTACTCGTGCGAGGGCTTCCCATCCAAAGATGGCGGCAAAATGCTGTTGCCATGCCTGGACATGTAATTTTATGTCGGGTGGCGGCGTAGATGGGGCCACGGCATGAGACCACATGGTCCCCAGCCATTCTATGCAACGGGAATAAGGTTTTTCAACAGTAACCTTTTTTAAATTTTCCAGGATGTCTCCTCTGCCCATCTGTCGAAGACCATAAAGAAGATTACCTGAATAATCAAGCATCACCCGGGGGTGGTGGCCTGTCTCAAGCAAGTCCTTCACAAAATCAGCTATACGGCTATAGCAGCGGGCAAAGGCGGGTGCATTATGATTATCCTTAATATGTTGATGTTCCATCATGTATTGCAAATTGCCGATAATACCGGCAGTTGGCAGATTTGGTCCGCCGGCAGGGATCAAGGGTTGATGCATGTGCAGAGCAATTCCAAAAGAAGATTTAACCTGACTGAGCTTGACTGTGGTACTGTCAAGGAAAGTCGGCTTATTGACCCCGGGAACCTTTTCAACCCTTGATTCGTGTCCGCAAAAGTTGGGTAATTGATTTATTATTTCCGGAAGTGGTTCCATGATTTAAAAACTCCCTTCAAGTGTTGTTTATTCAGTAATGCTCATATTGCTTACTATCTGTGTTAAGGTGGCAAAATATTTTTTTGAGCAACTCATTTTAGCGGGGCTAAAGCCCTGCGCTACAATTAAAAAAATGAGAACGTTGGCAAAATGTTTACCAACTAACTCACCTCATAATTTTCATAATGAGAATTGCTGGGTTTTTATAGTATTATCGGAATCATAAGGATTTTGGAATCAAAGGGTTTTATTTTGCAGCAAAAATTTGAATTTATCTGCGGCTTAAAATTTGCCATAGCAATGCCACCAAGCCGCTTAAAATGAAATTGCTGTCAATAATCAATTTGGAAGAGATCCCATTGGAGAGAATTTTGTTATGAAAGAGGAGCATAAAGATCCAGGTAAAGAATATGCAAAGGGATAGATAATAACTCAGTGAAGTGGTCCATCCCAGATAGCCGGCCAAAAATAACAAAATTAAGGCTGGACAAGAAATGGCAAAAAGAAGCAGTTTAATTCGTTTTTGACCAAAAATAATCGGCAAAGTTTCCCTACCTACAATACGGTCTTCCTGAATATCTTGAATATCCTGGAGTACTGAGCGAATAAAGACAATAGTGGCAATAAAAATAAAACAGATAACTGTATGAAGGCCTGGAGAATCTAGCCCACAGAGAAGGGGAATACCCACGGCTATACTGGCCCATGCTCCGGCCAGAAAGATATCTTTGGAAGCAGGGATGTCTTTAAGTCGTCGAAACTGGGTATAAACTTGCCATTGATGAGGAATAAGGGGGATGCTGTAAACAATACCGGCGATACTTGCTATAAGGAGAAGGAGAAAGGTATAAACCCCCAGCCGAATAGATAGGGAGAGGGCTAAAAATAAGGAAATCATAGTCAGAATAAGCCGAAGGGCAGTGTAGCGGGGAAGCCCAAAGAGTTTAATCCTATCCTGATCTCCAAGATCATGTTTATAGAGTAAATGGTTGGAAAGGTACATAGCAAATACATAAAGTGCGGGAATAAATAATAAGGAAAAGGAGGGGTGAATACCTTCCAAAAGGGCGGCTGCATAGCATATGCTAAAAGCACCGAAGGCTATAAAAAGATCACTCCGGTCCAGAAAACGAAGGCTTTTAAACAAATAGCGCATGAGAAAATTGGCTTTACGCTGTTTGATGGAATTAAGCTTTTCCACCACACCATTGATGATCCAATTGGGAGTGGAAGCTCCGGCAGTAACGCCAAGGTGATCAAATTTTTCCAACTCTTCTATCTGCAACTCTTGCGGGGTTTCAATGTGAAAGACAGGTTTGGGCAAAGCAGCGATCATATTGGCCAACCGAATTGTATTGGCGCTATTTTTCCCGCCCACAACTATCATAGCATCCGAATCTTTAGCGATTTGCAGCGTCTCTTCTTGTCTCTGATGGGTAGATCTGCAAACAGTGTCGAAAATTTTTGCCTGTGGAAAACGTTCTTTAATTTTTTCTATAATCCGGTGAAGATAATTAAGATTCTGGGTAGTTTGGGCTACAACGCATATTTTCTCCATTTGGGGTAATGAATTAACTTCAGGTAAAGAATTAATCACTGTTCCTTGGCCTTGGGCAAATCCAAGAATACCTTCCACTTCGGCGTGACCTTTATCTCCAATAATAATAATATAATACCCTTTATGGCTATGGGATTTAACTATGGAATGAACCTGCGCCACATGGGGGCAGGTGGCGTCACAGATCTTAAATCCCTTTTCTCTCAATTGTTTTCTCGTTTGCGGTGGGACGCCATGGGCACGAATGACTACAGTTCCGGCCGGAACGGTGTCGGGGCTGGAAAAAGCTTTAATTCCTCTATGTTCCAGCATTGTGATTACTTGGGGATTGTGGATCAATGGCCCATAGGTATAAATGGGAGGTTTTTTTAGACGGGCCGTATCAAGTAAGATATTCATGGCTCGCTGAACTCCGATGCAAAAGCCCGCAGTTTTCGCAATTTTAATTTCCATAGCCTTTATCTTACCTTCTTTTTTGGCTGAATTCAAGAGGTAGACAAGGGGATTTACCGGTTGACGAGATCTTTTTATTTCAATACAATAAGGGTAATTATTCAGTCCCCTCAGTTCCTCCCCCTAGATGGGGAGGCTTAAGGGTAGAAATAGGGGTCAGCCCTTGACATTTGACATCCGGCCTTAGATGGATAGTTTCTAAGTCTTGTAGACCCCTAAGAAGACTTAGATGTCAAATGTCAAGGGCTGACCCCTAACAAAAGGGAAAATTGAGAGAGGACCAATGATTTCCTTAAGGAAACTATCAAAACAGTTTGCTGAAAAAATATTATTTCAGAATGCCAACTTCCAGGTGGGTATGAATGACAAGATTGGATTAATTGGGGCAAACGGCTCAGGAAAAACAACGATTTTTTCTCTGATTTTAGGAGAGCAGTCAGCGGATTCCGGCTGGATTGAAAAAAATAAAAATATGGTTATTGGTTGTTTGGAACAGGAAATTGTGGAAAATCTTACTCATTCCTTAATGGAAGAGATAGTGAGCAGTTGTCCTCATATTAATCGTATTAAAGAGCACATAGATTTTTTGCAAGAAGAAATAGCCCAAGAAAAGGATTCTGATAAAATTCACAGGTATGCCCAAAAACTAGGAGAGTATCAAGCAGAGTTTGAGTCCCGTGGGGGATATAACTTGGAATATCAGGCCAAACGTATACTCTTTGGACTGGGGTTTCAGGAGACAGATGGTAATCGGCGACTTGAGGAGTTTAGCGGAGGATGGCGCAGACGTCTTTGTTTAGCCAAGTTGCTTCTTCGGGAACCGGATCTGTTATTGTTAGATGAACCGACTAATCATTTGGATCTGGAATCGTTAATTTGGTTGGAAGACTTTCTTCAAACCTATCAAGGGGCTGTAATAATAATTTCCCACGATCGAACATTTCTTAATAATGTTGTTACTCGCGTTGTGGAGATTGATCAAAAAACCCTAAATCTTTACACTGGCAATTATGATGATTTTGTGAAGCAAAAAAGGTCCAGGCAGGAGATTTTGGAAGCCTCATATAAAAATCAGCAAAAAAAAATCGAAACAACTCAACGTTTTATAGAAAGATTTCGCTATAAATCCACCAAGGCCCGTCAAGTGCAAAGCAGGGTTAAATCTCTGGAAAAAATGGAAAAAATTCATTTGGAACAATATTCTTCCCGATTCTCCATTACTATTCCCCCCCCGCCTCGCTCGGGGAAAATAGTTCTGCAAATAAAAAAGGTGAGTAAACGATATGGCCAGAGGGTGGTTTATGATAACTTGGATTTTGTTTTGCACCGGGGAGATAGGATTGCTTTGGTGGGGCCCAATGGGGCAGGGAAATCCACCTTGCTTAAGATTATGGCCGGTGTATTACCCATAGATGGAGGCGAGATGGTTTTGGGGTATAATGTTTTTCGGGCTTATTTTGCTCAGCATCAATTGGAAATTCTTAATCCCCAATATACGGTGTTAGAGGAAGTTGACCCTTACTTTGGGCCGGATTCGGAGATTTCTCCCCGAGCCTATCTGGGCGCATTTTTGTTTCGTGGAGATGATGTATTCAAAAAGGTGGACATCTTAAGCGGTGGGGAGAAAAGCCGTTTAGTTTTGGCCAAAATGATCATGGAAAAGCCGAATTTGCTTTTGTTGGATGAACCTACCAACCATCTTGATATAGCCTCGCGAGATTGCCTGCAGGAGGCTTTGACCCAATATTCCGGCGCTATTTGTATGATTTCTCATGACCGGGTTTTTATTAATCATCTGGCCAATAAAATTATCAGCATTAAAGATGGGCATATAGAAACTTTCTTGGGGAATTATGATGATTATTTTTATCAGATGGAAAAGCAACAGCAAGCACTGATGATCTCTTCCCCAACAGAGCCTGCAGGTAAAGAGAGAAAGTCAAAAAATCGTCAACAAAAGCGCTTTGAAGCGGAGAAAAGAAACTTAAAATATAGGCGATTGAATCCCTTGCTCCAAGAATCGGAAAAAGTGCAGGCGGAATTGAATGCGGTTATGAAAAAAATGGATCACTTAAAAAAATTATTTATTGACCCTGTTTATTATCAGCAACCGGAATTCCCAAGGAAATTGGCCGAATATAAAGAGCTTGAAGAAAAAAACGAAGAACTTACCAATCGCTGGACTGATTTGGAAGAGCAAATCGAAGCTGCTGAGCAAAAATTTAATGATGAAGATTTATAAAAGCAGCTAAGATCCTTTATATTGACTACAAGACGTTATATTTATATAACAAAATTATTCAACATAATCTGCACTGCCAGATATAATTCAATACGTAATATTCTCATACCTCCTTAGTTAATGATTTTATTTTGTTACTCTTCTTGTAAAATCCATCATCTCTCTGAAAGACAATATCAATCCCGGTATTTTTATGTTGGAGGCATTACCTTATTTTTATAGGTAAGCTTTTTTCGTCCTTTTTTATCTCCTGCTCACTCTGCGGCTTCTGAATGCAGCGCTTCTGCTGAAGAAGCCTTTTTGTATAGTGACTGTGGTTTGTGATGTAGCGCTGTTACCCGATGCATCAGTACACTTTACGGTAATGGTGAAAATTTTATCCGCAAAACAACGGTAGATGTTTTGGGTGTTGACATTCAAGGTCATGTCACCGGTTATTTCCCACTCCGGGTAGGACGATCTGGAAGTGAAAAATGAACAACACCGGGGGACCCGTGAGGGGGGCTCGCTGTAAGTTACCTCAACATCGGTAATCTTACATGTTGGGTCCAAATCGTATATATCATGTACATTGCTTGTTATGATAACTGCCGCCATATTTGACCAACAAGTGGACGGCAAAATGTCGGGCGTTGCTGTGAGGCTGAGCGGGTCCTCACGAGGGACGCACAATCCTCTGGGGTTCACCACGCCGGCGCTCGTTTGATATAGCAAGGTCAAATCGGAATTGTATATCCTTATTTCATCAGAGCCTTCATATCTTGTATTGTTCGGGTCAGAGGGATCATAATAGCCGGTGGTCGCATAAAGTAAGCTTGTTGCCTGATCTACAGCCAGTCCGGTTATGTAGTTGTTAGGGTCTAAGGTAATATAGTTTTGCTGGTTGTTGCTTAGATCATATTTAATTAAATATCCTAACCCGGACCCGGAAGTGGTATCGCTTGGATTGCCGGTATAGACGAACCCATTACGCTCATCAACGGCAATGCTGAAGTAGCAAATATTGGGATTAGTAATAGTATATGTACCGGCAAAACTCCAATCGGCAGTATTGAAATAGTATACCGTTCCACCATAGGTTGCGACAAAGAGCAGATCTCTTACTTCATCAAGAGCAACATCTATACTATAAACATAACCATCCTGAACTGAACTGATCGATAAAGGCGCTGTAGTTTCAAAATCAAGGGTCTTTGAGATGGCATCCCATCTAAAAATATAGAGCACATTTGTCCAGCATTCAAGCGCGTAAAGGAGCTGTTTATCCTGATCCATTGCAACAGCGCAGAAACCTGTCCACATGCTGCTGGGGGGAGCTAACCCTACGCCCAGACTTCCCATAGTGGCGGCGTCTATAATTTGGATGCCGTATGTGGCGCTGTAAGTAACGAATAAGCATTTTGAATCAGTATCAACGGCGATCTTTAAGGGAGCGCCGGTAAACCATTCATTATTGGTCTTTTGCAGGTTCAAATATTGTGTTGCCGTGTTTATTTTATAAGAGCTGACGGTAGTGTCGCCAATGTTGGGTATGTCTGTGTCTGTGATTACATACAAATATTTTGGGTCGCCGGCCTCGGCGATTCCCGGAAGGCAAATACTTAGAGTGAACAAGGCTATGGTCAATATTCCGAAAATTAAGATAAACTTTTTATTTCGCCACATTTTACAAGGCTCCTTTTCTTAGTAAAAATTTTTTAATTTAATAGCGCCTGAACGGAAACTCCTCTTTTTGTCATTTCGACCATATTCACTACGTTCAGTGTAAACTACGGGAGAAATCTTATATTTTTTAACACGTTACCTGAAAAGATTTCTCACATTCGTTCGAAATGACAAGTTGATGAGACTTTTTACGATTGCATCAAAATTAATGATCAAAAGTTGTTAATGATTAAATGTTAATGATTAATTGTTACAGACTCGCCTGATTTTGGGTAATTTTATTGCGTGTTCATATATCGAAATGATTGAGATAAAATCACTACAACAAAACTTATTAAATATTTTTTAATCTGTCTTCATCTGCGGCTCAAGTGAAGTGAAAAAGGAAGAAATTTTTTTTTGGCCAGGCTGCCAAGCATCCAGAATTCTATTTCACTCAGCCAATGTTGATATTCATTCGGAACTGCGTTGGTATAACCCATAGACTTATCCAGGAAAAGATGAGAAGCGGTAAAAACAGCTATCATGCCTGCCCCGTATTTTTGCACTGACAAAACGGAATTACCCTCAGGATCAACCAGCAGAGAATGCCCGCCTTCAATTTTACAGGCCCGGTCAATCTCCCCAACAGGCGTAGAGTGTGTGTCAAAGACCACTCCTTTAACTATATTTTGGTAATCAATGCTCATGTCGAAGGCCGACAGAATCCCATTGGATTTTGATTGCCGGTTTTGGGGATTATCCATAAGGAGTACTGCGCCTCCATGGAAAAGATAGTTTTTTATGGCCGATATTTCATTGTGGGCAAATTTTTTAACCGGATCAATCAAAACAAATATTTTTCCGCGGGTTAAGGCCAATTCCAGGGAAGGCGCCAGACAGGGCACATAACCCAGCCTCTGCGACCAGACAAAAAAGGTGAGGAAACTTTTATCAGACGGTGCAGCCAAGCGGGTAACTGGAAGAAAAAATGAGGAATGCTCGGATTCCATAACCATCCGGGGAAAATCTTTTTTGGCCTTCGGGGATTTATAATTTTTTTGATTCACTAAGTGTACCACTAAAATGCCCGCCACTACCGCGGCCAGGCCGGCGGTGAGTAAGATTCCGAGCAAATGTTCTCTTTTTGGACGCCAGACAGCTAAAAGATAAAACAGACATCCTGCGCCCAACAGAAAAAAAATGAGGTTTAGCCGCCCAAACCGGTTTTGCCGGTTCAGCCATTCGATGGATCCCAGCAGCAGTTCGGGCTTTCCGGGAATAAACATAAAAAAGTTGGAAAAGCAGGTGCTGTCAGTAAAGGCTAAAATTCTTCCCTTTTGGTAGGTTACAGCCGCACTCTGAACAAAAAGGCCGAATTCATAATCAAAATCTTCTTCGGCCGCCGGGAAAAAGTTTTTTTGCGCATAATCCAAATAATGACTGCGAAGACCATAACCTGTTATTACAGAGGCTGCTCTTAAAGGCGCTGAAAGAGTGCACGATGAGCCGAACAAAAAGACCGGAACCTGCCCAACCGCCGGATGAGGAAAAATTTTCGGTTTTCGATAAAGGGAAAGGTTGTAGGTGGGCAGATCATAGGTAACATCATACCGGAAACGAAGATTAAACCTTTCGGCTATTTTGTTTAGATAGGTGCTCATACCGAATACATTGGTATGGTCGCCGATGAGAAAAAGCCCTCCGCCTCGGGCCACAAAATCCAGTATAGCCGCTACTTCTTTATCCGCATATTCTTGGGTAGGCGTTTTTAAAATTAATATATCCGCGCCGGCCAGGGTGTGGTCATCGAGGGGTTGATAATTTTTTTTTACCGAATAAAAGTTGGTTAAATATTTACTCAGGCAATAAAAATTGTAATCTGTTTTTTTGCCGAAAAGCCGTGTATTAAACTCTTCATCAGTTCGTTCCCAGTTGCTGTGAAATTCATCAATTAAGATCCTTCCCTGCTTTTTAATTCCAGGGTCGTAAAAGCCGATAGCCAGGACAAAGAAAAGGAAGCAGGCAAATACTATGCTGCCAAATTTTAATGATTGTCTATTCAGGGGAAAATTTGGTCGAATGAGTCTACTTAAATTTTGTTCAAAAGGAGCGCTGTTCTTCTCAGTTCCTCCCCTTTTATTTTTTCCTCCCCTTGGCCCTTTCATCAGAGGGGGGGAGTTAATAAGACTAGACGAGGGCGAATTTATTGGTGAATTTCCCCCTCCCCCGACCCCTCCCACCAGGGAAGGGGAGGTTGTGAGGGGAGTGGAGTTAATAAGGTGAGGGGAGGCAGTAAGGGGAAGGGTGTTTGTAAGGGGAAGGGAGGTTGTAAGACTAGGGAAGTCAGTAAGGGCCGGGTGGCGAGGATTGGGTGGTGAGAAGATTGGCGCGGTAGAAATATCTTCAGATAAAAGGCAAGGGGCAATGGGTAGAAATTCAGCCAATAAAAAGGGGAAAGGGAGAAAACTCAGGGAGGTGATCATTGATGACCAAAAGATAACCGGGGTATTGAATTCAATGCTGATAAGAAAGAGAATAATAAACCGAAAGGCGCAGTATCCGGACAGGATAAGAAAAAATTTCCCGATTCGTCCTCGCCTTTGGCCGGTCATGAAAAGAAGCGTCAGGCCGCCGAAAAGATAGAGAAGAAAGGGGAAAAATCCCAATTTCTCCAAAGTGATCGAAACTTTCAAGACATTATTTACGCTCTTAACAAATAATAACCCATCACTTAAAGTTATCTGCAGCCCGATTATCTTGAGTAAAGGCCGAAGCAAGGGCTGCAGGAAAGGGATTTGGTGATATCGTGCGCCGAAAAAATACACCAGGGGGAAAGCCGCAGCATGGGCTGAGCAAATCAGGCCACAGAGCAACAGGGAACCGGAAAGAGAGGAACCAATTGAATCCTTTATTAAACAAGGGATTTGTTGACATGAGCGCTTCCCCTTTTTTATGGTTTGCGCCCGCTGCACATGGCCCGGAAATCCCGCTATTTTATTAAAGCGCTTCCCCTTTTTTATGGCTTTTGCCCCCAGAACGACACCTGCGGTGATCATGCCGGCTCCCCACAGAATTGCTGGCGGTACAAACACTGAGGACAAAAAAAGGGCCCCGGATGAAAGGAGCCATAACACAAACCACAACAAATTCATTTTCCCCTTGCCGTTTCTATTAAATCACGAAAAAATAAAATATTGCCTTCATGAAAAAAATCTATATGCTCAATGTTTTCATTCAATAAAAAGCGGGCATCCGATATTAGGATAATCCCGCCCTTTGCGCATCTTTGGAAGATTACCAGGGGATATTCCCCCTTTTGGAACAAAACAGTCGTCTTCTCTTTTACCCGGCCGGCGATATTAATGGGCCAGGCGTCTTTAAATTGAAGCTCATAGTCTTTAAATTTTCCTTTAACCGGCCCCAGAGGCAGGTTGGCGAATGTTAATCCAAAATCAGTCAAAAAAGAAAGGCTCGCCTCCCGGATCGACCGACCGGCAGCCCAGAGGATAAGCCCCCCATTTTGCATAAAGCAATGCAGGTTGTTTTTTTCCTCTGGCGAGAAGGTTTTGGTAGGGTTGATAAAAACCCACATTTTTGATCTATCCAACAGAGCGGTATCCATCCTTTTGGCAATGAACGGGGCATAATTATTTCGCATCAGATTGTGCAGCAGGCCGTCAATGGAATTTTTTCGCCACCCGGGCATATTAAAAAACTGGCCGTGCGAATTATCAATATAGGCCGCGCTTTGTCTCCCTTCATAACAGGGAGGATGTTCGAGCGGGAGGAGGAGCCTGCCCGGCAATTGAACAAGGCACAGGCTTAAAATTAACCATAATACGGCGAAAAAGTAAGAATTAAACCAAACCGGAATCAGGGAAAGAAGGAATAAAAACCAGAGAAAGAATGGAAGATAATTATATTGCTTCTTAAGGCAGAGGGTCCCCCCTTGGGTCAGCCAGTGAAATATATTTTGGATAAATTGGCTGCTGAAGGGCAAGGCCCCGTTTTGCACACAGGAGGTATCACCGAGAACCAGGACCTTGCCCAGCCCGAGTTTCCCTTCTGCGGCCAGCACAATATCTCCCATCTGTTCCGATTGCTGATAGCATAGATCGCCCAGGAAACAGTTTTGGCTGTTGGTCTTGTTTCCGGCATCCGAGAAAGCCCTTTTCCCGATCAGAATAGGTGCGGCAGGATATTTTACAGCCAATGAGGCGCCGGTACAGATCTGAATGTCATTTTCCGCGCTTATCCGTTCTGTGACTGGATGGGCCCGAATTTCCATACAGTTTTGCCATGAAGGGGCAAAAGATCGCGCACTGTCAAAGCGGAAGGATATATTTACGGGTCCTAAAAGATCGTTAAAAGGCTCTCTGATAAAGCTGGAACCCGTATGATCCCCCATAATCAGAAGACTTCCGCCTGCATCCACATAGCGGTGAATGGCCCTTTTGGTTGGTTCATCAAAATTTTGAGCAAGATTGATCAGAACCAGGCAGTCAACACTGCGAAGTTTTTCCTCGGTAATAATTGTATTAAGGCAAACCTTATAGCCCAAAGAGCTTAAAAAAGGCGGCAAATTACCAAACATCCCCCCGCTTTTTTCTCCATAATATCCGAACATAGGCGCTGTCCAATCCAGATTGTCATAAATAAGAATTGTTTTATCATGGGCGTCCGGAAGGAGGATAACCTGCCGTCTGCCCCAGCAAGCGGCCGCCAACAGCAAGAGAAGGGGAATCGCCGGCAGCCATTTCAACCCCCTTTTTGATTTTTTTATTCCCGCAACCCTCAATTCGAAAGAATAAATCTTTTTATTAATAAAATAAAGAGAAGGCAGAAGTAAAAGGAAAGCCACCCAATGGGTCCCAAAGGGAGTGAGATAAAATAGTGTTTGATAGACATTAATCCGGAGCCGCGAGAAGAGGATTTGTTGCAGGAAAAGATAGCCTGCCTGACCGGCAAGGATGAGAAAGAAAAAGATTAAAGAATAAGTAATAATGTTAATAATCTGCTTTTTTTTAGCCCTTGAACAGACAAGTGCGGCCAAAAAATAAAAGAGAAAAGATATCACAATGAAAAACCCGGAGGGATGAGGTCCGAAAAGCATCGGTCGTCCAACCAGGACGCCGATAAATTTCATCAGAAAATGATTGGCCTTTTTTACACCATACCAAAGGCGGATATTGTGTTGGTATCCATAATCAAATAAGGCCGCCAGCCCGATTGTAGTCACAAAGACATAAATTTGCTCTCGATCCGCTTCTTTAACGCCAAGACCTGTTAAACACCATAAGGCAATTACCAGCCCGATCAATCCGGTCTCTTTTGAAATAAGAAAAAGCAGCAAACAGGCAAAACTTACCAAAGCCGGGCCAAAATATAGGAAGCCGGTCTTTTTTTTCTCTTGCCGGTTTTCTTCATAAAACACAGCCGCCAGAATTATAGCCAGAAAACAGGAAATGATCCTGTTGGCCGGATCACCAAAGTAAAGCAGCCGGCCTGAATTGATATTAATTAAGGCAAGGAATAAAGCTGTTCTCCAAAATGATGAGGCAGGTGTCTTTAGATTATTCATTTTTTTATAAGGCATTCAAAACTATTTTCATTTTATTTATGTGGTTTGCCGGCTATAGCTGTTGGGCTAATAAGCTGATGGGCCGTTAAATAAATAATTCTATCAATTTATCTGTTTATGAGCTTAACTCAAATTTCCAAATTTAAAAAATGGTCAGAGTATAGGGCTTTTCGTTGTTTTTGGCCAATCGGTCCGGGCTGTCTGCGCCGACCAAAGGGGAACTATTCTTACACCACGGGGAAGTATGCTTACACCACCAGCCTGCACATGTAGCGCGTGCTCCACAGGTGACGCTGCAGGTACGTCCCATAATCGTGGGCTCTCGAGCGGGAAGAGGAGGGGGAGGGGGGTAATAAGGCGGCGGGCTGGGTGGAGGGTCACTGTTGGGTTTTTGATCAATTGGGGGGGGGATGTACGTCTGTTGGTCCTTCGGCGAATTGGGGAGGGGATTGTGCGGCTGTTGGTCCTTCGGCGAATTGGGGAGGGGAATATACGCCTGAATGATCTTAGGGGCAAGTAACCATTATTTTGGGTTTTAATTTTGTATTGTTTTGGTATTAAATTCCAATATTGCTCTAGTATTGAATTCTGAACAATTTTTTTTGTTTCCGATTCAAACTCTTCCACTGTCTTTTTCAAAGACTCTTCAAACAGAGGTGAGGGTTCATTATCTTCTGCATAAATGTTTGTATAGATAACAAAACTGCTACAGATAACGAAAAGAAATATTAAAACCATTATAGCTAATCTTTTATTCGACTCTTTTAATTTCATTTGAAAATCACCCCCACCTAACCTCATTTTTTATTCCTGTATATTTATCCGGAATTCTGAATTCGCACATAATTCACCTGATATTAATTAATCGTAAAATCGTAAAATTTCGGCGACAAATTTTTTAGAATAATTTCAGCAACTGCTGTCGGCATCTCAATAGAAGAGGTATTGATAAGGGCGAAAATTATCAACTGCTTTTTGTCAGTGATGAAAGATGCCTGAAGATTTTTGTTTGATTATGCTTTGGTTATGCTTTGATTATGATTAGTTTCGCTAACAGCAAATTTGTTGTAGAGAGGTGTATATATTTTATCCGATATATACTTACCTGAAAAAATCTTCATGAAAGGCGATCCGATAAACTAAAGAATTTTTCATCATCTAAAACGTCTAAAACATAGAGAATATTTATAAGCCGCACCTTTTTAAATTTGTACATTTCAGAATAAAAACATGCTTAAATCTAAATCGTACAAACAACGACAATTGTTTTTATTTCTCGGATATCTGACACTTATCGTCATAGCTACCCATCTGGCCTTTTTTATCCACTTCGGGTATTTTTTAAATGCCTTCCGGAATTACACGGGGGCAACTACCATAACCGTCAGTCTTTACCTCATTTTCTTATATATTTTTAACCTTGGAGACCCCAACTCAAATATGCAATGGGAGGATAGTGCCGTGCGATGTATGACGGCCGTAGCGCTTGCCTGTTACCCAGTAGCCCTCTTTTTTTATTACTTACCCGGAATGGGGCACGGACAAAGCCTCTTGTTTATACAGATGGTTCTTACCTGGATTTTTACCTTTATTTGGCAAAGACTTTATTTGGATTACATCTTATCCTCGAATGTTCAAAAAAAACAAAAAGTATTAATAGTGGGGGCGGGAAGGAGCGGTCACTTTTTTTATGAATGGCTTGAAAAAAATCATAGTGCGCCTTATAAGGTAGTGGGTTTTCTGGATGATGATCCTGAAAAATTAGGTCGGTCAATGAGTGAGGCAACAGTACTTGGCCCCACCAACCAAATTTTGGAAATTGGTCGCCGGGAGGGAGTGAATACGGCAATTATAGGGATCAGCCAAAAAAAATCAGCCGAATTGATAATGAATATTCTTACCGCCAAACTTAAAGGCTGGAATATCCAGAATGTTGTCGATGAATATGAGGAAATTACAGGGAGGGTGCCGGTAGAATATATTCAAAATGAATGGCTCCTTTTTGCCGACGGTTTCTATTTACTTAGGAAACCTGTCATGCAAAAGGTTAAACGATTTATAGACATCTGTTTTTCTATAAGCTTTTTGGTCCTTTTTCCGCCTTTATTTCTCATAACCGCCCTGGCCGTTTATCTTGATTCGCCGGGTCCTATAATTTTTCGTCAGGTAAGGGTTGGCAAGGGTGGCAAGCATTTCGAACTTTTAAAATTTCGTTCCATGTATTTGAATGCTGAGGAAAATGGGGCTGTATGGGCGCAAAAAAAAGATCTCAGAATAACCCGCGTTGGACGATTGATTCGGTTTTTACGCATTGATGAGTTTCCGCAGATGGTCAACATATTACGCGGTGACATGAGTTTGATTGGTCCAAGACCCGAACGCCCCGAGTTTATTAACCGGCTCAATAATAAAATATCATATTATTCTCTTAGACACTGTATTAAGCCCGGAATCACAGGATGGGCCCAGGTCCAATATCCCTATGGCGCCTCTGTTGAGGACGCCCTCAACAAACATGAATATGATCTTTACTACATCAAGAACCTCACCTTATTCATGGATCTAAAAATTTTATTAAAAACCTTTGGCGTGATGATTTTTGGGCAAGGCTCCAGATAGGTAAAAGTGATGTCCGATAAAGAATCATTCAACCTGAAAACTTTACTCAGTTGTTAATTTTTTGGGGCATAAAGAACGACTAAAGTTTTATAAGTTTGTATCAACTATTGATTTTAAGGCGTTAAGAAAATTATACAAGTATAGTAAAAGTATAGTATAATAGTAAACAGTGCGAATAGGGTAAGGCTTTTTATATGGTTTAATCTTCTAAAATAGAAGAGGGAAACAAAGGAAAAAGTAGTAATTGATACCAATGTCATAATAAGCGGGTTAATCAAGGAAGAAAGCACGCCGGGCAAAATTTTGAAGGCATGGAAAAACAATAAATTCATTCTTCTTCTTTCCCCGCCAATTTTTGAGGAAATTAGC
>DAOURK010000155.1 GCA_030625085.1 Pseudomonadota bacterium
CTAAATTAATTTTTTCAAAAATAATCAACAAGTATATTTGCAGTCATAACACTAAGGCGGCCATCCTACCTTTCAATCCTAAATCAATTACCCCTGTATATTGGTGTTGACAGAGCTTTGCCCACCCATTTGCCGCACGTTATGCCATCAGGGCTGAGGCCCACCTTCGGTTTATGGTCCTTTTTTCATGATAAGCAGGTCCCTTACCAGCCCAAGGAGCCGTTTATTTGCCTTGGCATCTTTTACGTCAAATCCGGCAAACTGCTCCCAGGTGAGGGGGCAATTGATTCTGTATACTGGACTAAAACCTGCCCTAATGAAGAATTCATAGCCGTCAATGACGTGGTCTACGTAATGCCTGCAGCTTACAGCCATCTTGCCTCTCAGCTCGGTAGGGTTCTGGCTGAAGAGGGCAGTATATCCGCCTTCCTTTACCGTGTCATAGCAGTCACTGATGAGTTTTTCCATCTTGCGGTTAAATTCATCAAGGCTTACCACTGAGAAGGA
The DNA here is from genome assembly GCA_030625085.1 of Pseudomonadota bacterium. Lineage (GTDB taxonomy): Bacteria > SZUA-182 > SZUA-182 > DTGQ01 > DTGQ01 > DAOURK01. The sequence continues at coordinate 508 of DAOURK010000155.1, forward strand.
GCCTTCTTCCTTTGGGTATTTGCCGCGCTTTTGCCGCCAGTAAGGAGGATCAAGAAATATCAGGTCACAGCCCTGTGCCTCCTTGGGAAAACCATGGGATATGTCATATTTTGTTATGTCATCCCTGCTGGGCTGAAGATCGTATATCAGACAGCGCCTTTCCATGTGACGGCAAACGTCCAGGGTAGTGCCGCTTCCGCCAAAGGGATCTACAACCAGGGCATTGGGGCCGGTAAAGTAATAGAGGACGTTCCGGACAATCTGGCCAGGTATCCGGCCGGGGAAAGGAAAGCCGAATGCAGGCTCGCATGAGGAAAAATTCCAGAGGGTGGTCAGCTTTAACCAGCGCCGATCTGATTCATCATTGGGCAAAGGGGTAGTTGCCTTTGGATCATTTTGGATTTTCTTAACTGCTTTGGCTACTAACCTGGCGGAGGGTGACTGCCGCCTGTCCTGCGCGGCCAGCTCTAAAACACTAAGCCTTTTGCCGTGGATGGTATTGAGCTTGGCCAGAATAAGCAGATCAGAATGCCTTAAGGGCAGCAGTTTATTTATTTATCCCATTAAATCAGTGTCGGGATTTCTGGTAAAGGCAAGGCTTTCAACTTTTATGTATCCTTCCCCTCGTTTATCAACGATATTATACCCTTTTGCTTCGACTTCCGATTTTTGGGCTAAAATTTCAGCCCCGGCCGCTTCATCAATAACATAAATCATGTTGCCGCCGTTTTCATGAAATTTTTGGCCGTAACTGATAGGAACGTCTGCTGTGACAGGGCCCAGAATTGCTTCAGTAAGAGGACCCGTTTTGCGTTTGCCATTGGCCACAAGAAGAACACTTTTGGCCTTATAAACCTGTTCGGTCCCCATTGAAATTGCATACCAGGGGGAATCTTCAAGTTTTGGAAAATGACCATCTTCAACGGCATTTTTAACCGTGTTATCATCCAATTTAACAAGGAGGACCTTATTCCCTTCAAAAGGGATACCGCTTTCATGGAAGGCAACGTGGCCTCTTCCGCCAACACCGACTATATGAAGATCAATACCCCCGGTATTATCAATCTTTTGCCAATAGGCATCGATAATTTCTTTTTTTATCCACCTCAGATATTCATTTTGTGCAGTATCTTTGATAACTACAGCCTTTCCTTTGTCTGAACCTTGCATTTCATAATCATCTTTGGCGCTATCAAGGGCCTTGATAAGTTCAGCTTGATCGATGAGGGTCCCCCAGGGTACATTAGTTTCAATGAATTTTTTTTGAAGAAGAGCAAAAAGCTCTCCAATCATAAAATAGCTGTAACTTTCTTGGTGAAGCGCTCTTTGCTGTGCATTTTCTCCCGGTAAACCAACATATTCATCGAGATTGAAGCTTTGCACCTTTGAGCTGTCAATTTCTCCAGAATTAAATTTTTTCGCCAGGTGCTTATAAAGTCCGGTTGGGGAATTCCCTGTGGCCAGACCTAATACATATTTGTCTTTTTGGGATTGTTTTTCTTTAATATCCTTAGCAACTAATTCAGCGGCGACTTGACTTAACTGATCCCAATCTTTGGTAATATAAATGGTAAATGACATAAGGGTTCTCCTTTTTGCTTAGCAATTTTCTCTAAAAGGCATACTTTTTTAATTGATCAAAAGGAAATAAGGTTTTAAATTCAAATAAGGTTTTCATGGCTAGATTATGAGTTTCTATGCCGTTCTCTTCACAGGCAGCTATGGGATTCAATCCTCCGACAACAATCATAGCTGCTCTCCCTTCAGATACAGGAATATCAAGCAAAGCTTGCCCGGGTTTTCCAATTAATAGAATACCGCCAAGCCCGATCTTCATGAGTTTCTTTTTTAGTTTATTTGCTTCTGGAATAGCTACCGCCGGTATTTCTCGAAAGCTAACTCCTATTAATCCGTTTCCGGAACTTGCCGCCTGGTAAACACTTGTCATATTCCCCTTGATGAAGATTTCCAAAGGATCAAGCGTAGAGCCGCTATACTCAATAATTTCCGTAAATCGAACCGGTTGACCATTTCTTATTTCAAGCAATCCCCCAAAACGCGAGAATACCGGAATCCCCGCCTTTAGAAATATGCCATTAATGGTCACACTGCATACCGTACCTATAGCAATTTCCCCGGTGGGAATAGGGAAGTCACCTAACAGGCTGTCCGGTTTTCCAAAGGCAACATATTTTCCCATGCCAAGTTCTTTTTGAAAAGCAAGTTTGATATATTTTAAGGCATTTTCTAAATCTTTCAGCTTAATGGTAGAAATATTCAACACAATATTACCACTGAGTTGGGAGAGAGAAAACTTCATTTTATAGGAGAGAGCATCTATCTTAGAGGCCACCCGCCCAATTTTATTCATAACAAAAGCATTACTTACCTCTTTCTTTCCACTAGGTGTTATCACTCGGCCTCGTTTATTACCAAGGTTTTTTGTGAATCCGGCTTTATCGGTGAGGGCAAGGTAATATCTAACAGTTCTGGGACTGAGATTAATTCCGAATGATTGAATTTTTCTTGCTATTACCGTTCCACCGATTGGTTTTTGAGTATCCTGAAAGGCGCGCAAGATAGCAATAATATTTTTATCCAGTTTTGTTTCCATTGAATCCCTCAATTCTTAAAAAAATCTACCATTATCATTAATACTTATAGATACCTTTATATTGCTAATCTGAGGTACAAAAACAAATGGCTCGATTCTTTTGTCTGTCCATGACTAAAGTGAAAGGTTTTTCCATTTTGATTACACGTACTATTGACGAAAGCTTTCTAAATTCAGGCGCCATTTCGCTAAATACATTGCTTTCATTGCGTAAATATTCTTCATTGAGAAAATTATTGGTTAGCCCCGGATAGACAGCCAGATAAAAAATTCTGTCTTCCACCAGATCCTGAAAAAAATGCGTGCCGTAAGAGACTTCAGGAACGTAGCCCCCGGAACTCTTGGCTACCTCAACTATTACTGATGAGGCATCAATATCGGCGTAAGTAACATTTACGCCCAAATCGATGTTGTTGCTACCCCAGCGGCCCGGCCCAATTAAAATATATGCTTCATCAGCCGCCTCTATGGCCCCATTAATACGCCCAATAGCTCGACCCACCTGGGATTTATCATCCCGGGGCAACTCCTGATAGGCATCGGTGTCTACATAAACAATATAGCGAAGCTTATCAACAAGGGCGGTGTTAACGCAATTATCTGTCTGGAAAAGAATATCTTTTGGATCAATCTGGTCAGGTAAAGATACATTCTCCTGGTCACGTACCTCACTCAGCGGTCTGCACTGCAATAGATTAATTTTTATTTGACCCTTTTCGTTTATATCCGCTACAAATTCAATGTCTACAGGAATGCCGTAACCCTCTTCTAATTTAAGTAAAATTTTATTCATAATGGAGGCAAAAGGAGTTTTTTTAATGAGGTTGTTGAAGGTAAGGACTTTGGCCTCGGCACTCTTACACTCCATGAAACTAATAGGATCGGAAAGAGTCCCGTCTTTATAAACGGAAAGTAGATATTTATAGGCAGGAAGATTCTCCATGCCTAGCACTTCATCCAACTGCATGGTCATAAATCGATTGGATGCCAGATCTATCAGATCAATGGAGTGCTGTGAATAACGCCTTATTTCAGTCTCATAAAGAACAGGACGGATATTAGGATGACTCAAAGCTATCATCCTGGGATAATCGTTTCCTACCCGGTCAACCGCACGGGTACCCATACCAAAAACTATCCGAAGCAGACCTCGATCGATATTAATACGGGGGGACCATGGGTAAAAATTCCTGGAAAAGCCCACGCCCGCGATAATCGGCATCAATTTATCGCCCACCTGCCGGCCTTCCACCCGCATCACTAAAATGCCCATTTGTTCATCAGTATAAATCAATTTGTGTTTAATACGATAGAGAAGGGCATCGGGTTTCAACACACTGCTGTAAACCAACTTTACGGCATTTAAAAAATCATGAAACCTTTCCTCAAATTCGCCCTGATTGGTACAAAAAACACTATCATATTTACCCGCAAAAGCATACCCGAAATTGTCTTCCAGAAGGCTGGAGGAACGAACAATAATTGGTTGGGTGCCGAAATGCTCTAATATTTGCCTGAGCTGGGAAAGGGTTTCCGGTCGAAAAGAAGCTTCCAGGAAATTCTTTCGCAGCTTAGGAAACTCGGAAACAATAGCCTCTCTATCCTTGTATTGCTGACTCAAGAGGTAAAGAAGATCATTATCCAGCAAAAACTCAAAAAAGACATCAGAGCCGATATGGTAAGAATCGTGGTCTTGGAGCACATCCTTAAGTTCGGGTATATCATCTTCGGCTGCCAGATCCAGGATCTTTCGCGCTAAAAGCATGCCGGCCGCCTTTCCGCCTATTCTACCCGAACCCACTAATCGGTTATGAATCTTTTCAATGTCTTCTAAAGAGAAAAATTTTAGGGCTATCTCAAAATATTCCGACCGCAGACTGATCAGGGTCTTGATCAACTCCATGCGAAGGGCCTCGCAATTGGCACGTGACCAACACGCCCTGGCCTTTAGATGATGAAACAGAGTTTCAATAGGTTTAAGGTATTCGGATTTTGGCGGCCCCTTCTCAGCCATTATTTTTGGCAGCGCTTCAATCCCCTCCCATGGGCCTTCAGGATCTTTGCCGATAGGAGACATTAGTACATGCGTTTCAAACATGGTAGGAGAATATCGATCCCATACTTTGATGGGCCGGATATGTGACTGACCGTTTTGCACATAAAAATCGAGCAACAACTGAGTTGTATCCCTAATACGAGCAACTGTTTGATTGTTATGGCTCCCTCGGAGCATACAAAAATAGGCGATCGTATCAAGTTCAAAGAGTCGGGGACAGACTGTGCGAAAGAAATTGGCTAGGGACTCATCACTTCCCCACTGCCTGGCCAATATGGAGATATTATCAAAGATGTAATATATTCTTTTCCCTGAAGATTCCATCACATCTTGTATAAAGCGGTAGAAATAGTCAAAGCCCTGGGTAGGATCAATAGTAATTATCTTGCAATGTGGCGATATCCCGGATATGGCATACTCGTCAAAGTGTATATAAATAATATCAATTTCCTTTTTGACGGCATCTTCAACAAAGGGGCGCACAAGCCAGGAATATTCCAAAGCACTGGTTACCTGCCATACCACATTATCGCCCCATCTCAAACCATCAATTAATTCATCGATAACTGATATGCCGGTACTGACTTTGATTTTTTTTTCATCCATGCTTACTATTCCTCAATAATTTATTAATCAAAGAAAGTTTTGCTCGTACCCAAATAAATTCATTAATAGTGTCGCGTCACGCATAAAACGTCTTATAGCCGCATCTGCCTTGCTTGATATTTTGAGCAGAAGCATAAACATCTCCCAGGGCTTTTTAGAAATGACAGGACACTAGTTGAAATGAATCCATTTTTTCATAATTACAATTTATGGCCCTGCCAAGGATATTTCTTAAATTTTAGATTTATGGCCTATTACAGAATAGCTAAAATATAAAATTTGTCAAGTAAAATATCGGCAATATTGCCTAATATTGAATAAATAATGTTCTAATATATTTTTAGAATTCTGAATTTTATGGCCTGGGTTATATAGTCTCCTTCACTCTTGTGGAGATGAGGTGCATTTATTTTTCTTGACACACATTCTGAAAAATGGTAGGTTGTTAAAACCTATTAGAAAACTAGGCAATTGATTGCCGTCTAATTCCCAGCAAAAAAATAACTACTCGGTTGACAATACTTTACAATCTACGTTTTTATCACCAGGAGGAATATATTATGACTTTAAGCAAACCTAATGCAAGCCCTGCGACCCTTACCAAAAACCGGGTAAAGGTCTCGCCATCTTCCGGCCTTTGTGTCACATGCATAGACGGCTGTCCGGGCCTTTGCGAAATTGGCCGTTCGGCCCTAAGAGGGAGAGAAAATCTTTATCCTGAGCCCTTTGGTGAAGTAATTGCAGGCTCTGAGAAGGACTATCCTAATGATTTTTCTTATTTCAATATTCATGGGACCTGCGTTGGAGCCGTGGGTGTTGAGGCAGATTCCGACAAGGCTACCTTTCCGGCTGTGGATCTTTCTTCAGAGATCGGGGACAAAAATAAAATAAAACTCCGTTTTCCCGCCTTTACCGGTGCAGTCGGGTCAACCGAGATCGCCAGAATCCACTGGGAAAGCATGGCTGTTGGCGCAGCCATCTCAGGTATTATGGTGGTGGCCGGTGAAAACATATGTGGCATGGACATGGCTGCTGAGATAAAAAAAGGCAGAATTGTCCGGTCACCCGAGATGGAACGTCGCGTCAAGACATTCCAAAAATGGTATGATGGGTTCGGTGGGGTTATAGTTCAGGCCAATGTAGAAGACACCCGTCTTGGAGTACCGGAATACGTTATAGAGAAGCTTGGCGTAGAAATATTCGAGCTGAAATGGGGACAGGGGGCCAAGGATATCGGCGGCGAAGTAAAAATCCCGGATCTTAAAAAAGCCCTTGAATTAAAAAAACGCGGTTATATCGTGCTGCCCGACCCGACAGATCCTGTTATTCAAAAGGCCTTCAAAAACGGCGACTTTAAAGAATTCGAGCGTCATTCCCGTTTGGGTATGGTGGATGAGGATGGTTTTTATCAGATGGTGGAACATCTGCGCAAGACCGGCGCCAAGTATGTCACTTTAAAAACAGGAGCCTACAGGCCTGCTGATCTGGCCAGAGCTGTGAAGTTTGCTTCCGAGGCTAAAATTGATCTTTTGACTGTGGACGGCGCCGGCGGCGGAACCGGAATGAGCCCGTGGAGAATGATGAATGAATGGGGCATACCGACTGTTCAGATTGAATGTCTTCTCTATAATTATCTAAAGCGACTGGATGAGCAGGGAAAATTTATCCCCGATTGCGCTATAGCCGGCGGTATTTCTTTGGAGGACCACATTTTTAAAGCCTTTGCTCTTGGGGCCCCATATATTAAGGCTGCCTGTATGGGCCGCTCCATCATGACCGCCGCCATGGTAGGCAATACCCAGGCTAATATGCTGAAAAAAAAGTTGGAAAAGGATATTGAAAAAGACGGCACTGTTATGCACTATTTTGATGAGGAGTCTAAACAGAAGAGTTCAATTGTTAAAAAAGGGGATTGGATTGATGTAGAGGATCTCTTTGTTACCGCCCCGAAGTTGAAGGAAAAATACGGCCAAGATTTTAAACTGATTCCTCCGGGAGCGCTTGGTATTTATACCTATATTGACCGACTCACCCAGGGGCTTCAGCAACTCATGGCCGGCGAACGTAAATTCGCCCTTAAATATATTGACCGAAATGATATATGTGCCTTGACCAGAGAGGCCGCAGAAATGTCAGACATCAAATATGTTATGGACGCTGATCAAGAAGAAGTTGACAAGATATTAGGATAAACAATAAAAGGGTTAATCTTTCATCATTTTAAAAATTCTATATCAAAGGAGGGCATGAATGTCTAATACTAATCCGTTTTTGATGGCACAACAGCAATTAGATACTGCCGCAGAAAAATTGGGGCTTGAACCGGCCATCCATGAATTCTTACGTTGGCCCATGAAGGAAATAAGGGTAATTCTTCCCATTAAGATGGACGATGGTTCCAGTAGGATATTTCACGGCTATCGGGTTCAGTACAATACGGCCCGCGGGCCTGCCAAAGGAGGACTGCGATGGCACCCCGATGAAACTATTGATACAGTCCGTGCCTTGGCTGCCTGGATGAGTTGGAAGACATCGGTGGTAGACCTCCCCTTAGGAGGGGGCAAAGGAGGCATTACCTGTAATCCGAAAGAACTTTCCGAAACCGAGAAAGAGCGCCTTGCCAGAGCATATATTCGCGCAATTTGGCAAAATATTGGCATTGCCCAGGACGTGCCCGCTCCGGATGTTTATACCACACCACAGATAATGGCCTGGATGATGGATGAATATGAGACCATAGTAGGCAAACACCACCCAGGTGTCATCACCGGCAAACCCTTGGCTATAGGAGGTTCGGCCGGACGTAGTGATGCTACCTCCCGCGGAGGTGTCTATGTTACCCGCGAAGCAGCCAAGAAATTAAACATTGATCTTAATGGGCAAACCATGGCTATCCAGGGGTTCGGAAATGCCGGTCAATATGCTGCGCTCCTTGGCAATGAAATACTCGGCCTTAAACTGGTGGCAGCTTCAGACTCCAAAGGTGGGATTTACTGTGAAAAAGGAATTGACCCGGAGGCATTGGTAAAGTACAAGCAGCAAACTGGGACTCTCCAAGGGTTCCCCGATGCAGATGACATTACTAATGAAGAGCTGCTCGATTTGGAGGTAGCCGTTCTTTTCCCTTCAGCCTTGGAACAGGTTATCACTGAACGAAATGCGGATAATATTAAATGTAAAATTTCGTGTGAGCTGGCTAACGGCCCTTGCACACCTGAGGCTGACGACATCCTTCACCAAAATAATGTCTTTGTAATCCCTGATTTTTTGGCCAACGCCGGTGGCGTTACCGTCTCCTATTTTGAACAGGTCCAAAACACTTACAACTATTATTGGGAATTAGACGAAATTTACCATAAACTTGACGTCAAAATGACCCATGCTTTCCACAAAGTTTATGATATGAGCCAGCAGGAAAAGGTTAATATGCGACAGGCGGCCTATCTGGTGTCTGTGGTCAGAGTAGCAGAGGCGTGTAGATTGCGTGGATGGGTGTAAGCCTAAAGGGACAAAATTACTTTAAGGATCAACGCTTTCGTATAGCGTTTGGCAATAATTGGAAATATCGGTAAGAGATTTATTAAAAGGGGCTGATTTTTGGCCCCTTTTTATTTTTAGGACTTGTTTATGATGCTGAGACGATGCTATTATTCAATTCGAGGTTTAGATTTCGGGTGATCTTTTTTAATTTGGGCTAAGAGGAAGGAGTTTTTATGTCTTTAAAAAATATTGTAAAAAGTAAAGAATATGTCTTAAAGCTTACCAGGGACAATAACATCAGATTTATCCGATTATGGTTTACTGATATTTTAGGATTTTTAAAAAGTTTTTCTATTAATATTGACGAATTGGAAAACGCCTTTGATGGGGGTATGGGGTTTGACGGATCTTCTATTGAAGGATACGCCCGTATAGATGAAAGCGACATGATGGCCGTACCTGATCCCACTACTTTTCGGATTTTGCCCTGGCGGTCGGAAGGGTCGTCGGGAGGGGTCGCCGTAGCCCGTATGTTTTGTGATATCGTTGAACCTGACGGTACGCCTTACAAAGGCGACCCTCGGGGTGTATTGAAAAGAAATCTCAAAAAAGCGGCTGATATGGGATTTGATCATTATTTTATTGGTCCTGAGCTTGAATTCTTTTATTTTAAATCCAGTGAAGGCATGCCGGAAGTTTTGGACCATGGAGGCTATTTTGACTTAACACCTCTTGATTTGGCTTCCGATTTGCGCAAAGAGACCATTTTAACTCTTGAGGAAATGGGAATAGGAGTAGAATACTCTCACCATGAAGTAGCGCCCTCACAGCACGAAATTGATCTGCGATATACCGATGCCCTTACCATGGCCGACAACGCCATGACTTACCGATTAGTAGTCAAAGAGATAGCCTTGAAACATGGTGTTTATGCCACCTTTATGCCAAAACCCCTTTATGGGCAAAACGGCAATGGTATGCACACCCATCAGTCTCTCTTTAAGGGAGAGAGAAATGCTTTTTTCGATCCAAAGGATAAATTTCATCTTTCTGAATTAGGCAAGGCATATATTGCCGGTATTTTAAAACACACCCCTGAATTTACTTCTCTTATCTGCCAGTGGGTTAATTCATACAAAAGGTTGGTCCCCAACTATGAGGCCCCTGTTTATATCTCCTGGGCCAGGAGAAATAGGTCGGCACTGGTGCGATTACCCATGTATAAACAGGGAAAAGAAAAGTCTACCCGCATTGAATTGCGCTGTCCTGATCCTGCCTGCAACCCATATTTGGCCTTTTCAGTAATGTTGGCTGCCGGGCTGGAGGGAATTGAAAAGGGATACAAGCTTGACGAACCGATTGAAGAAGACATTTTTACCATGACTGAGATCGAGCGTAAGAGAAGGGACATCAAATCCTTGCCTGGTGATCTTTATGAAGCCATATGCTTAACCGAAAAAAGTGAGTTGGTTAAAAGGACCCTTGGGGAGCATATCTTCAAAAAATTTATCGCCAATAAAAAAATTGAATGGGAGCAGTACAGGACCTATGTAACCAGGTATGAGATAGATCGCTATTTGCCGATCTTATGATGCAATCGTAAAAAGTCTCATCAGCTTGTCATTTCGAACGAATGTGAGAAATCTTTATTGCACAAGATGTTGAAAAACATAGGATTTCTTCCTGAGGTCGAAATGACAAATTTACCAAAAAGGACTTTTTACAAATGCATCAATAATTATGGCGTAAAATTAAATATAAATTTTTAATTTTACGCCATAATAAAAGACGAAAAATTCACTTTTTGCAGATTTGATTTTGGTTGTCTCTCATGATAGCCTTATCCAAATAGTGGATAAAAAAATACCTCTCTTGCCCATTCCAGCCTATTCCTTATTTGTCTAAAAATAGATAACTCACCCTGCTTACAAAAAACAAACAGTCCCCTTTTCTGTCCCAATGTCAATTATTTGTTCCGAAAGCTTCGAAGACTTAAAAATTGAAAAAAATATATTAAACAGATAATGAAATCAGTCGATCAATATAATAGTAGAATATATTATAAAGTTATATATTTGGAAAAAGTCGTTTCATTTTTTCATCCTTGTAAAAGAAGGGACCTTACTTGATGAGATGTGACGGAGTATCGCAAAGGGATATGATGGAAGTAAATATTGCCGATTTAACCTGGGAGCCCTTTATTTATCCCAGAGGACTAAGGAACGAAGAAACAGTTAAGGCTTACGTAGAGGCCCTTAGGATAAGGGCAAAATTTCCGCCGGTTATGATTCAAAGAGTCTTTAACTATCCGGGTGACGATGGAAAAACAGAAGCTACTTTAATTTTGGACGGCATCCACCGGTGGTCTGCTCATAAAGAATGCGGATATAAAAAGATTGCCGTTGTTGAATGGAAGAGGAGCCCCATAGATTATGCAAAAAGCCGAATTTCGCTTTTACTTGAGTCGGCCAAATGCAACCTTAACCATGGCGATCGATTAAATCCCAAAGATAAAAAACGTATTGCTCGCGATATAGCCGCTTCTGATCCTGAGTGCAAGTGGACTGAGGAGACCCTGGCAGAAAAATTAGGGGTAATACGGCAAACGGTAAATATATGGATTTCAGATATCAGGAGCCGACAGCGGGCCGGCCGAGACATTATGATGATCCGCTTAAACCGCCTCGGTTGGGCACAGGAGCAGATTGCTCACGTTGTGGGGA
>DAOURK010000212.1 GCA_030625085.1 Pseudomonadota bacterium
TAATGCTTAATCGAAACAATCAGCTTCTTTACTTCCGGTATTAATGGCTTACCCTGAACAGATGTCATGCTTTCTCCTTGACTTTTTATTAGCATATCACATTCTCTGAAAAGTATCAATTCAGTTGCGAAGATCTATAGCTATCAATGGGACTTTCACAATGATGGGATCTATGATTTAAATCTGGCCGATCCAAATACACATTTCACCTTGAGAGATCCCAATTTCATTACATCTGAAGTCTACAGGATCAAACTATGCGTTACTGATGACGACGGCCTTAAAGCCTATGGCACAACTTCAATTACCCTTGTTCCCTCAGGGTATTCTATAGTTGCTTCAAATCTCATAGGTAAGGAAGGCGGAGAATTAAAGGTAACAGATCCTGACAGTATTCTGAATGGCATAAAAGTATCTATTCCGCAAAATATATTATCTCAAAATATTACTATTACCATATCTGAAATTAGAGAATGCCCCCCCTCTTCAGCCCAAAGAATAGAAAAAAGTCTTTGCATGGTCATAGGCCCATCTATTGATTTTCAGTCTTCTTTTACCATAACTGTTCCATATGATGACAACGAATTGATTAGGGAAGAAATCTCTCCTGAACAGGATATAAAAATGTATTCTTATGATACCTCACAATCTAAATGGACCATTATCAAAGACATTGAAATTGACACACAAAATCATTGTATCAATGCCAAAGTATCTCATTTTAGTCTATTTAAAATAGATTTTATAAAAAGTGAAACCGGAGTTGGTGGAGATGGTGGTGCAGATGAATGGAGTGATAGCCTAAGCGTAACAGGAGGAGGCTGTTTTATCACCACCTGTATTCTAAATTAATATATAGTGATTTGGACTTAATCACCCTGACAAGTATTTACGAAAAATTTTCTTTCCAGGTTATTGTTTCTCTTTTTGGATGATATAAAAGGTTTCTTCATAAATAGTTTTGCGCGGGCCTATAGCAACTATTTCTATACAATTAGTTAAAGCTATTCGATATATGATCCTAAACCGGCTGACTTTATAACTTCTCAAACCTTTGAGTTCAGCCTTTAATGATTTGCCTTCATATGGTTTAGTTATGATCCGCTGTAAGGCGGCCCTTATTTTTCGTTTAAGTTGAGGATGAGCATTTTGAATTAAACCGGCAATCCCATTAGGGACCCTAAGTTTATAGTTGGAGGGGTGACTATGAGGACCCATGATATTATTTACATAACTCTTCGAGGGTATAAAGCTTTGCTTTTTTCTTCAAGTCAGATAAACCTTTTTTGATTTCATCCATAAGTTCCATATTTGATTTTATCCGAATAGTTTCTTTCCAACTTTCGAATTCATCAGGGCTTACCATTATTGCAGCCGGCCGCCCATTTTTCGTAATAACAATCTCCTCATCAGTGGAATATATATTGTCCACCAATTCGCTCAATTTCATTTTCGCCTCTGACAAAGACATTATCTTCATTTTATTAACCTCTTTTTTAGTTGACTAATATTATAGTCATAATATACATCCTGCCTTCAAAAAAATCAAGGTGATTCATTATGTTTCTCTTCATGTAACATTTAACATTAAAATAAAACACCCGCCAGTTTCCCCTTTGAGATCACAAAGTCCTTTTGGTGGCGGCGGCTCACGAAAGAGGTAATGATTTGATTGATCAGAACCACTATTACCGCCCTTATCAACAGCAATGACCTTGAAGAGCAAATGGTCAACCTCAGTGGAAAGCCCGCTGATATTCCATTGATAAACCCCATCATTAGGTTCTTGCGATGAAATGTCGTTCCAGTTGATATCTTTAGTCCATTGATTAGGTTCTTGCGATGAAATGTCGTTCCAGTTGATATCTTTAGTCCATTGGCCAGTTCTTGATAATTTCCAAAGCTGCCGGTAATATTGTTATAGTAATTTAAGGCAAACAAAAGGAAAGCATTATCGCCTTCCCACTTATCGGAAATTGGAGCAGGGAGGCCGGTCAAGGGGCACCAAACCTGTGGAAGACCTTGAAAATTATTACCTTGTGCATTGTAATATCCTTGGAAAAGATCAAAGATCCTCTCATACTTCATGAATAAATACCATGGTTGCAAGAGAATTTATATAGACTGTGGTGAAGTTTTCCCCTTCTCGGCCTGCTACAAGCCTAGTATTAGGTTCTATAAGGTTTTCGACAAACAAATATAGTGATATCTCGATTGAATTAGATAATATAGCCTGAGAGGAATCACCTCAGCCGATAAAACAGCCGAAAAAGATAATTAAACAAATAATGATTGTTATTTTTAATGGATTCATTTTTTTCTTCTCTTCTGTGGGGCCATGCTCCTTTAAAATTCCCAATCCCAGTCAAACTCCCAGATCCTGATGGCCTTATCCTCACTTCCCGATAAGGCATAGCGGCCATCTGAGGAAAAGTCGACACATTTTACTGACCCTGTATGTACATCAGATCGCCAAACCTCCCTCCCGTTTGCTATATTCCAAAGCCTAACGCTATTATCTTCACTTCCTGAGAAAGCAAAGCGGGCATCGGGTGAATGACAAACAGAGTAGACACTTTGTGTATGACCCTCTAATCGCCTTACCTCTTTACCACTTTCTACATCCCAAAGTTTGATGATCTTGTCATAACTTCCCGAAATTGCATAACGCCCATCTGAAGAAAAAGAGACGGATTTTACTCCATCTTTGTGTCCAATAAATTGTTTGATCTCCTCCCCGTGGGATAAATCCCAAAGCCTAATAGTATGGTCATTACTTGCTGAAATTGCATAATGGCCATTTGGGGAAAAAATCACATCATTTACAGCACCTTGATGGCCTCCAAATTCTTTCATCATTTTGCCGCTTCTTAAATCCCAAAGCCTAATGAAATAATCCTCGCCACCCATGAGTACATATTGGTCTTCTGAAGACAACGCGACAGAAGATGAAACGCATAGGTCTACCCTAAATTTCCTTATTTCTTTACCACTTTCTACATCCCAAAATCTAATGGTCTTATCCAAACCTCCCGAAAGTATATGAGAACCATTTGATGAAAAACAAACTGTGTTTATTGGTTCATTATGGCCCTTTAATTGTTTCATCAAACTTCCGCTTACCACATCCCAAACCATAATTATCCCATCATAACCTCCAGAGAGTATATAGTGGCCATCGGGAAAAAAACATGCAGTGCGAACCTCTGTTTTATGGCCTTTAAGGACACTATGAGTCCACGCGTCTTTTAAACAAATACGCCTTCCTTTTCCTTTTATCCCGCAGATAGTAAGGAATTTGAGCATCTCTTTGTTCCGTTCATATCCTGAGACAGTTTGGCCTTTTTTTAGTAGGTTGGATGCCTTAAAAAATAATTTTTCGGATATATAATCTTTAGCAGATTTGATTAATACCTTCACTTTTTCGCTATCAACCATCAGGTCTTTTACTATCTTTACTTCATTAAGCAGGGGGTAAGGATGGACTTCATTCCAATTTTTTCTAAGATAATAGATTTCCCAGAGTTTAATTTTACCATCAGAGCTTCCAGAGACTATATAATGGCCATCGGGAGAAAAACATGCAGAATTTATCTGGTTTACGAGCCCTTCAGTTACCCTAAAATAAGAATCACCCTCAAATCGACGAATTTGCCTGCCATTTTCTATTTCCCAAAGTCTTAGCTGATCTGAGATGACATAGCAACCATCAGGAGAAAAACAAACGCCCCAGGTTCTCCCATATTGCCTAATCTCCTTTCCACTTTCCATATCCCAAAGTTTGGTTATTCCATCTGAGAGTACATAGCGGCCATCAGGAGAAAAACATACAGATTCCCCTCCACGTGGAAATCCATTTTCCAGAATTGGCCCAAACACCCTAATTTCCTTATCATTTTCCATGTCCCAAAGCCTGATGGTCCCATCCGTACCTCCTGAGAGCACATAGTGGCCATCAGGGGAAAAACAAACGGAATTTGGATAGCATACGTATCTCTTAGTTGTCCGAAACTTAACATTGTGCTCAAATCGCTTAAGCTCTTTCCCGCTTTTTACATCCCAAAGCCTGATGGTCTTATCTGTACTTCCAGAAAGCACAAATCGGCCATCAGGAGAAAAACACACAGAAGTCAGAGGACCTGTATGACCTTCAAACCGTCTAATTTCTTTCTCACTTTTTAAATCCCAGAGCCTAACTGTAAAATCTTTTTTTCTATTTTTATCGGGTGGTACACCTGATAAGCCACTTCCTGAGAGCACATGAAGCCCGCTAGGAGAAAAAGAAACAGAAACTACCCATTCTGTATGCCCTTCAAATAGCTTAAGCTCTTTCCCGCTTTTTACATCCCAAAGCCTGATGGTCTTATCTTTACTTCCAGAGAGCACAAATCGACCATCAGGAGAAAAACAGACGGAAGTTATACTACCTGTATGGCCATCTAACGTACGGAGAAATTTCCCAATGGGCCTATCCTTATCCACTAATGCCTTATTAAATGCTTCATCCTCAACCCTAAATTCTGATTGCTGGATTTTTTCTACCGCTTCTATGTCTCCACGCTCAAAATGTATCCAAGCGAGATAGCGCCAGTAGTCAGTATCCATCCCCTTATTATTCTTCAATCCCTCCATCTGGTTCACATAGATATCATCTGGTATCTCACCCTTTTGCCATCTTAGATATCCAAGATTAAAACTCGTTTCAAGATGCTGTGGATCTTCCTTCAATGCTTCCTCCCAGCACCTTCGCGCATCATTTGCTCTTCCCAAATCCAAATAGGATACTCCGCGATTATTTAATCCATCAGCCTTGAGCTCTAAAACATCTACCTTTGCATGAATTGGATCTTCATGAAAAAGGACCTTATAAGCATTAACTAACAATTCCCTTAAATCCGCAAATGAATTGTATCTTTTCTCCCTCTCTAATTCGCAGCATTTTTTTAAGATCATTGCTAATTCTTGCGGTAAATCTTTCCTTAATATGATTGGTTCATATGGTGGGTTTTTTTCTTCTTTGGCCAAAGCTGATATTGCTACACCAAATGCAGTACCATAAGGTTTTTTGCCACAAAACATTTCATAAAGGCAGACCCCAAATGAATAAATATCTGCTCTCTCATCTACATTATGAGAATCTTTATATTGCTCCGGGGACATATAATCGTATGTGCCAGCAAGGCTAGTTAAATTGCAACGCCGCCCATTTATAACCTCTTCTTTCTTTTCTTCTTCATCTGGGCCAATGCTTTTCGTTTCAAACCGGGCGCCCCCTGCTATTCCAAAATCTGTCACCTTGGCCATACCCTCTTTGGTCATAAGGATATTCTCCGGCTTAATATCCCGGTGAATCATCCCAGAGTTATGAGCATGCTCCATCCCATGACAAATTTGAATGGCAATATCAAGCCCTATTTTTAAGTCATAACAACGCACATCAGAAATCCAATCTCTCAAATTTCCTCCGTCCACATATTCAATAAAGATATAGGGGATCTCTTCAATCTTTCGGACATAGTAGCAATAGGCAATATGAGGATGAAGGCCCAATTCTGTCCAGGCATCAGCTTCTCTTAATACACGAGAGAAAAGAGATTTATCTGAAAGCATATATTCATTGGGCGATTTAATAGCCATTTTCACTTTCCATTTCTGATGTTCAGCAATGTAAATATAGCCCATTCCGCCAGTTTTTATGATGTCTTCCACTTTATAGGTGTCAAGAATAACCCCCCCTGGCTGCCATAGCCTTATCGCTTTAACCTCCCAGGCTTCCTGCTCGACTATCTCAACCACGCTTAGTTCAGGCGGGTGTTTAGGGGTAATCTTGCTATCCTTCACCAAGATTTCCTCTTTTGTTCCCTCAGGCTTTTGTATCGTAGGCTGGGTGCTGTTTCCTTTGGCTATGGTATTAAATCCATCCTTATCTGTTAGTGAGCAGCAGTTCTAATTTTAACATTTTTTAAGCAATTCAGGATAAGATTCCCCCAATTTTTTTGAACTATTGAGGGTGACTTTAGATAAAAATTAGATAAAGGGCTTCATTAGGTCTGTATGAGGATGAGATTTTGGAAGGTTA
>DAOURK010000069.1 GCA_030625085.1 Pseudomonadota bacterium
CATCCTTATCATCCTTCCCGCCTCCAGTACTATAGTTTATGGTTCCCCTACTATAATACCGAAAACTTCAGTCAGGGGTGGGGGAATTTTCGGCTGTCATAACCCCTTAAAGTGGGGGAATTTTAGGCTATCATAATCACACATAACCCAATGTGCCCGATTCAGCCCAACCCCCGTAGCTTTCCGCCTGTGAATTGAATACCTGAATCCACCGTTGATCCGCCCCCCAACCGGTGTAAATAGCGTATTCTTTTTTAGCCCACTCGTTATCACCAAGATGCGCCACGCAAAGATAGACATTCCCTGCTCCACCTTCATCACTCCAACGAACCCAGCCGAGGACAGTATTCTCAGGGTCTTCATGAACGAATCTAAGGTTTTTCCGAGACTAAGGCAGGGTTTTTCAAACGAAGGGCGTTCAAACAGCCTCTGATGCTGAAATTATCGTGGTCGATGGGGGAAGTACAAATGATACTGTGCAATTGGCCAATGCTAGCGGCGCAAAAATTATCATTTCAAACACATTCATTATTTAAGGTAGGGTTGGTTTTTTTAATGCTCTAAACCAGGTCACAAAAAAAAGAAAAATATACCGACCATCTATTGTTCTTTAGATCTATAGATTTTCATAAAAATAATTTCATAATCGATATTTAGACAAAAGTAGCGCAGGGCTTTAGCCCTGCGCTACAGTATGAAATTTAATATCTAAAAAATTTATATATAACTTTTAAGAAATAAAATTTATAGATAAATAATTTTATAGTTGTAGTGAAAGACTTTAGCTGCGCTACTATTAATTGAATATCGAGAGCGTAATTACTTTCCCAAATCAATAGGCATAATAGTTATACATTTGAAATATTAGTCAGATAAGCCGGGAGATAAAAAACCCCGCAGGGAAGGAGCGATAAGTTTTGTCCGATTTACCAAAGCCAAAAATAACACTTGACTGCTTTGGTTTATACTGTCCGGAACCTCTATTTCAAACTCGCGAACAGATGGATAGTTTAAAAATTGGGGAGATATTGGAAGTGCTTTCCGATGATCCTGCAGCAGAAGAGGATATAAAACGATTTGCTAAAAGAACTGGGAATGAGATTATTCTGTTTGAAAATAATAAGGGGCAATTACGTTTTCTCATAAAAAAGGGGGAAGAAAAGTAATGAAAGATGAAAAATCAATACTTTATGTTCAGACAAGCGATGCGCCGGAAAGACAATATTCACCTTTAGTTTTGGCTCAAACGGCCAAAGCTATGGATATAAAACCACAACTATATTATCTGGGACAGGGTTTGAGAATACTAACGCCGGGTAACGCGGAAAAAATACAAGTGGGAGATTTTCCCAGCGTCATGGACATGATAAAAAAGACCTTGGATATGGGCATTGAGATTTTTGTATGTGCCGCCTCAAAGCAGATGTTGGGTTGGGGAGAAGTTAAATTAATTGAAGGATTGAAGATAGTGGGCGCCGGAACATTAAATGACCTTGCCTTAGAGGCTGATGCAACCATGTGGTTTTAGTCTCAGGAAAAGGCTCTTACAGGAAGAGATTTTATAAGCTATAGTTTTTCAGGAAAAATAATTTCATAATCGATATTTAGACAATTGTAGTGCAGGGCTTTAGCCCTGCCAAAATGCACTGCTAAAGCCCTTGCGCTATAGTATGGAAATTTAATATCTGAAAATCTATATATATGACTCTGTTGATTTAGCCCAAAATTGAGTATTTTTGGCGAAAAGAGTAACTGTAACACCTTGTTTTTATTAAACTACAATTTTGGTAATTTTATAAAATCATAGTAAATCAACGGAGTCATATATATGTTGCAGGTTAAAGCTGGGTACCTAGAGAGGGAATATTTATAATGAATGTGTATCTTGACTACCAGGCAGCAAAACCGGTAGATCAGAGGGTCATAGAGGCAATGCTTCCTTATTATTTTGACCATTTCGGAAACCCCTCTTCATTGCACAAAGAAGGTGACAAGGCCGAAGAGATTTTGGAAAAATGCCGGGAAAATTTGGCTCGATTCATCGGAGGGGAAAAAGAAGAGATTATTTTTACCTCCGGCGCTACTGAAGCAAACAACCTGGCCCTTATCGGATACGCCATGAGAAATAAGGATAAGGGAAACCACCTTATCATATCGGAGATTGAACATATCTCTATTCACAATATTGCCAAATATTTACAAAAGTGCGGATTCGAAGTAAGCAAGATACCTGTTGATCAATACGGCCGGGTAAATATTGATAAACTGGTAAACAGGATAACCGAAAAAACAATCCTGATTTCCATAGGCTATGCCAGCGATGAAATAGGGACCCTTCAGGAAATATCGGAAATAGGAAAAATAGCCAGAGAAAAAAACATTGCCTTTCATTCCGATGCAGTGGCTGCTGAGGGCCTTGTTACTATAGATGTTCAAAAAGATCATATTGATCTTCTCAGCCTGTCGTCAAATGATATTTATGGCCCCAAGGGAGTTGGCGTCCTATATGTAAAAAAAAGAGTGAAAATTAATCCCCTGATAATTGGAGGAGGACAAGAGAAGGGCCTTCGCTCCGGCACAGAAAATATTCCCGGAGTGGTGGGCATGAGCACAGCCGCAGAAATCATAGCCAAAGAAATGGGTGAGGAAGTCAAACGCTTTACCGACTATCGGGACCGGTTACTGAAAAATATCCCTGAGATAATTCCCAAATGTCATGTAAATGGTCATCTCAAGAAACGTTTGCCCAATAATGCCCATTTTCGTTTTGCGGGTATTGAAGGCGAATCATTGCTTTTATCGTTAAATGATAAGGGAATTGCCGTTTCTACTGGTTCGGCCTGCAGCTCAAAAACGCTGGAGCCCTCTCATACCTTGATTTCCTTAGGGCTGCTTCACGAGGAAGCTCATGGGTCTTTAGAATTGACTTGTGGAAGGTTCAATAAAGAAAGGGATATTGATGAAGTCATTGAGGTGTTACCGGGTATTGTTCATAAATTAAGAGAATTGTCCCCCATTTATAGGGAATAGGAGAAAAGAGAATGGGCACCTTACATTATTCACCAACAGTGATGGACCATTTCAGAAACCCTCGTAATGTCGGGTCCCTGGAAGGAAACAATGTGGCTATGGGGAGAGTCGGCAATCCGGTATGTGGTGATCTCATGGATATTTATATAGAGGTGGAAAATGATAGGATTGTGGATATCAAATTTAAAACCTTTGGTTGCGGGTCGGCCATTGCCACCAGCAGCATGATCACCGAGATGGTTAAAGGCAAAACTCTTGATGAGGCCATGAAAGTATCACGCAAAGATGTGGCCAGCGAACTGGACGGGTTGCCGCCGATAAAGATGCATTGTTCAAATCTGGCTGCTGATGCACTTCATGAGGCCATCAAAAATTATCGAAAAATGCAGGCTCAACAACCTGAAGAAGCTCAAAAAGAAATCCCTCCGGAAAATAAAAAAATTATAGGGGAACAAAAATTTCTCAACCATGGCCTTTATCATAGGGTTGATGATATTTCTCAATTTAAGGATAAAAGAGTAATTGTGCCTGATAGAGGCAACAAATCCATTGAACTGGCTATGGCATTGACCGAGCAAACAGGAAGGGTAGTTTTTCTCTCGTCTTCAAAAGATATTTCTGGAAGTTCTGATATAAAAACTAAGCTGAAAAGATCTGACGTTAAGGTGCTGTATGAATCGGAGCTTTTAGAAATAAAGGGAAGTGAAGATGTAGAGAAAGTCCGTGTTCTTGATAAAAATGAAGACGAAGAATATGAATTGTCTGTTGACTCTGTTATCATATTAAATTAAATTAGACAGGATGCATTCGTGAAAAGTCGTTTTTATAAAAATTGGGTTACACAAATTCAACAAGTTATGTTGTGCATATATCCCCATTTTGGACTTTTTACGGGTCCATCAGATAGAATCAACCGGATTTAACAGGATTCCCCTTTTTTTTATTCTATCCATTTTATGATGCATTCGTAAAAAGTCGTTTTTACAATAATTGGGTTACATAAATTCAATAAGTTATGTTGTGCGAAGCCCCCAATTTCGGACTTTTTACAAGACCATCCAAATTAACTAATTTAAAAAGCACTTTAGAGGGGTCAAATCTTTATTCTTGACAAAAAGTTTTTTGTCAAGAATAAAGATTTGACCCCAATGATACAGATATTTATCGGCGGCGAGAAAATGAAAAAAAATGACCAGTAAGAAAAAGGAATACATTCAAGATCGGGATTTAGGCTTCAATACCCATGATGAAGTGGTTGAAGGGGTTGATCAGGGTGCAACCACTGCGCAGGTTGAACTGCCTATTATGGGCATGTCTTGTGCGGGTTGTGCGATGAACATTCAGAAGGCCTTACGTACCAAATTAGCAGGAGTGGTGAAAGCTTCGGTTAATTTTGCCGCAGAACTTGCCGTTGTTGAATATATTCCCACCATAACCTCTATTGAAGAGATAATAGCTGCTATTGAAAAAGCCGGTTATAAGGCTTTTCCACCAATTCATCCGGAAGCCGAAGAGAAGACACAGGATGTGGAGCGAGCCGCAAGAAAAGCGGATATAGTTAATCAAACCCGCAAATTTTTTGTGGGTCTGATATTCACCATTCCCCTCTTTTTTCTCAGCATGGGAAGAGATTTTGATTTATTAGGCGTGTGGATTCATGCCGATTGGGTCAACTGGCTTTTTTGGGCCCTGGCCACACCCGTGCAATTTTACACAGGATGGGATTTTTATAAAGGCGCCTTAAGAAGCCTTAAAAATGGAAGCGCCAATATGGATGTGCTGGTTGCTATGGGTTCATCTGTGGCCTATTTTTATTCCCTGGCTCTTCTTCTCTACCCTCCCCTTGGCCGGCACACGTATTTTGAAACATCAGCCGTAATTATTACCTTAATCAAACTCGGCAAGATGTTGGAATCAAGGGCCAAAGGGAAAACAGGAGAGGCCATCCGAAAACTTATGGGTTTAAGCCCGAAAACTGCGGTCATTATTGAAGAGAAAGAAGAAAGGCAAATCCCCCTCTCTCAGGTGCAGGTAGGGGATAATCTTCTTATTCGCCCCGGAGAAAGTATTCCTGTTGACGGGATTGTTTTGGAAGGTGAATCGGCAGTTGATGAATCTATGCTGACAGGGGAGCCTTTGCCCGTTGATAAGCAACCCGGTGACCGGGTGGTTGGGGCAACCATAAATACTGATGGAGTCCTCACCTTGAAAGCTGAAAAGGTGGGAAAAGATACTGCCTTAGCTCAGATTATTCGGATGGTTCAAGAGGCCCAGGGAAGTCGTGCGCCTATTCAGGACCTGGCTGATAAGGTATCTTCTGTTTTTGTTCCGGCAGTGATCAGCATTGCTTTAGTAACCTTTGGCATGTGGTGGTTTATTGGAGGCGACTTTGTTCCGGCTATGATACGCCTGGTGGCTGTTTTGGTTATTGCCTGCCCCTGTGCTTTGGGATTGGCAACTCCTACGGCTATTATGGCCGGGATGGGAAAAGGAGCCCATAAAGGGATTCTTTTTAAAAATAGTGAGGCTTTGCAAAAGGCCACTCAACTGAAAACCATTGTTTTTGATAAGACAGGCACGATAACTTTAGGGAAACCAGCGATTGACGAAATTGTTGTTCTGAATTCTCACTGCCAGGGAGTTGAAGAATTCTTAAAGATAGTGGCTTCAGCAGAAAAGGGGTCCGAACATCCTTTAGGAAAGGCACTTGTTAAAGAAGCGGAACAAAGAGGAATTAGTCTTTTTGATGCCGAAGCATTTCGCTCCTCAGGGGGGCGTGGTGTACAAGCCAGGATACAAGGAAAGCTTGTTCGGGTAGGAAAAGCCGGATGGTTTCAAGAAATGGGGATAGATATAAGCGTTGCGGAAAAGTCTATTTATTCTCTCCAGAATGCCGGGAAAACTGTTATGTTAGTGGCCATAGAAAATAATCTTGCCGGACTTATTTCTGTTTCCGATCCTCTTAAACCTGAATCAAGAGAAGCTATCAAAGCAATTCAAAGTCAAAACATGGAGGTGATTTTACTCACGGGAGATAATTTTCATACGGCCGAGACTATAGCCGCGCAGGTAGATATTTCCGAGATTTTGGCTGAAGTCAGACCTGAAGAAAAATCAAAAAAGATTAAGGAGCTTCAAAGGGTTGGACAAATAGTCGGGATGGTGGGTGACGGCATTAATGATGCCCCTGCCCTAGCCCAGGCAAATGTAGGTATTGCTATTGGGACAGGAACTGATATAGCCATGGCCGCGGCAGATGTTACCCTGGTGAGCGGGAATTTATTCGGCATTTCTGAAGCAATTCAACTCAGTCGATCCACCATGAGGACTATCAGACAGAATCTTTTTTGGGCTTTTTTCTATAATCTCGCTCTTATTCCTGTGGCTGCCGGAGTTTTATACCCCTTTACCTTTTTGCCTGATTTTTTAAGACAACTGCACCCTATCCTGGCAGCCCTGGCTATGGCCATGAGCAGCATCACTGTTGTCTCCAACAGCCTGCTTTTATACAGAAAAAAACCTTCTCCGCAAAATCAATCTTCAAATAATGATTGATAAGAGGTATTTTAACAAAAATTTTAATGCCTTGGAATTGCCCTTGGCCACCAAATAGGAATAAGTAATGCGGCTATAATAATAAGGCCGATAGGGATAAGAAAAGACTGTCCCGGCATGGGGAGAATAAGTTTTGCAGTTCCAATCAACATGAAAAAAAGTGACAAAGAGGTAAGGAGAATAGTTACTATTTCTTTCTGCAATCCTTCTAAGGGAATATGCGGATTTTGGTCGATGAGTAGTGCCGTCTTTTTCCAAAAGCCTAAGGGGCGAACTTTAGTATAAAATCGCTTCAACACTTCTTCACTGGTGGGTGTAAAAAAGGTAACCATAATGGCTGCCGTAGTTGAAACAGCGGCCATGACTGCCAGCCTAATCCATTCTGCTTTGGTGAACAATAAAAGCAGAGGAGCAACAACTAAAGAGGTGACCATAGCCGCCAGTTCGGAATATAGATTAATCCTCTCCCAAAGCCACCGCATCACCAGCACTGACCCCATTCCTGCGCCAAATAGCAGGGAGATGCGCCAGGCAGCTTGAATAGAGCCCAGATTCGCGGTAATGATAAGCGCTATGGCTACAATCAGGATATTGGAGAGTCGTGCTACAACAACCAGTTCACTGCTTTTGGGCTCGCGCTTAAGCCAATGCTGACAAATTAATCGCTGGTAGATATCATTACTCCAGTAACTTGCCCCCCAATTCAAGTGTGTGTCAATGGTTTAATGGTTTAATGGTTTAATGGTTTAATGAGAAAAAGGTTTATTAGGCGGAATTAAAATTATTTTTAAAGATGATGGTTTCGTAAAAAGTCGTTTTTGGCAAATTTGTCATTTCGACTTCAGGAAAAAATCCTTTATTTTTCAGCATATTGTGTAATAAAGTTTTCTCACGTTCGTTCGAAAAGACACGTTGATAAGACTTTTTACAATTGCATCAGTGAATAACTTCTGCAAAATAGAAAAAATATTTTGTCCGGACTAAGCTAAAATCCTGCACTGTACTGATATTTTTAAAGCTGAGAGAGAAGCTAAAATTAAAATTGCTGGATTGGAGTATGAGACTACCAAATTAAGCCGGGACAGTATAATTTAATTGTCTCAATTTTGATATTGTCCATAAATAAAACTAATACCCTTAAAAGTTGGGAAGACTTAGTCCCTTAATTTTACTGGGTATACCGGCTTACGTTGGTAGCCGATTATGGAAGTATAAATTAAAATATTTGACATTTATCTTTCTCTTATGTTATAAAATTTCTAGAAAAATTTATTATTAAAAAATATTATAAATATTAACCGGTAGACAATTATTTATAGACTATTAAGCTATAATATAAACCCATTAATTTATTCAACTTTTGCACTTTTCATGTAACTATTTAAAAAAGTTGCCAAAAATGTTAAATTTTAAATATACGGTAAACTTATTGATAACGTTTAGGTTAATGCCTAATTTTTACAAAAAATGCGAAAGTTGAATAATTTGTTTACCTTATTATTTATAACCCTATTAATCTATTAACCCATATTATAAAACGGAGAGCATTATGAAAAAAGTAACCAAATATTTAGTCTTAATAAGCCTTATCATGATAATTTCCTTACTGCCTAAAGCTTCAGCCTGGTCAGCGGAAGCCAAATTAGCTGAAAATATTACCTGTAAAGAAGCTTATGATATGATTCAAAAAAATTCTAAAGTAATTCTCCTTGATGTGAGGACTCAGCCTGAATTCCAATTTGTCGGGTATATTGCAGGGGCTTTTAATATTCCTTATTGGCTCATGAGTTCAAAATTTACTGAAAAAGGTAAAGAGTATGCCTTCGCTCCTGATATAACGCAAAAGGCACCCATGAGCCGTTATCAATTTACTAAAAATCCTGATTTTATGACTTATGTCAACAAATTGGCCAAGCCTACCGACAAGATTATTGTTTATTGCGGTAGCTCGAAAAGAAGCGCTAAGGCGGCTGATGATTTGGTTAAGGCCGGGTATGAAAATGTGTATAATATGCTGAAAGGCTTTTCAAAAGGCTATGTTAAAGAAAAACTGCCCTCGGAAAAAATGTTTGAAGTAAAAACCATTGATCCCAAATTTATTTATCCGCCTGATGTAAGTAAATAATGCTAGGATAATTTATGTTGAAAAAATACTCCCCCAGCAGACTAAGAGAAATTTGTTCTCTTAGTCTAGTGTTTGTACTGCTTACGATTATTAACCCATCTTTTGTTAACGCCCGCCAAAATACACCAGTTACCGAAAAAAAAATTACCACAACCTTTCAGTTCAAACTGCATATGGCTAGAGGCGATCTCTCATTTTACGAAGGCTATTATGATACGGCTATTAAAAACTTCAAAAAGGCGATTGATCTAAGTCCTCAATCACCGGAGGCCAGAAGCAAATACACGCAGGCCATTCTTTATAAGAAGCTGGGAATAATTATGGAATCAACGGCGTCGGGGTGATAGAATACTTGAATTATCCATCCGTGAAGATGGATTAAGCCAATGCAGAGGATTTATTAGTGCAAATTACCAGAAAAAAATTCTTACAATTAGCGGGAGCCGGAGCAGCAAGTTTGGGTTTGCTGCCCTCTTCAGTCAAAGCCCTTCAGGAAAAACCCTCTCTGAAAAAAGTAAAGGCCGACCAGGTTGCGGATATTAAACGCATTAAAAGCACCTGCGGGCTTTGTGCCAGCCATTGTGCTCTGTTTGCCTTTGTGAAAGATGGCAGGTTAGTTAAGCTGGAAGGAAATCCAAAAGACCAGCAGGGTGGAGGAAAATTATGCGGCAAGGGCAATGCCGGCATTAGCCTCCTCTATGATCCTGACCGACTTAAATATCCCCTGAAACGTACCAACCCACAAAAAGGAATCGGGATTGATCCCAAATGGAAAAGAATTTCCTGGGATGAGGCCTTTGATACTATTGCCAAAAATTTGTTGGAGGTAAAAAATCAGTTTGGCGCCAAGAATATAATTTGGTTAGGGTATCATCAAGGGAAAGATTTTCTGCGGGCTATAGGGAGCCCTAATGATCTGTGCCATCATACGAAATGCAACAGCTCTCGGGTAGTAGGCAATAAGGTGGCTTTTGGAGAAAGGTATCTTATCCCTGACTTTCCCCAGACCAAATATATCCTTGCCTTTGGCTGGGATATGCCAGGCAAGGCTAAAAATGTCATGGCTAGACCGTTTGTTGAGGGCCTTGCCGCAGGCGCCAAAGCGGTGATCTTTGAACCTAGGCTTTCCACAACTGCTTCAATGGCTACAGAATGGATACCTATCAGACCCGGAACTGATATTGCCGTGGCCCTGGCCATGATTCATTATATTATCCGGACAGAACTGTACGACAAAGAATTTGTCCAAAAGAATGTTTATGGGTTTGAGAAGCTCTGGCCGGCTGTTAAAACATATACGCCGGAATGGGCTTCAAAAATAAGTGACGTGCCTGCCCAGACTATTACCCGCATTGCCCGCGAGTTTGCCACCACCAAACCAGCCTGTTTGCCTCACTATAAGCGTGGTGTCCATGTTATGCGCAGAGAAGGATTTTATCTTGTCCATGCTGAAAATATTCTGTCGGCCATTACCGGTAATATTGAAGTAAGAGGAGGGATGATTTTTCCCCGCAAGCCCAGATTAGTTAGAAATAGTCCTGAATTAGAACCGCCGGAAATGGAAACTTTTTTAAGGATTGACGGGGCTGAAAAATTTCCTCTCCTCAATCCCTATCCTCTTTCCGGCGATGGAGTCATTCAGTGTATTGCCGAGGGCATATTAGAGGAGAAGCCATATCCTGTTAAAGCAGCCATTGTTTATAATCAGGGACTATTTGCCTTTTCTAATCCTACCAGGGTAGCCAAGGCTTTGAGTAAAATTCCCTTTATGGTTAATATTAATATTTATCCTGATGAGATGGCTACTTTAGCTGATATTGTTTTGCCGGAAGTAACCTATTTAGAGAGAAAAGGGATATCACCTCGAACACTGAATGCATTATACGCCCAGGTTTCGGTGATGCAGCCTGTTGTTAAACCACTTTATGAGGCCAAGGAACTTGCTGAAATTAAAACTGAAATAGCTAAGAGAATGAATATTGAGAAATTTATGCCTCCTCAGGGGGAAGAGGGTTTTAATCAGCAATTTAAATACCTGGACATAACGTATACTATTTTGAAAAGGTTAGGGATTCTCAGTATAAAGAAAAGGTTTAAACCGAAGGACTTAACAAAACTTTCCACCCCTTCAGGTAAAATAGAGCTTTATTCCCATACCTTGGAAAAACATGGTTACCCGCCTTTACCAATATTTAAAGACGAGTGGATATTACAACCAACTGAAGAATTTCCCTTTTATTTTACCACCGACCGGTCTCCCCTTAATATTCATGCCCGCACTCAAAATATTCCCTGGATACACGAACTGGTTCCGGAGAATTTCGTGTGGGTTAATACTGTTAAGGCCAAAGAATTATCCATTAAGACCGGAGATATGGTCTGCGTAGAATCCGTTCATGGGAAAATTCAGTTAAGGGCTATGGTAACCGAAGGCATTCGACCTGATACCATAAGTGTACCGCACGGCTATGGACATTGGTCTAAATTTCTTACCAGGACTGCAAATCATGGAGCCAATGATGGGGAATTAATGGCTGATATTCCCATACAAAAAATGGTAGAGATTAATGATCCCTCTGCCAATGCCGCTGATGCAGATATTTTAGTGAAAGTGTATAAAGTGTAATTAACTGGTTTGCGTTTATGAAGACAACAGTACTAACAGATACAATAAATAGGAATAACAGAACAGCGGGTTCTGTGGACAGGGTTTTGTCTGCTCAAAGCTTTGAGGAAAAAAGGGCTCGATTGATGCTGTATGAATTTTTTAAGAGCATCCTGTTTTATCCTCATGAAAATATGGTTTTTGCTTTTCGAAATTCTCCCGCTATGGAAAATATTTGTTGGGCTTTACAACACCTAGATATCAATTCCAACCAATCATTAGAGAATATCCATGGGTATATGATATCGGAAAATGACCAGGAGAGTATCCTTGAGGATTTGTCAATTGAATATACGCGCCTTTTTATAAATTCCTATGAAGGAATTGTTGCTGTACCATATGAGTCTTTTTATAAATCTTATGATAAAAATGTCATGGGAGAGGTCACTGTTGCGATCTCTCAATTTTATACATCCTATGGCCTTGAACTTACCCGGGAATTTACCGAGCCCCCGGATCACATTGCCGTGGAAATGGAGTTTATGGCTTATTTAATTACCAAAGAAATTCAAACCCTGGATACTTCCGGGGATCATCTAAAAACCAAATTTTATCTTACAGGTCAAAGAAGCTTCCTTAAAAAACACCTCAGTACCTGGGGAGACCCTTTTTTTACACAAATCTTTAAAAACACTAAAAATATTTTTTGGCGAGAGGTCGCCGTCATGGGCAACTCCTTTTTAAAAAATGAAGCCTTATGGGCTGAATATGCAATGGAAGAGGTAAATTTTATCAATTCTGGAGTTAAGAAATGAGAAATTGGCCCCGTATTCTGGTTATCGCCTTACTAATTATCTCCTTTGGCTCTGCTCATCATCTTTATGCCCAGAGTTTTAAAAATTCTGTGGGCATGAATATGGTTTTTATAGAGGGGGGAACGTTTCTAATGGGCGACCAATGTAATATGGGCGGATCTGATGAAAAACCCGCCCATAAGGTCGAACTGGCATCATTTTTTCTCTCCGATACCGTTGTTACCAATGCCCAATGGGAAAAATTCTGTAAGAGTAGTAGTGCGGAATGGAACGAATGGGAAAAGGTAAAAAAATATTCTCCTGAAAAGGGTTACCCCATTGTCTTTGTTTCCTGGCAGGATGCCAAAGAATTTTGCGAGTGGCTCAGTGAAAATGAAGGCAGAAAATACCGCCTTCCTACTGAGGCCGAATGGGAGTATGCCGCTCGGGGAAACTTACAAGCTAAATTATATCCATGGGGAGATACTCCCCCTGATGGAACCCAATGCAATTTTGCTGATAAAAAGGAATATGGAAAAGAAAAGGATATCTGGGCTGCGGGTCTTGCCATAGATGATGGGTATTCATACTGTGCCCAAGCGAAAGAGTATGCACCAAATAATTACGGCCTATATCATATGGTTGGTAATGTTCTCCAGTGGTGTAGCGACTGGTATTCTCCGGTTTATTATAAAGAAGCCATTGCTAAAAATCCCCAAGGCCCTGCTACCGGTAAACTAAGGGTTTTACGTGGCGGAGCCTGGTGTTTTCCTCCCTTGATGTTACGATCAAGCGGGCGTTTTGGTCTAAGTGTCAGCATTCGTAAGGAATTTATCGGATTCCGTATTGCTATGGATAGTGAACAAGATAAGAAATAACTCATAAATTAGAAAGACCTTGAGGTGCAGTATGTCAGAGCAAAAAAAGAATGAAAAGGCCATTTTGTACGATGCTGAAAAATGCATAGGCTGTAAAGCCTGCGTTATGGCCTGTAAAGCGGAATACCAATGGAATGAGGGGAATTTTGCCAATCGTATCAAAAAAATACAAACCGGCTCTTATCCTAAGGTAAAGTGGAACTTTATACGAAATGCTTGTATGCACTGCACAGAGGCAACCTGCCTTATAGTGTGTCCATCTCCAGGGGCGATTACGAAATTGGAAAATGGAACCATCTTTTTTGATTCCGATAAATGCATTGGCTGTAAATATTGTGTCAGTAACTGTCCCTTTGGCGCGCCGTTCTATGATGAATTCACTAAAAAAAGTTATAAATGTAATCTTTGTGAACAGAGAGTCAGTCAGGGTAAAGAACCGGCCTGCGTAGCCACCTGCTTGACCGGCGCACTCACCTTTGGAGAAAGGGGTGAAGTAATTAAGGAGGCTAAAAAAAACCAGGCAAAGGTCATCTATGGCGAAAATGAATTAAAAGGATTGCATGTGGTATACGCCCTTACGGATAAACCAAGCACTTACGAATTACAACAGGAGCCACAAGTGCCTGCCTCTGTCTGGTGGTGGCATAAGGTGTTTAGGCCTGTAGCCCTTTGGGGCGTTCCTTTTACCATAGTAGCTTCTCTACTTCATTATGTAATTCATGGGCCTCATAAAATTGGAGAAGGAGGCGAACACTGATGAACTATAACAAAATGGTTTTGGCCTCAACGAAAACAGAAAGAATTGTCCACTGGCTTTTAGCCGGCCCCTTAATTTTGCTATTTATTACCGGATCAGCCTTAGCTTTTCAATTCTTAAACTTTATGCAACCGGTCTTTGGGGGGCCATATGCAATGAAATTTATCCATCATTTACTTGGTTTAGTATTTTTTATTTCCCTTTTCCCCGTTCTAATTATCTGGTTTAAGGATTGCCTTTTTGAGGCTGACGATTTCAAATGGCTGATTAAGGCAGGGGGATATATTATACGTACTGATGATGTTCCGCCCTTGGCCAAATTTAATGCCGGACAAAAAATTTTCTTTTGGTATACGCTTTTTTTTGGACTAATTGCTTCCATTACCGGTTATATTATGCTTTATCCGGCTCAATTTACCAACAGCGCCCTAATTCAGTGGAGTTACCCCTTGCATGTTCTTGCCTTCGCCATGTTTGGCATTGGATGGTTGGGGCATTGGTACTTGGGGGTGTATGCCAACCCGGGCAGTCTTGCCACTATTATTTCCGGATGGATACCAAAGGACTGGACTGACCACCACCGGGCCAAATGGCCGCTAAAGCAAGTCAAGGTTATTTTATATGGGAAGCTGACTGATTCTATACTTGATGGATTAAAGAAAAAGATGAATGAATTTGTTCCTATTTCATGGAATAAAATGACCTTGGATTTTAATGAAGTCACTGCTATTGATAAAACCCCATTAAATTTTCTTTTAAGTTATATCAAATCTGCGGATAAAAAAGGGCAACTCATCATCAGCAAGACGAATGCTGATATTGGTAAAATTTTAAAAAAGGAGGGATTGGAAAAATATATTAAATAGCACCTCAATCAGTAACTTGATGGCATAATAAAAAAAAAAAATTTATACTGTTTTCCAGCTATTTTTTACCATGGAAATACCTGCTACAGTAAAAATTATATTTTACTAAATATTAATTTCATCTCCGACGCTTTCTTGCGCTTCGATATCCGATAAATTCATGGCCAATAGTTCTTCTCGGGAATACCCTATCATTCTATTGTAGGAATCGTTAGAATCAAAAAAGTCCCCTTTCGTATCTGTACAAAAATAGCCATCAATTGAGCTTTGGATAATTTTTTCATATTTTAACTCCGCCTGCTTTTGGTCGGTAATATCGTTTAATACAACAAAATTGGCGTATTGATCAGCGTAGGGAATTGGCTTGGAATAAAGCTCAACATACCGGATTTCGCCGCTGGGCCGCACCATATGGCAATGATAGTGGGCAACATAATCCGGCTGGTTATTTTCTTTTAGTCTTTCCTGCTCGATCATAAATTCCCGGTCTTTGGGGTGAATCATCTTGAACAGCTCGCGGGACGGCCAACTAAGCATTTCATCTACAGAATAACCAGTGATGTCGGCATAGGCTTGATTGACCAAAACAACCTTTTGATTCTTAACAATTAAAAGGCCCATCATAGATTGCTCGGAAATAATTCTATACAAGCCTTCATTTTCCTTGAACTTTTTTCCCGCACGCTTACGCTCGGTAACGTCTCTTACAAAGGATTTACTATGATTTTATAAAATTACCGGAATTGTACTTTAATAAAAACAAAATGTTATGAGTGTTCTTTTTACAAAAAACACTCAATTTTGGACTAAATTAACAAATTCAAACATTATTGCTTTTTTTCATCATATGACAATAATTAATTCGCAGGACTTTTGAAAAAATGAAAGAA
This sequence comes from Pseudomonadota bacterium, assembly GCA_030625085.1. Classification (GTDB taxonomy): domain Bacteria; phylum SZUA-182; class SZUA-182; order DTGQ01; family DTGQ01; genus DAOURK01. The sequence continues at coordinate 15,501 of DAOURK010000069.1, forward strand.
ATATAAAAAAATATAAATTATTAAACCATATTATTGTTTATTTGTAAATAGGCTTTTTAATAATAGTATTTTAGTTCTCTAGAAAAATTTGACTTTGTTTGGGCATTCTGTATATACTTTTGCTGTAAGACATAATGTGTATTCAAAATATAATAATGTGAAAGATAACAATATACAGCACAATACAGGGGATAAAGGGGGCAACAAATAACAAGCATTACTGGGGAAAAAGGGGTATACAAAATGATAAAATTATTAAATCTGGGAGTGATATTTCTTTCTCTTGTATATTTTATTATGCTTTATGTTCAGTATGCCATCCATTAAAAAATCTTTTAATTGATTCTCCGCCTTAAGCAACGAGGTTTATAAAGGAAATCCCCACTTTCCATCGCCGTAAGCTGTATTTTACAGCTTTGTCAAAATCCAAGGCAATGGGGCAATGGGGTCAAATCTTTATTGTCAAGGCAATGGGGTCAAATCTTTATTCTTGACATTTGAGCATATATACAACTTAAAATCAAACCCTCATGGCTCTCTGAGCTACCGCGAATTTTTTCACAATTTTTCTTTAATCAAAGGCATACATATAGGCAGTAACAATCCAACCAACCTACCCAACCATCATTCACTCACCCCAATCCGGCTCAAAATTGGGCCATTCATGAATTAATGAATCAGCTATTCGATAAAAAAAATTTTCTTTACCTATGGTGTAGTTAATTTATGCTAATTAAACGATATAGCAATGTATCAGAAAAAACCGCTATCTTAAATAACGACCGGCAAAAAATTTTCATTTGTTTTTTATGACTTCCAAGTTAATGGTCTCGTAAAAAGTCCAAAATGGGAATATATGTACAATATAACTTGTTGAATTTATACAACCCAAATTTTCTGAATACGACTTTTTACGAATACATCCTAGTGTCGTGTCATTTCTAAAGCGCCCTGGGAAATGTTTATGCTTGTGTCCAAAATATCAAGCAAGGCAGATGCGGCTATAAGACGTTTTATGCGTGACGCGACATTAGTTAATTTTTTAGAAAAAAATTTTAAACATTAACCTCAAAGAGGAGAAAAATAAAATGCCCCTCTATAAAGGCTTTAGCCATATAATTTCAAAAATTACTTCAACTATTACTTTAACTATCACTCCAGCCATTAGTTTAACCCTTATATTGGCTGTGCTCTTTTTTAGCGGGACCCGGGTTTCAGCCAAACCATTTCCTCCGGATATGGCTACCATATCAAAGACCCATGCTATAGAAGCCTATCAGCAGGCAAAAAAACGTTCACCATACTTGGATGCACCGGAGCCAATTAAAAAAATGCCTTTAGGAACTAATAATGCCTTAGTATTATTAGTTGATTTTAAAGACCAAGTAGGCCGAACAGACCCAAACTTCTATGAAAACATTTTATTCAGTGAGGGAACATACTCAACAGGCAGTATGCGGGATTATTTTCAAGAGATATCTTATAATCACTTTGATGTTGATGGAAATGTAAACGGTACAATGGGCACTTCTCCAGAGTGGTTTAGAATAGATGTAAATTATTCTTATTATTGCTACGGGCAATATGGATGGGGCGCTTATCCGCATAATACGCAAAAGTTGGCTGAAGATGCTGTCAGAAAAGCTGATGCTTATGTTGATTATTCTCTTTACGATAATACAGGGGATGGTGTTGTGGACAGCCTTTTTATTGTTTATGCGGGACGATGTGTTTTTGGAGATCCGGACTTTATATGGCCGCACAAGTGGCAGATGGAAGACCCAAATATAGAGTTAGATGGAATGCGCTTTAGTGCCTATACAGTAATATCGGAGTATGAAAAAGACCCTAATGACAATGACAGCACTATTGGTGTTTATTGTCACCAATACGGGCATATATTGGGTTTACCGAGTTTGTACGATCAAGACTTGTATCCTGATTATTATATTTCGGCGGGAATTGGAAGATGGGGATTGATGGGTTATGGCATGTACAATGGGGCACCGGCCGGTTCCAGCCCCGCACATCCGTGCGCCTGGTCAAAAATAAGATTGGGTTGGGCACTTCCAAAGGTCATTTTGGGAAACCAAACAGTAATTATACATCCGGCTGAAACAAAAGATTATTCTATATTTCAATTATGGACAAAGGGAATCGTAGGGGCGGAGTATTTCCTGGTGGAAAATCGACAAAAAAAAGGGTTCGATAAAGCCCTCCCCGGCTCGGGTTTGTTGATATATCATGTAGATGAAACAATGCTCTATGAAGATAACCCGGCCATTCACCCTATAGATGTTGAGCAGGCAGATGGCAAATATGAACTGAACTATGGTGACAGTAATAACGCCTATGGAGATGCAGGAGATCCCTGGCCCGGGGATTCCGACAATACTACCTTTGATAAACATAGTATTCCCAATACTTGGGATAACTATAATAAGGATACCCTGGTGGCCGTAAAAAACATCTATGAATCAGACCCGAATGCAAGTATAACTGCCTACCTTTATGTAAACGACTGTAATGCACCGGCAATTGATTTTTGTGCAACACCAAGGGCTGGAACTGCTTCGCTCAGGGTGGCCTTTACTACTTTCAGCACAGGAGGAGAAGTGACCAATTGGTTTTGGAATTTTGGGGATACTATAATCAGTACCGAAAAGGACCCTAAACATATCTATACTACAGCGAGAAATTATACAGTATCGCTTACTGCTGCTGGCCCCGGAGGCGAGAATACAGAGACAAAAATAAAATATATTACCGTTTATAACCCTCCAGTAGCGAATGCGGGACCGGATCAAACTGTTGAGGAGACCAGCACCGAAGAAGCGATTGTAAACCTGGATGGCTCAAAATCCTACGACCCTAATGAACTACCCTTAATCTATAAATGGACCTGGGATAGTAAATCAATAACCGGAATAAATCCAACCATAACCCTTCCTGTAGGGACAACTACCATCACTTTAAAGGTTGACAATGTTTACTATGTCGATTCGGATACTGTGGTCATAACTGTCGTGCAGAAGAACGATTATACTATAGCCATTAGTTCTCCGGTTGCTGAAGCCGGACCGGATCAAACGGTTGAGAAGACAAGTTATAATGGAGCGTCTGTAATCCTTGACGGCTCACAATCCTATGATCCCAAAAGCCTTCCTCTAACCTATACATGGACATGGGATAGTAAATCGGCAACAGGAATAAATCCTGAAGTAATTCTTCCTGTAGGCACCACCAGCATTACCTTAACAGTTGACAATGGTTATTTTACAAGCACTGATACGGTGGTAATAACAGTTGAAGATATTGTAAAGCCGGTCATTACCAATCTTACTGCTTCACCTGATATTGTTTCGGCCGGCAATGCCTATAAAATGGTTGATGTTGACCTAACATGTGATTTAGCTTATAAGGGCGCTATTGCTCCAACATGCCGGATTACCGAGGTTGATGTTGACTATCCTGATGAATCGAATATGTGGTTCTCACGACTATTTTTATCGGAATATATAATAACAGGGGATATGTCTCTAAAAATAAATAGCAAATGCAAACCCCGAAATTTCGCTGATAAAATTTTCATCATCACCGTAGAGTGCACAGACGCCTCAGGCAATAGCGATACAGATACAACCACTGTTATCGTAACAAAAGGCTTTGTTTCAGAAAATAAGTGGATTAGGAGGATAAGAAGAAGACCGGCAATACGTTAAATATAGGCTTTTAGCGTATTGTATTTTCTACTTTCTTAAATTCTATATCACCTGTAATAATAGATGCTTCATGCATGAGGGCAGTGGCAACAACGAAACAATCAGCATAGAAATCGCATATTTATTTCATATCAATCGCCTTTACAAGCCTAATGAAAAATAGTACCCTCAAATAAAAATTAAACATTATTATGTTTTATCCTTAATCTAGAGAAAAGATGGGAGTTCCCATAACTCATGTATCCCAAGGTAAAATTAGCAATGCTTAAGAAAAAACTCAATAAAACCCGGGGCCCCTTCTTTGGCCGATTCGGCGGGTTAAACCCCCTACAATTAGCTGTTATTCCCTCTATTCTGGCCGGTGAAAACGTTATTGTATCCTCTCCTGCAGCCAGCGGAAAAACAGAAGCGGCCTTCGCCCCATTGGTTGAAAGGCTTGAAACAAATCAGGCTCAACTCGGCATTCTCTATGTGGCCCCTACCCGCGCTTTAGTGAACAATATCTATTATCGGCTTAAGGATGTCCTGAAGATGTGCGGGGTAGGCTCGGCTGTGAGAACAGGTGAGCGTCGTGAATATTCAATAAAAAAGCCGGAACAGGTGCTCTTTACCACGCCGGAATCCCTTGACTCCCTGCTCTGCCGTCAACCCCAAATCTGGAAGACATTAAAAGCCATTATTTTGGATGAGATACATTTATTGGACGCCGGATTTAGAGGGGATCAACTGCGAGTATTATTAGAGCGAATAAGACAGGAGCATACAACAGCGCCCTTGCAGTATGTTGCCTTATCCGCCACCCTCTATGACCCGCAAAAAACGGCCCTCCGCTATTTTCAGCCTGCTTCCTCCATTAAATTCGGTGAGCCGAGGCCCCTTCATCTCGATCTTTTTTCCGACTTAAAAGAGCTGATCGGATTCATAAGGCAAGAGAGGATGCACAAGGTCCTTATCTTTGCCAACAGCAGACGCGATGTAGAGCGCCTGGGCACAGAGCTGAAAGAATTCTGGCCTAAGGACAGGATTGTTATCCATCACGGCAGCCTATCCAAACAGGTGCGTGAAACAACCGAAAAGCTCCTGCATCAGTGGCGCTGGGGTATCTGTGTGGCCACTACCACATTGGAGATTGGTATTGATATTGGTGATTTTGACGGCGTAGTCTGTTATCATCCTCCCATTACCCCATCTTCCTTCCAGCAGCGTATAGGTCGTGGGTGCCGCCAGGAAGAGGTCGTTCATGCCCTGGGTTATTTTGCTGATGAGGCGGAACAGGATTGCTTCCGGCTTTATGAGGAAATGTCCCGGCTGGGTGAGATTGAGCCCTTGGAATATGAGCCTGATCTTTCAGTTGTGGTGCAGCAGATATTTTCCTATCTTTATGGCCATATCAGGGGAGAACAAAGGCTTAAGCTGGTGAGCCTGCTCAATCCATTAGCTGATCCGAAAACCTTGGAGACCATACTGAACCACCTGATAGATATCGATTATATCGCTTATCGTCGCGATCGATTGTATGCCACAGAAAAGCTCATGGATATGGGTGAGCAGGGTATAATCCACTCTAATATTCCCTCTCAAAGAGAATATCGTATTATAGACAAAAATAGCGGCGGCCAAGTAGGACAGATAGGACTTCAGGCTGTGCCTGGAACTATTTTTGTTTTGGCAGGGCGGATATGGGAAACCATTTTTATCCAAGGATTGAAGCTTTATGCCCGCCCAATTTCCCAAAAGCCGCAGTTTAAACATTTTCGAAAAAAAAGCACAGCCGGCGCCTTTACTCGTTTCCTCCCCGAATCTCTCCGCAAATAAAACCCGGTCACGCCCTCAAAAATAGTTTTGATTGATTATTTATGAAATTAAAAGTAAAATTATATTTTACCTGTGTATTTATGAAGATTACAGAGAAAGCTGAAATACATCTTGTTGGAAACAGCCCTTTTTATCAAAGAGACTAATTTATTTGCTATTACAGGACATTTAAAACATTTAAAGCCATGAAGGCCTTGTTCGGTAAGGATATCTGAAGAAAACCTTTATGGCTTTTTTCTTTTTTTGATGGTAAGGTAATAGCAAAGTGACTTATACTTGGCAAGGCCATAAATTGTGATTATGAAAAAATGCTAGATTAACCACAGAGCACACAGAGGGAGGATACAGAGTCCAGTAATAAGATTTAAAACTCTGTGCTCTCTGTGTCCTCTGTGGTGAGATTTAAAAGATGAAATTATCAGACATTCTTTTTTCACTTAAGTGCCTCTTAAAAAGCAAGCTCTTTTTCCTTTGGTTTGCGGTTTTATGTTTATGTATCCTACAGCCTTATCATTTGGCGGCCAAAACCTATGCTGAAGATAAAAACAAGGATGGTAAAGAGGACTTGTGGAAATATTATGGTGACAATGGTGAGCTTGAAAGATTGGAAATAGATTCTGATTTTGACGGGCAGATTGATACATGGCAAACTTACCAAGAAGGGAAAATTTCTTCGATAATCCGGGATACTGACTTTGATGGGAAAAAGGATACCTGGGATTATTTTGAGGCAGGTCTTCAAATGCGGCAGGAACAGGACCGAAATGGTGATGGAAAAATTGATCTTTGGGTTCGTTTTAGTGAAAATAAAAAAATACTATTCGCTGACAAGGACCTTAACCATGATGGGAAACCGGATTTGTGGATTGAATACGATGAAGAAGAAAAACCAAAGGTGGAAAAAGGAGACCATAATTTTGACGGCAATATAGATGTAATCAAAGAGTATCAAAAAGGTAAATTGTCGGAAGTTCAAAGAGATACAGACTTTAATGGCAAGATGGACACTTGGGATTACTATGAGCAAGGAAAAATCGCGCGTCAGGAGCAGGATAAAAATGAGGGGGGTCAGATTGATGTATGGTCGTTTTTTGATAAAAATAGAAAATTAGTAAAAATTGATCAGGATACAAATTTTAATACTCATCTTGATAAGCGAAAATTTTTTAAAAATGATGAGCTTATTCGCATGGAAGAAGACTCGGATCACGACCAGGTTTTTGATCAATTCTCCTATTTTGAAAAGGGGAAAATCCGTCGACAAACTCGGGATAAAAATAATGATAAAAAGATGGATTTTGAAATCTATTTTGATGCCCAGGGTCTTGTTGAAAAAAGTATCTCAGACTTAAATAAAGATGGGCATATGGACTGTTTTCGCACCTATTCGGAGGGGATTATTTGCAAGCAGGAAATGGATACCAATTATGATAACAGGGTGAATCTATGGATTCAGTACCAAAAGGGTAAACCCATCCATCAGAAAGAAGACAACAATGCGGACGGGAAGGTTGATCTTTGGGTGGATATGGACCAG